>DDVI01000110.1 GCA_002345205.1 Bdellovibrionaceae bacterium UBA2316 | reverse complement strand
ATGAGAAAGATCCTTCAGCGATGTGGTTACTTAAACCATCTATCTATAAATACTGATCAATTTTACTTCAAATGGCCCAACCCCTGAATATTACGGAGAGGGTCTGAAAACTGCCCATTGTCGACCGAGTGTCTCGTTTTAGTACACAGAGGTATGTGTAATTTTGTTTATAGGATGGAATTCGATGGTTTGAGTTTCGCAACCTACTCCTGCGAAACAAAAACATGGCTCTGGCCATATAAAAACGAGGAGAGAAAAATGAAAAAGTTAGTATTATTATTAGTTATGGCGGCTGCGAGTTCACAAGCAGCTAAATTTGAAACATGCATGAAAGAAGTGGGTCAAGAGTGCGGCAACTACGCAGCTAAAATGGCGAATTATTCAACAGCTGGTAGCGAGTGCAAAATCGTTCAAGGTGGTCAGCGTGAAAATGATGGTTCACGTTACGCTACAAAAGTAGTTTTTAAAGACGAAAATACTTTATTGTCGGTTATTACTGATAAAGCTCCTGGAACACAAGTGTGTTCAATGAGACGTGTAGATATCGTTGGTAAGTTCAGAGAAGATAAGGCTTTAGAAGGTCGTTTATTCGCGGTTACTTCACAAGGTAACATCATCGTTATCTCTCGCATAAATACTATCATGTATTTAACTAATGCAAAAGGTAACCCTTATCAAAACGTTACTGATATCAAAATTGATAGTCAAAATGATGTTATCGAAATCTATTTTCAAGGTAACAAAAACCCAGCTGGCGCGACTAAACTTGAGTTAAGCCAAGTTCTTAACAAATTAAACAACCCAAGTTTAGCGGTTTGCTTTCCTGGCGGTTGCTAGTATTAGTTAGAATGCCTTAAGTTTCTGGATAAAGCCCAACCTAATACGTTGGGCTTTATTTTAATTCGTAGTGTTATGGATCGTCGTATGGAGTCGTTTGTTTGCAAGTCCCTGCAGTTTCGCAATCTATAGAATTGTCTAGATAGGCCTTTCTTAAGCGATTATTATGATCAATCACCCAGCTATCATAGCCCAGTGGAGCGCTTCCAACCTCAACGTTCACGCGCGGTGTTTGTGATGATGTTGCTTGTGCATGCGCTGCAACCCCTAGTACAAAATTCACAGCAATAGAAAAACTAGTTGGCGCATTGTTCGAAGCGGTAAGTTGTTCTTCATATGCAACAGCCGTCGCAGCATAGCTAATCGTAGTGGCCGTCGCCGATGTTCCTATTGTAGGCGTATCATTAACCATTTGGCATTTTGTATCGGTACCTAGGCCAAATGGACCGGCGCACATAGATTTGGAATTAAGGGTATTTAAATCATAAATATAGGGTGCCGTAGCGGACGCTGTCAGACTTGGATCGTGATAACCGAAACCAATGTTATAACGAGCTCGCCCCATCGGAGCATAACCAATTGCTTTCAAAGATGGATGGTAAGTCTCATGTTCAAGGAAAAAGGTTCGTTCGGCGGTATGGATAGCTGCTAACTGAGTTTTAGCTTCCGCCTGAAATGCCTTAACTCGAAATTTATGATATTGTGGAATACCGATAACCGCCAGTATACCAATTATGGCAACGACGGCCAAAAGTTCCACTAAACTAAAACCCTTGTTATTTATATTTTTTCCCATCACGTACGTCCTATCAAAAATATCCCTTACCTAAGTTTATCAAACAAATATAACTAGGTCCAAGTTTCCAAAATTGGCGCATCACTATGGGACAACTCTTAAAATAGCCTTTTTGTCCCCAGTTTTAATTGGCCCGCATTTCGCTTTACAGCTGGACGAACCATTAAGGGGGATCAAAATGACCACACTGAAAATTATGTTAGCTTTTTCGACTCTAGTTGTTTCTGTTTTGGCTATCGGTGCCGCCGACGATATCAAAAACTGTCCACGCGATGGCAAGTCATATAAAGAATGTAAGCAAGCTCGATCAAACGACCGGGGCGCTAAACACTATTTATTGATGTCTTCTGGACAACTATTAAGGATTACTGACGACAATCGAGTGAAATGCACGATTGATCAAGGTGTAATAGATATAAAAGTATCAATCCATCCTACAGATCGCGCAGTTCTATATTACACCAAATCAGCAAACGGCGGAAAGCAGTTGATTGCAGTGAACAATGTAGACGGCGATCGTTCAGGTCAATGTGTAAAAGTAAAGAAAACAGTATTAATGGACAACGTAAAAGAATTCAGCGTTGTTCCTAATCGCGACACTACGATTGTTAACGCGGCACTTAGTCGAACAGGCGAGTTTAAAGCCTGGGATGCGGCTCGCGTAGTTTACCAAGATCAGGGTGTTGTTGATTACCAAATCAATTCATGTTTTAATCAGTCTGGTAAATCATTTAGTTCATACGGCCTATTTACAATTGACCGATCAGGTATCGTTATGAAAGTGAAAGGCAATGGTGGTCGTTTTGTAAACGACAAAGCTGATGCCTCTCGCTTCCAGTCTATAAAGCAGTTCATCGACGTTCGTAACGTTTGTCGCTAATTGTATTGAAGAAATAAAACTTCCATTATATCTAGTGGGTTCACGCTAAAACGTGGGCCTATTTTTTTTCAGGACGGTATATTTTGGAAGTTACGTTGTATCAAGTGCTTGGCGGTGAAGAGGGTTTAAAGAAGTTAGTAGATGCATTCTATCAAGTCATGTCGGACGCTCCAGAAGCCAAAGGTATCTTAAAAATGCATCCCGATTTGCCAAGAGCCAATCAAAAACTATTTGAGTTTCTATCTGGGTGGCTGGGTGGACCTGATTTGTTTGTTCAAAAATATGGACATCCGCGGTTGCGTGCTCGGCATTTACCGTTTGCTATCGGTATTTCAGAGCGAGATCAGTGGTTGTTTTGCATGAAACGTGCGCTAGAAATTTGTAATACGTCACCAGAGTTTAATTCGATGTTCATGTCTGCCATTGCAAGGCTTGCCGATCATATGCGTAACCAGAGTGAAGGTCCGCACGGTTCTTAAAGTAGATTCATTGGATCAACATCTGCATATAGCTTTACGCCAGTCGGGATCCATTTTTCATTTTGCAGCACAATCTTGGTAAAGCGATGTAGAACTGCCGCGCTGTTCGCTTTTAGGATAACTTGAAAGCGAAACTCATTTCTGATTTTAGCAATAGGGGATTCCGTAGGGCCCAGGACTTGAACCTCGTCAAATGCCTCTGACTTTTCTTTTAAGTTAAAACAACGCTCGGATAACATACGCGCCGTTTTTTGTGATTTATCTAAATCCCGTGACTGTATTCGAAAAGAAATCATTTTTCCATACGGCGGGTAACTGAAAACTTGACGATTTTTTAAGTCGTATTCACAAAAGACTTCATAGTCAGATTGGCTTGCCATCTGGACGATTTCACTTTCGGGATTAAATGTTTGCAAGATGACTACACCATTAGGTTCATCTTCACGCTTGTGGCGACCCGCACGTCCGCTCATTTGCAAAATTAACTGAACGGCACGTTCGCCGGCTCGGAAATCTGGTAAATTAAATCCAACATCGGCCAGAACTAAACCAACTAGTTTTAGATTTGGAAAGTCTAACCCTTTAGCGATCATCTGCGTGCCTATTAGAATATCGACTTCTTGTTTTTCTACTTTTTCAATCGCATTTTCCAAATCGATGCGGTTTTGAATTTCATCGCGATCGACACGTAAAACACGTGCTTCTGGGAAAAGCTTTTGTATCTCGGCTTCAACACTTTCTGTTCCAATTCCTAGTGGCTCCAAAGTGCCCTCATTGCAATCTGAACAGCGAGGTTTAAAACTTTCGTGATAGTCACAGTAGTGGCAAACCAGGTGATTGTGCGCATGAAGAGTCAACTTTATATCACAGTTTGGACATTCTTTCGTATAGCCGCAGGAAGGACAAATAATGGATTGGCTCATCCCGCGGCGATTTAAGAACAATGCGGATTGAAAATTGTTTTCTAAATTATTTTGGATTTCAGTATGTAGAGTCTCGCTCATCCAGAAAGGTAATTTTAGTTCTTTGGATTTAGCTGCCGATTCTTTTAAATCAATAATTTTTATTTCAGGTAACTGAATATCGCCGACGCGTTTTACCATTCGATGAAGTTTGAATTTACCTTTAGTCGCGTTCACCCAAGATTCAAAACTAGGGGTAGCTGAGCCCAATATGATCGGGCAATCCATTTCTTTTGCCAGCATGATAGCAACGTCCCGACCATGATACTTGAGCTTCTCTTCCTGCTTGAAGCTGGATTCATGTTCTTCGTCCACAACGATTAGACCCAAATTGGGAACAGGGCAAAACAAAGCAGATCTCGCGCCAATAAGAATTTGTTTTTCGCCCGTAATCATTTCCCACCAAAACTGTGTACGTTCGCGATCCGTTAACTGAGAATGCAGTAACGCGATCTTAGAACCAAAACGCTTAGCAAAACGATTTACTAGTTGTGGAGTAAGAGAAATTTCAGGAAGCAAAAACAAACCTGTTTTTCCTTCTTTCAATGTTTTATCAAATAGATGTAAATACACTTCCGTTTTGCCAGAACCAGTTACCCCATACAGCAAATGAGTCTGAAATCCTTTACCTGCGGCAATAGCTTTGTACGCGGCCTCTTGTTCGGGATTTAAAGGAAACGGGGCTTCGGGCGGAAAATCTGGAATAGGTGAACGCTTTCGAGCTACATTTTTTTTGCCTTTAGAAAGCGGCGGTAAAATTAGATCCGCTACTAAGCCTATCGGATGGAAGTAGTAATCAGCTAACCACTGAATCCATTTCAAGCGGGGAGCTAGGCTTTCACCTTCGTATTCTGGGTCGATGCTATCGAGTGCCTTAATTTCAAATTCGGTCTCTGGGGCCGTTTCCGTGATCGAGAATACGATGCCACGGCATTTACGCCTTCCTAACGGTACGAGCACGACAGAACCTACAGAAACTATTTCAAGTTCTGCTGGAATGCTATAAGTGAGTAAGCCCTTCAGTGGGGCAGCAACGGCAACGTGGGCGTATTTTTTTATCATCTAAACCGAGTGTAAAACTCTTCTAAAAGGTTTTTTAAAGGATTGTTATATAATACTTCCGATTGATTATTAGCTTCTAAACTTTGTGGATTAAATTGTGCGCTTAAATTACCAGTTTTAGGACCAACCGATAATGTGTTAATGGTGACTTTGTTCTGCCCCCAGCGGACAAGTTTATTTTTGGGATAGTTTAGGCCTTTAGAATACGATTTATAATTTTCAAATTCAACTTCCACTTGCGAGGGAAGTCGCAGTTTTCTGATTACGAAAAAATCTTGCTCGATCCAAAGCTTTGGAAGCAGCGAATCTTTGTTGTTTTCACCGATAGCATAATTGACAACCCCTTCCGTGCGCCCTAAACGCACGTAGGATTCTTCATAAACAGCACGAGACTGTTTGTCTTTTTTGTACTCAGGGATAATTTTATTTGAAATTAAAAAATTATTTAAAGCATCGGCATTTCTAATGTGGTGCCAACGTTCCAAGAAATCAACGGACGCTTGTTGTGATTCTCGCTTTTGGCCCTTCATTGCCCATTTTAAACCGTTTTCGTAAAGGTAAGTCAGTTTTAGACCTTTAAGTTCTTTCTGACCAATAACCGTCAGGCGAATGCTACGTTCGTTTTCGACAAGCCAACTTTCTTTCACGTTCGCCTCATTGATTCCATCCGTCAGAAGAACATCAGTTTCGATTGAGTAAACGCCAGATCCTGCATTTTCAGAGGTGCGATCTAAAATCATTTTCAAAGGAGGAATATAAGCAAACGAAAGTGTAGAAAACAATATGCAGATTACCAGTGATTTCATTTGAAAGATCCTTTGTCGATTTTATTTACAAGCTGTTTTAAGTAGTCTGATAGTTCTTGAGTTAGCTCTGAATTTCGTAGAGCGAATTCAATATTTGTAATTAAGTAGCCAAGTTTATCACCGGCATCGTAACGACGCCCTTGTAAAGGATACGCATTCACTACATTGTTACGAGTCAGTTCTTGAATGGCGTCCGTAAGTTGGATTTCATTATTTTTAGTTGGTTTTTGATTTTCTAAAATTGAAAAAATTTTTGGGTCAAACACGTAACGACCCGTAATTGCCCAACGTGAATTCGTTTCTGAAGGTTTCGGTTTTTCTAAAAGATTTTTGACCCGATAGAAATCGACATTTTGACTATTGCCAATTCTAAGGGTTTCTTTTTTTTCAGCATCGAATTCGGCAACACCGTATTTAGAAACTTGATCGTCAGTGACTTTCATAACCGATAAACCCGAATGGCCAGTTCTTTCAAACGCGCGCACTAGGTCTTCAGTGGCTGAACTTTGATTGTCTAAATTAACGGTGATTTCGTCTCCCAGAAGGACCGCAAATGGTTCGTTGCCTATGATAGTCTTGCCTGAATGGACGGCATGACCTAAACCAAAGGCCTGCTTTTGACGGATCGAGATTATGTTAGCCATATTACGAATTTGCTCTAGGCGATTGAGTAAATCGACTTTGCCGTCTTTTAAAAGTTTGTCCTCGACTTCGTACGATGTATCAAAAAAGTCTTCAATAGCGTGTTTGCCTCGTCCCGCAATGAGTACGATATCCTCGATTCCTGCTTTAACGGCTTCCTCGACGACGTAAAAGATAATAGGAGCATCGACTATCGTCAGCATTTCCTTAGGGACGCTTTTGGTGGCCGGTAAAAATCTCGTTCCTAGACCGGCAGCGGGAATAAGGGCTTTTTTGATTTTTTTCATGGCCTTAAAAATCTCAAACGTTTTAAAATGAGGCAAGTATTAATCCCATTATAGTAGAAAGACAAAATGTGTTATCATGGAGGAAGGGGAGAATTCATGCCGTTAACTACTCGTATTGGACGGTTATTCCGAAGTAGAATAACTATGTCGGCAACTTCTATTGCTCTATTATCGATCATTTTGATTGTTGGTTTCCAAAACTGCGGGAAAGCCGGTTTTGATTCCGCGACAACAGACGCGACTTTACAGTCCACAAATCCCGCATCCAGTGCTCCATTTGCGTATGAAGCCAGTGTCGACATGATTACCTATAACTCGTGTAACTCTCCGAGCTCTCAAGGCAAAACTTACAACTTTTTAATTGGCAGTTATGATTCAAAAAATTCAACTGGTGGCGTTGTTGGGCAATCCTCAACAGTGGCTAAATCTGGCGTTAAGCTTAAATCAGATTTTATTAATTATGCGTATCAAGTTTTAAAACCTGATTATCCGAATCCTGATATCGTAGCTTCGCAAGTGCAACGTCTATTAGCAGAGTCGACTTTGAATGCTAAAGTAGTTCCACAATTATCAGTGAGATCTATAAATAAAAGTCTTCGTTTGAATAACGTTTTCAGCAAAACAAACACTCCGTCACTAGGCATTGACGTTCTAGCTGTGTTGGGTGATTTATCAAATCCAACGTGGGCTGATACCTTGCTTGCAAATGGTTTTCCTAAAAAATCAAAAATTGAATATGCAGATTTTTTCTCGTTAGCAAGTAATACTCAGAACAGAATTGAAGGTGCTTTTCACTTTAATAACAACGAGCAAACGGCTGAAGATTACCGAAATGCTTTTAATAAAATTGGCAATATCGATGCGCAATTAGTTTTAGGTTTTTCTTACGAGAATGAAGGTATGCTCATCACTCCAGAAAGTACCGATCAGGATGTAATGTCAACGGCCTATGGTCGTGGTTACCAAATGACCTTTTCGATTCCGACGGCCTATGCAGCGTCGCCATCAAGCTGGGCTTATCATCCAAATAACGTCGTTTCGAAAATCGAAGAGTATGATTTGGAATCTGGTAAAGCCGTTACCGATGCTACTTGGGATTGTAATTTAAAATATAAAATCGTCAGACAAGAAGATGCTGAATTTGACTGGAACACGGTGGTTCTTGCGATAGACCAAGCCGTAACGACAGATGCAAGTATCGCAGCGGCTGATAAAGCGCTTCGTAAAGAAGAACTAATTGCGGAACAGGCTAGTTATTATGGTCGCCCAACTGGCGCGACCAAAGCGGGTTTCTGCCCAAAAATGAACTACTTAACATTAATGACTGTACCGCCACAAACTTCAGTTTATGGAACTGGTGCCTATGCGGGTAAAACATACGCTGAAATTTTAGAAATGGTTAGACGTCACTTGCCGGCAAGTGATTGGGATATAAACCTTGAAGTCGGTTGTGTGGTTCCAAAAAAGTTTGGCTGTTATCAAGAAAATGAGCAAGGTGTTACATCTGGTGGATCTTACTATGGAAAATACAAAGTAGCGAACGCCGTAAATAAAGGCTGTTTCCACCAATTTGATGCAAGCTACTACAAAGCAAATCAAAAATATAACGGCGCTCTACCAGTTGAATGGTGTAATGAGTTCGTAACCGTCTGTACTAAACGCTAATTTGCCGCAAAGTGCGTGTGTCACAAGTCTTTGATGAAATATTGGACATTGATTTAGTTCTGGTGTGATAATTCTTGAATGAGAATTATTATCGCCATTATTTTTATCGGTTTTTCAGCTTTAGCTTCTTTAGAAAGTACAACAAAACAATCCGGTAGTATTTCTTCTGGTTTGGGTGGTGCCGGTCGTGCGGCGGTAGCACCCGGAGATGTCAGTACTTTAAATCCAGCTAATCTAGCTCACTTGCGGGGATATTATTTATATTCACGCTATTTACCAGGCGAAACGGCCTATGCGATTTCGGATAATACACCAGAAACAGTAATTCCGGCATCGGCCTATTATTACCAAAACCAATTCGAGCGTACCTTTAAACTTTCTTTTGCTGAAAAAATTCGTAAAAAAATGTCGATTGGATTTAGTGGTAGCTTTTATCAGTATAAAAAAGACGAACAGTCGGCTTCGCGCACGAACGTTGATTTTGGGTTCTCGTATGTCCCCAAGGACACTTTGGGTTTTGCCATGGTTGCCTATAATTTGGCGGGGGCTTCGGGTAATGAGCTTATCCAGGATCGAACGGCGCCTCAGCTGGGATTTGGCTCCCATTACATTTATCGAGGCTTTTTGAGATTCCGCGCGGATCTGGTAACGGGCAATAATTATAAAATGAGCGACGGCCAATTTATGGTAGGACTTGAAAATTATTTAAATCGTTGGATGACGTGGCGTTTGGGATATCAAGAAAAATTTAATGAAACTAGAGACTTAGCTACTGTTGGCTGGGGCTTTGACCTGCCACGATTTAAACTGAACTATGCTTACTTGACTGAAACAGGATCTGAGCCAGAAATTAGGCATTCCGTTGACTTAAGTATTCCTTTTTGATAATTCTGCCGCTTCGGGTTTGAAAAACTAACGGGAGAGCGGATCATGGCTTCAAAAACAAAAAGAACAGAAACTATCAGAAAGAAAAAATTAACTAGAAAAGGCGTGAAAAGAAAAGCAAAACTTAGAAATCACGGTACGTCTAAAACAGATAAAGAACTTTTCGGTTAATCTATAAAGTTATCTACGTTGTAAAAGGGTTGGCTTCTGCTGAACGCCGCCCTTTAAGTCCCATTTAAAGGGTAATTCCACCCAACCTTCTTGGCCTGGATAGAACTTCCAATCTTTTAAAGCAGCTAATGTTTTGCGATCTAAATTGCGATGACCTGTCGATTGAATTAATCGGAACAGAGTTAGATGGCCTTCTTTAGTTACATACGCGTTTACAATAATAGTACCTGACAAACCATTCATGCGATCTTGAACATCATAGCTCGGCTTTGGATTTCCTGGTTTTTGCCTAAGGTCTTCTAACTTACGGACAATGCCGTCACTTTCTGATCCAACGCCACCTTGAATTCCCGTAGACGCTTGAGACGTTTCGCTCTTTCCGTTGCCATTGCCGACTGACTTAGTGGCCTTAGCCGCGCGCTCGGCTGCTAATGTGGAAGCGCTCACATCGGGTGAACCATTTGGACCAGCAGCTTGGCGTGCCCGTCTAAGTTCGTTTTTTTGTGCGTTTAAGCGTTGAAGTTTTTCGGCGGCTGCATTTTCTAACTCAGACGAATCCTCGCTAGCAATGGCCTGTGTTGTCTGGTCCAATTCTGCGGCAGATTCATCTAACATCTTTGCATCATCTTTTACTGCAGCCATTAGCTTTTCGTTTTGGTCTTCGTCAACTTTATCAAAATCAGATTCGATTTCTTTAGTGGACATAGGGGCTACTTCATTTGTATTTGCTTCGGCTAATGTAGGAACTTCGATATCGCTGATATCTGCCATGGCCTCAACGTGCGAGACCGCTTCTGTTTTTGAACGTGAAGAATTCATCATCGATTTAGCCGCTACTGGTTGGGAAGTTTTTGCTACCGCGGTTTTTTTAGTAACCGCTTTTTGTTTAGCGACTGGCTTTGGAGGTGCTTGCTTGATGACTTCGAATGGTTCTTGCGGAGCTGGTTTTTCCTCGACTATAGGTGCAGGTGCTGTTTCTACAGCGGCGTAGCTCATAGGTGCGGGTGCCGCGGCATCGGCAGCTACGTATTCAACTTCGACGATTTCTGCTTTTTGCATTTTTTGAACAACGATAGTTAACGCCCATGCAACAATAACAAGATGGGCGATTACAGACAGAATAAAAAAACGTCGTTTCGGAAACGTGAATTCTTTTGCGTTGATCAAATGATAATCAGTGTAGGGGATCATCGCTAATTTAGCGGCGTTGTCCTCTTCAATTAAGAATTCTTCGAAACTAAGTTGCTCATGTCGTTCTGAAATCGGAGTTGTTTCCATAATGGAAAATACTCATCAAAATAAGTGCCTTAGCAGATCTAATACATGCCACTTGATGAAAATTTCACTGAAGAATTTTCAAGTCTGTAACCTTAAACGATACTCATACATCTTAGACAAAGGTCTAGGCACTTAACCTCAGATCGAATTTATCCACTATAGAATTTTTTTGGGTCCACTATTAAGTTTGTAAACAAATTAGACGATAGATGACTTGTAATTATACAGGAGCCTTAAAAGCTCCATCGAAGGAGTCGTTATGTCGATGATTAACTGGAATGAATTTGAACACATTCACGTGATCAAAAAATTAAAGCAAATTTTAAATTCATGGTGGAATATCGATGTGGTATTCACTGATGAACGCGGAGAAATCAAAGGTTTGGAAAATACTAAGACAGTATTTCATAATCCGGGCATTGGTTACTTAGTTGAAAAAGAATCAGGTAAAGCCAGCCTAAGTGAAGTTGTCACAAAAACATTAGATGATTTGAAAACATCTAATAATAAATACTCATTAAAAAAATGGGACATGACTGGTTTTGATGTGGGTGTATTCCCAATCATGATCGAAAACGATTGCGTGGGTACGGTTGTTGGTGTCGGTTATTTTAAAGACGATCAAGTAACTCAGCGTTTACCAGAAGTGCGTGAGCGTCTAGCGGCGTTTGGCGTTCCGGCTGACTATATTGAAAAATTGGTTTCTAGATTAAAATATTTAGATGACCATGAGAGAGCACACTTCAGCGAACTTTGTGAACTAGTGGCACAAGAGATCGTAACTCTTCATTTGGAAATCACTAAACGCGATGACCGTATTCGTGAATTGAACAACGAATTAGGTAAGCGTTTCCGCTATGACTCAATGATTGGTAAATCTAAACCAATGCAAGAGCTATACAACTTGCTTGATAAAATTAAAGGCTCTGAAACAACGGTTCTTATCCAAGGGGAGAACGGTACAGGTAAGGAATTGATTGCAAAATCAATCCACTACCATTCAGTAAGAAAAGATAAAGCGTTTGTTGCCCAGAACTTTACAGCGATCAATGACAACTTGTTAGAAGCTGAATTGTTCGGTGCCATGAGAGGCGCGTATACAGGTTCAGTAAAAGACAGAAAAGGTCTTTTTGAAACTGCGGATAAAGGCACATTGTTCCTGGATGAGGTGGGTGATATTTCTCCGTCAATGCAGGTGAAATTACTTCGCGTACTTCAAGAAGGCACATTTATGCCGGTGGGTTCGACCGAAACTAAAAAAGTCGACGTACGTATCATCGCTGCAACTAACAAAAACTTAAAAGAGATGATCGATGCAGGTACATTCCGTGAAGACTTGTACTACCGTTTAAATATCATCAACTTGCGTGTACCTCCGATGAGAGAACGTAAAGAAGATATTCCTTACTTGGTAGATTATTTCATGAAAAAGGTATCTGAACAGAAACACGCTGGTGGCGTGGCTAAAGTTTTAACTAACCGTGCGTTAGAAAAACTATATGACTATGCATGGCCAGGTAACGTTCGTGAATTACAAAATGAAATCGAACGCGTGTACGTATTATCGGGTGCTGAAACTAAAATCACGGCAGAATTATTATCTCCAAAAATTTTAGAAGCGTCTGAAACTAACAAAGTTCAAGGTGCTCGCTTGCAGGGTCGCTTGAAAGACGCCATCCAAGAGCTTGAACGCGAAATGATCCGTGAAGGTTTACGTAGAACCGGATGGAACAAATCGAAATTAGCGAAAGAGCTTGGTATCAGTCGTGCGAACTTGATCGATAAAGTTCAGCAATACGGCTTAGATAAACGTAAAATTGCTCGAGCGTAATTTAATAGAAAATCAAAAAAAAGAAACCCCGTCAGAAGTGTCGGGGTTTTTTTATTTTTAAGGTGTCGGGTAAACAGCGCAGAAATCAAGATCTGCAGTGTGAGTCAAGCATACGGCCATTACCATACTTCCAATAGTGGGGACTGCCGCCCCTACGTCCCTCAAAAATTTGATTATTAATAGAAAATTTTTCGTAATAGTTCTAAAATTTATCAATTTTTAAAGCGGTGTTTCACTAGTGATTTCGTCTAATCCGTTTACAGGACTTTTTTTCTACCGCAAAACCGCACAGAAATAAGGTACTTATTTAACCTTTTCGTATTCCAAAATTTTCATCGTTAATGTGACGATCAACGGCATAAGACTTGTAAAGGAACTATAACAGTGGATGACTTCTTTGGTGAGGTCTTAAAAATTTTGGGGTCGAAATCCTGGCGGGTAAAGGTTGTTCAGGTTTCGGTATAGGGGATGTTATGATGAGAATAGATGATCAATCATCTATTAATAAGCTAAAATCGATTCTTAAGAATCGATTCGGTAAGGGGTTAGAAATCAGCAGGCTCACTGACTTGCAGTCAGTTGGGCCTGACTCTGATTTCTTTTTCAAAAACGCTGACTTGGTGATTCCAATCTTCCAAGATGAAACTTATCTAGGAACGGCCATCGTACCTGATGCGAAAGAAATTGATGATAGAAATATCAATTCAATTTCAACATTGGTGAAGATGACTTTGATTCCTGTGTTTTACTCACAGTTTCAGACTTTACATGAAAACAATTTGAAAGCAGCGGGTGCTACAAACCAGACTGAAGGAACGATTGACGATTTTGGTATTCGCCAAGTGCAATCGACATCTGAAAAATCCAATATCATTTCCCATGTTATCCATTTGAATGGCATCAAAGAAATCGTCTTTAAGGTGGCTCATCAGATTCATGAAATTGACAAACGCTGGGCTTTTTTGCCATATGAAAATGTTAAGAATGAATTTAAATCACTAGATAGCATTAAGAGCCTTGGTAACATCACAGTGTTTGTCGAGGATGTTTTAGCGCTGTCACTAGAAGAACAAAAACTCATTTCGACCTATAAAGCACAATCAGACTCAGGTAGCAGTGATGAACCTTTAATTATTGTTGGCAGCAAGTCCGAAATAGCTGAATTGGCAACCCATCCAGCTATTTCAAGTGAAATGCTATTAGTCATGAATGAGCAGACATTTGAAGTAAACAAAGCGCCACTCACATATGCTAAACTAAAAGAAGCCGTAGAAATTTTATTTTTCGAAGCTTAAGTAGAGTCTGTCGACTCAAACGTTGACACACGCGAGTAATATTTTTGATAATAATAGAGTGCATTGGTCTGGTACGTTGCTGGACCAAAATCTAGGCTCAGATTTGGAGTACTCAATTGTTAATCAAGGATGAAAGCGTGCAATTTTTTTTAGAAAAGTCTCTGAAGAAATCAGATTTTAAAGTCATTCAGTTAGCGGGCGACGCTTCAACTAGAAAGTACTACCGAGTCGCAGTTGATAATCAATCTTTGGTGTTAATGAAATGGGATCCGTTTCAACCCGAAAAATATCCTTTCATTAGCGTGCTTAATCATTTCGCGGAGGCTGGTGTTCATGTGCCTAACATTGTGGATATGTCCGCAACCGATGGCTTGGTATTGTTAGAAGACCTAGGGGATCTAACATTAGAGCGAAAATATTGGGAACAACGTGAATCTGAAAAATCATTTGAGTACTATAAACTTGCCATTGATGAAATTATTAAAATTCACTTTGCGGCGTCGGCATTGAAAAAACCATGCACGGCATTTGATATCGAATTCAATACTGAAAAATTCGTTTGGGAAATGAACTACGGCAAAGACAACTTGATAAAAGGAGTTCTTGGTTTTGATCTTTCACCAAAAGTAGAATCAGAAATGGTAGGCATTTTCACTAAAATTTCTGACATTTTACATAAAGAGCCTAAATATATTTCCCACCGAGATTACCATTCTAGAAACTTGATGATTAAGTTTGATAAAATGTGCGTGATTGATTTCCAGGATGCGCGTATGGGGCCAGTTCAGTACGATCTTGTGAGTTTAATTAAAGATTCGTATGTTGATATCTCGGATGAATATGGCCAAAGAATTCTTAGTTACTATTTTGATCGTGCAAAGGACTACAAAAAAACGTTTGAGAAAGATCACTTCAATCATATTTATGAACTTCAGTCCATCCAGCGCTGCTTTAAAGCATGCGGTAGCTTTGCGAGCTTCTTCCATCAAAGGGAAGATCGTCGTTATTTGAAGTACTTAACGCCGACGTTGAAAAAAGTAATTAAAAGTTTAGCGGGGTTTCCTGAATATAAAACGTTTACGAATCTGATTGTCGATTCCGGCGCGCTTGAGAAAAATTACGAGACGTTATGAATGTAATGATGCTAACGGCCGGTGAAGGAACTCGGCTGCGACCTCATACTACGTTTATGCCAAAACCGGCGATTTCATTTTTGAATGTTCCCTTGTATGCCTATTCATTGTTTTTCTTAAATGAACTGAGCATAAAAAAAGTGGTGATGAATACGTTTCATTTACCCAGTAAATTAAAATCGACTGTTAAATCATTTAAGCACACTTATCCCATTTATTTTTCTGACGAAGATACTTTGCTTGGCAGTGGCGGTGGGATTGGTCACGCTAAAGCGTATTTCCAGGCCGAGGGCGATTTTATTTTGATGAATGGCGATGAAGTCATTATCCCTAAATCTAATGATCAAATTAGACACGCTGTACAACATCACAAAGCCAGCGGCGCCATCGCGACTTTGCTTGTGATCGAGCACCCCGAAGTGGGAACTAAATTCGGTGGTGCCTGGGTGGATGCTTCAAATAGAGTATTAGGTTTTGGAAAAGAAAAAATTGCCTCGTCTGTAAAGGGATTTCACTATATTGGCGTGACGATTTTTTCTGAAAAAATTTTTAATTACATTAGACCGGGTGAATCCAATATATTGTATGATGCCCTGACCGATGCAATTAAAGATGGACACAAGGCGGATGTGTTTCCGTTTCCTTGTACTTGGTTTGAAACGGGTAATGAGGTGGATTTTAAAATAGCAACACATAGATGCATGGATATGCTGGCTTCAAAAACTGCGGAGTCAAAATATTTAATGAGTGTCATTCGGTGGCGTTCGCCAAATACCGAATTTGTTCAGATGAAAAATCGTGTGATTTTAGCCGATAAGAAGCTGGATTTCGATTTTGAAGTTTTGATGGGATATAATGTGCTTGGCGAGGGCGTGAAGCTTAAAAAAGGCTGTCGCCTGAAGAATTGTATTATTGGCCCACGTGTGCAAATTCAGAACGTGGACCAATTGGAAAATACGATGATTATAAACGACCAAGATGTTTTTTAAAGTAATCTAAAACGTATCCCCACTCTAAAATTTTATTTTCTTTCTTCGCTGATCCGTGGCCCTCGTCTGGGAAGATAACTAATTCAGAAACCTTATTTGTTTTTTCTAAAGCCTTCTGAATTTGAACTGCTTCACCAACGGGAACACGGGGATCATTAGCTCCTTGAATAATCATAAGTGGCGCGTTGATTTTGTTGATGTAGTTGATTGGTGAAAGTTCAATCAAGCTCGCCATATCTTTATTTAAGAAACCGTATTCTGTTTCACGTACGTGACGGCGGTAAGGTGCCGTATTTTGAAGGAAAGATACTAAATTTGAAATACCCACAATCGAAACACCGGCATCGTAAGAGCCTGCAAAGTACGTCATACCCATTAACGTCGAGTAGCCACCGTAGCTTCCACCGAAAATTCCGACTTTAGGTGCGACTCCGTTAATTGCCCAGTTTTTCTTTATCCAAAGAGCGGCGTCTTGAATATCTGTTACTACCTCTTTTCGTTTTGGACCGTTATCAGATTGTAACCAGGCGCGACCATATCCAGAACTACCGCGAACGTTAGGCTCGACGAAAATAAACCCTTCTTCCACCGCTAATTGGCCAAGTGGATGGAAACCAGCAAAGCTCTGCCCTTCAGGGCCACCATGGAATTGAACCATAACTGGGCAAAGTTCTTTTTTACATTTTTTAGGACGACGAACAAACATTGGAATCGATGTGCCATCCTTAGCTTTGTAATACTCTAGGCTAGCCACTGCGAAGCTAGTCGTTTTTACTTCTGGTGAATTTGTTTTCGTCCACTGAGTCCACTGACGGGTGATCAAATCTAAAGAATAAAAATTGCGTGGCTCTTGACTTGATGATGAGGTCACAATCACTTTTGAATTTGTGCGATTAAACTGAATTCGCAAATGGTCAGCTTTTTGTAAGTTCACTGGCATGCTAGCTTTATAATTCAATTCAGAAATCGCGCCTTCAGAGGTAATTTTGAAGATATTTAGCTCAGTGTAGCCGTCTCTATTTAATTCATATGCCATGAAGTCACGCTTATCGCTTAAGTCAAAGCTTTCGACGTCATGCTTTTCGGCCTTAATAATATTTTTCAATTTTCCGTTGTCTAACAATTTCAATGTTTTGAAGTCATTGTCAACTGTGCGGACGATATATTTGTTGCTGCCACGTAGGAAACGAACATCGAATGGATCTTCAGATTTTTCTCCGAGTAACCATTTCTTTTCATTTGTTTTAAGGTTCAGTTCATAAACATCATTGGCAAATGATGTTTTAGCAAATCCCAAAAGAAGACGATCGCCTTCGTGATCCATTACATACCAGTAACCTTTTTCCTTAGAAACGGGTTCGATTTTTCTTGTTTCGATATTTATTTTGTAAACAAAGAAACTCTGTGCGTCTTCGTGATTAGACGTAAAGTAGATTTCTTTTGAATCGTCAGTAATGAATTGATACGCGGCCCGCACTTTTGGTTCATGAAAAATTTTAGTCAACGGACCACCATTTACGGATTGGATATAGATGCCGGGATTTTCCTGGCCATCAATATCGCGATGGAAAATGATGAATTGTCCATTAGGAGCAACGCTCATCAATGTCGTTAAATCTTTTCCCCCGGTCATTTGCACTGGGTAGCTGTTTGGTCCCGACATTTTCCAAATTTGCTGGTAGCCAGAAATGCGCCAGTTAAAAAAAAGGTCTTTCCCATTTAGATGAAGTTGTCCACCCGCTGGCGTTTGAATATCCATATATAATGCGAGTTTGTTTTTCATGGCGGCGCTAATGTCTTTGGGTGCGTATTTTTTTAAATCGTCTTTGGAAACTGATTCGATTCCAAATTGTGAATAAGCCGCCGATGACGATCCGTCTGACTTAAGCGTTTTGGACTGGCAGTTAAATAGAGCGAACGCCAGTACGCAGGCTAGAGATAGTTTAAATTTAGGCATAAAAAAAGGTCCTCCGCTAGTTTGGATAGGACCTTATTTTAATGTTCTGTGCGAACAAAGTTCAAGCTTTGTTATTTATTGTGGCATTTTGACTAACTCAGACGGATCAAAGAAAGAGTTTTGTTTCTCTTTAGTTTTGTAACGTCTAGCCATCATATTGAAAATATTTTCAGCGGAAACACCAATGCGTTCGCCATTGAAATTTTTAGTAAGACCCGCAATTTGATTAGACGGAATTTTCACGCCCGTACTCGCGATGCCGCGTCCACCAAAGCCAGAGCCATCATTATTAACATCGCCAGCTTTACCAGAGAGTGTCCCGCCGGAATCTACGCCATCCTGATAACCATTGGCTGCCGTAGCGGCTCCGATGCCTTCAGTCAGTCCAAGTTTTTTCATAGCCGCTTTTTCGGCTTTGCTAGAGCCCTCAAGTGCGGCCGCAATGTCGTCTCCTGAAAATCCAGCTTCCGCCATTCCTGCGGCATTACCCAACGAATTAGCATCATAGGTTTTACCAGTATTTGAGTCAGTAATTTTCATTGTTTTAGGATCAAGCTTAACACCATTGATTCCAGTTGAAGTTAACGCTTTTTTAATTTCATTAAATTTACCGGTATTAACCTGCGCCGCTAAGTCTTTATCTTTTGAAGGATCCGCGTTGGGATCTAACGGATTAGTTGTTGAATCAGGATCACCGAAGGGATTAGATGCCGAGGTATCTAATCCAGTTAAAGATGAACCGTATGCGGCACCCGCGTTATTACTGGCCTGTTTAAAGGACATCGCACCCATTGCGAAATGTAGAACGCCTTTTGCTAAAAGTGAGTACTGGCACGTGGCACCGGCACCAGAGCAGCTGGCGGCAAACTGTGACATGTAACTTGCGCCCAAACCCATATTGGCAACACCAACTATTTTACTCAAAGCCGAAGATGAATTATTTTGTTTCTGCGATGTATTGGCAGAGTTCTGCATATTCGGATTAGCGCTTGAGGACGCGACCGTCGTTGGTTTCGTTTCGCTATTCTTTGCGCCTGCACCGTATGCTGTAGCTCCAGCAGTCAAGAAAGGAACTACAACTAGTAATTTAATATTATTTTTTATCCCCATTTGTTTCCCCTTTCTTACTTAGCTAAAAGTGAAGATCTATTTTCTTGATAACGAGTTTTCACTTTTTCAAAATTTGATTTTCCACCAGTGGCAGTGACTTGATCGTTCCAGCTACTGCCGGCGATCTTAGCTCCGATTCCATTTTTACTAGCAAACGCTTTTAATTTACTACGGTAGTCAGGTGAAGAGTATCCACCTCCAAAGCCACTACTACGAAACCCGCCTCCACCTGCGCCGCCAGACTCAAGAATATTTGCAGAGTCTTTACCTGCGGCTTTTTCTGCCGCCTTTTGAGCTGCATCACCGCCACCAGAGCTTGAGCTTAAGCCTGCAGATGAGCCGCCGCTACCGCCGCCCGCAGCACTTCCGACACCATCTTGGCCGTTGCCTGACGTAGATTTTGGAAAGTTAGCCGCGTCGTTAGCCGTTGCTGGAGTATTCACCAAACTTCCCGGGTTTCTACTTGAAGAAAGACCACCGCTGGAACCAGAATTCAGAGTAGAATTTGTTGCAAGTGAAGTCGAAACACCCTCGCAACCTTTCATACGCGGATTAGCTTTACAAATACAAAGTGGCTTATCCGCATTTTCAGATAACCCACAATCGACCATATTTGTCGCACAATAGGAAAGAGTTTTGTTGGCCGCAATTGTACACGCGCAATCAGGACGATCTTTGTTAGCTACATTGGTACATGATTTTTCCGCATCGGCGGCAGCCTGTTTAGCTGCGGCGTCTTCTTTACACTGATCGGACTGCGCTTTTGATTGAGCTAGGGACCCTAGGTTAATAATTGCAGTACCAAGCATCGCTGGAACAGAAATACTACAGATTTTAGATTTATTTGCGGCACCAGTAGGTGAAATTGTCGGACTTGCGTCGGCTTCAGTAATCTTCGATGTAGCCATCGCAACTGTGTATACTTGCATGCAATGCTTATCGATTGCAACTGCTTGCGCTGGCAGATTAGCAGCTTGTGCTTGGGCCATTTCGGCTTTGCAGCCTGATTGTAGCGTTGCTACCCCTTTTTTTATGGCCGCATTATAGTTTTGAAGAGCGGTGTAGGCAGTGCCACATTTAGAATTACAGGCTACTTGTGCAGCGGTACATGCGGTAGTATAAAGAGTCATCGCTTTTTTCGCAAGGTCCATCGCCTTTCCAAAATTACTGCAGGCATTGGTTACGCCCGAAGCAACCGACATTAACGTTTGAATCATTGTAGTGGACGTAGCGATACTTTCGTTATTTTCTGTATGGCAGATACGATTAACGCCGTAGTCACCACTGAAAATTCCGTCACACGATTCATCCGCAGTTTTTAAAGTACCGCAGATTTTACCTAATGCTATAGCAGTATCCGCAGCTACCTCGGAAGGGCCAGCAGATGCAGATTCTAACTGAGCACATTCTAAACTGAGTTTTACTTTTGAAGGACCGCGCGCAATTGTAATTTGAGCATTACCGGTTGTCGCGGAATCAGTTGGAGTTATTTTAACGTCTGCAATGCTTTGAGGCGCGGACTCTGTAGTTTGGGCCGGGGTCGCAGTGGATTCTGCATTTGTTTTTAAATGATCTGATACTTTGAAGGGTTTGTAATTAGGGTCTGGACTCATCTGAGCCGGTTCTTTCTTGAATAGCCCGGACGTGGAGCTTTGGGCAAATAGTAAACTTGGAACAAATGGAATTGCCAATAGTAAACTTGAAGCGATTTTGATTCTGAAACTCATCGATCCCCCGAATATATTAATTATCGGTTTAAGCCATCGATAAATAAAGTTTTTCTCTAGGGATTCTCACACTGAGACGAATTTTTGGGCCAACGTTGTAAGCAAAATTTACGACTGACTTTGGTCAATTCATCTGTCCCCACATCAACGAGTAGGTGTGTCTCATTTTGATTCTAGAAATCAGTAGGGGGATTGATAATAACGGCTTCGCTTCCAGCAGCGCCGCCGGCTTTAATGGGGGAAAATAAAAAGTCTTTTGAGATAATTTTAACGGAATAGCCAGTTCGGCCACCTGAAATACATTCGCCTGGTACAGATTCACCTGGATTTAGGAACGAAGTATTCGTTTGGGGATCAGTGTAATTCGTTTTGCTGATTTCGGGAGCAAGGCAGTTAGCGAAAAAATCGCTGTCAGGTTTGTCATAATTAAATACGGATTTGTTGCTCCAAGATGTAAGTAAGTGTACAGGATTCAAAACGGCGTAAGTCAATTTTGTATTGAAATCTAACAATCCTTGAGAAAAGTCTTTAACGGTTTTGATTTGATCCTTCACAGAAAATTTTTCCAACTTTGGGTCACCAATGCGGGCCCCAATATCGGGCCTAAAGAAAGCATCATTTAACCCTAATTTCCTAAGTAATCCCGTTTGTAACTTTTTGTAATAGTTCTCGTAGAAATTTGGATCGATAGAGTAATAAGCAAGGTCAAATTGGTCTGGGGCTAACGCTTGTAATTCAAGCATTCTCATACCAGATTCTTTTCCTTCAAGATTATTCCAGGCAAGAATATCTTTTGTCCTGTTAGATTCGATTGGTTGAGCAATTAAATCCCAGTCTTCTAGACGTGGGGCTTCGTTCGCTTCGTTCGCAATAACTTTTTGATCGGTCACCGTGGACGGTGTTGAAAACGTTCTATATGGCTGTTTAGCCGATAAATTAAAAAATGCTTTTGCCTGATGTGCTAAGTATCTCCACGATGTGAGACCGTAATTATCACCGATATATTTTGAGTAATTTGCAATTCTAAGGGGGTTTCCAAAAATGCTTGGATCGCTTCCTAATGTTGCAAAATCTTTTATTCGAAGAGACAGCTGGTTGTCTACACGATCATCAATTGAGCCAGATGATTCTGGAGTCCCGGAGTCCCAGCGTTTGTAATACCAGGGGCCAATTTTTCCACCAAATGGCTTAGCATAAGCAGACGCGGAAAGTGTAAGTTCGGATGGCGCAAAAGGAATTTTTGGTTTAGTGCTCGCCTTAATTCCCACATATGCCTGGCACCAAGGATTCTTTTCGTAACCTAAAATAAATCGATATCTTTCGTTATATAAAGAAAGTGACTGAGCTATGTATCGAATTCGATCACGAACAAGTTGTTGGGAGCCAAGCTTTCCATTGTGATATGATGCTGGCATCGAAGCTATATTGTCATAAGAGTCGACATTACCGGGATTTACTAAATCAAAATTTTTTGGTTTAAAATTAAGCGAGTTGGCGCTGTTATCTTCGCAGTTTAAGAGGTCCATGTAGTAAATGGTAGGGAACACGCGCATTTCAGCTAGCCATGGTGGGGGTTGCTCTTCATCACTAGGGACATTGCCGCAGCCAGCGAGACTATTATACATTTCGAAGGTTAAATCTCTCCCTTCTTTATTTGCGTAGGTTAGATTTCTTTTAAATGTTTCTTCCGCCCCCGCTTTTACGGACTTCCCTTCAATATCATCAAAATCAACTTTGTCTCGGCTCATACTACGAGCAATTTTAGTTAAAGAAACTCGTCTTACATATTGATCAAGTTGGTAAGCAAGCATGAAGGATCCAACAATTATGTAGTTATAGGGACCAACTATACCACATCGATTCAGTGCAGAATTTTTTAACGATTGAGTGAGTGCGGTAGTTGCCACTGCGAAACTAATAAATCCCGCAGCAACGGAGGGAGGCCTGAATAGGCGAATAATATCTGCTTGTATAGACGGACTCATAGTTTTCTTGCAGGTATTTTCACCGGGAGGAACGATGGATTCGTTAAAAGGGTTATAGGTTATACAAAACGGCGGTGCAGAAAAATTTCCTCGTGTTGGATTGCTCTCGGAATACTCGACATCCATCCCATTTCGGAATGTTTGATGTAAATGATCGTATGGATGATAATTTACGTCCCCCGCGGTTCCCAAAACGCGATAGCGCCAAGCCAGCAATTTCCAACTCTGCCTCATTTGATAATTTATATGACCAATTGAGTTTAGCAATTCTGCTTGTTTCATCGCACCATAGTACGCGGCCATGTCTACAGAGTTTTGTAGATTAATCTTGTGATGTACTACTAGACCAACGTTAACAATCATTGCGAAGAATAAAAAAAGAACTTGGAAAATAAGGGCAACAAACAAAGCGACTTGGCCTTTGTTTCCAGTGACCAGACTTTTGTTGCTTTTAATCAGAGTCATATCTTTTATGGTACATAGCCTTTTACAATCATTCAACTAATCATCAATTACTTGATTAGTTTTTCTACTTCTGTGAACATAAATAATTATGACAGTAAACCAAAAAATATACGGCCGACTAAAAGTTAAACTCTTTGGTGCGAAGCTATTAATGAGTCTCATTTTTATCACGTCTAACAGCTTTGCGGCGCGGGACGTGCTTTTCGAAGGGTATCATAAAGTTTTAAGCGGCAAGCAACATGTTGGTTACACGATCTCGCGCTATGAATTTGATTCTTCGACTAAAAAGTTCTATGCCACGATCTTCGTCAAGTTGGGCGCTCTTGCTGGCAATATGATGGAAAGTATTAAGGCGGAAAGCGATCAAAATCTATCTCCGATCTCTTATGAATACACGACTTTAGTCACGGAAAATAACAAACCTTCAACCAAGAATATCCAAGCCACTTTTAAAATCGCGAAACTATCTAAAAAAGAACAAGACGCGATTAAAAAGAAACTCAAAAAGGATGAAAAACCACCCACCGAGTTATTAAAAATGACGGCGACGGTGAATGAGAATGGCAAGAAAACAAAAATTATCGACGATCTGCCGAAAGGGACTTTCCTCAGCTATTTTTTAGTTTACCTGATGTTGAAAAGCAAAACAGGTATTCAAACTGACTCGAAATATGAATACCAAGCTATCGCTGAAGAAAAACCTAAGTTAGTAGATGGTGTGGCGATTGTTAGAACAGAAGAAGATTATATGGGAATTAAATCCTATAAGATTGAAAACCAGTTCAATAATCAAAAATTTATTAGCTACGTAACGGATAAAGGCCATGTAATCGGCGTCGTCAATCCGTCTCAAAGCGTGGAAACTCAGTTGGTAGCTAAGCCCGCGGAAGCTACCGGCGATTTCAATGTTCCAGCGACAGTATTAAAAACTCTTTTTGGGGACGTTCCGTTGGGAGTTGAAAATATCGTATCGGCAAAATTACATCAAGAGGCGTTGAAGCCAGTAACTGAACCAGGGGGTTCAAAACAATATGGGGCGCCTGCGGGCACAGGAATCCAAACGAAGGGTCCTACACAGACAATTGAGCAAATAGAAAAACCGTTGCCGCCGCCAAAGAAAGATAAATAGGAGTTTGAATGTATGGTCCGTTAATTACGATGGGTATTCAAGGCAAGACCCTGTCGGAAGATGAAAAGAAATTTATAATTACAAACCAAATCGGTGGCGTGATTTTATTTTCTAGAAATTTCGATAACCCAAAACAATTTCACGAGCTTTGCCACGACATCCACTCTTTAAGATTAAAAATGCCAGACAAAACTCCTCTGTTCCTATCCGTAGATATGGAAGGTGGTCGCGTTCAAAGATTCAAAGATCCGTTTACAGTTTGGCCACCCCTAAGAAAACTCGGTGATTTAGATAATCCCACGCTGTCGTTTTTATTCAGCCAACGTATGGGCCAAGAATTACGTGCATTCGGTATCAATTTAAATTTTGCTCCCTGTGCCGACATTTTTTCTAATCCGCAAAATACGGTAATTGGAGACCGATCACTAGGTACTGATCCAGAATTAGTTGCTAAACATGTTTCCGCGATCGTTCGTGGTTATATAAAATCAGATGTATTAGCGTGTGTAAAACATTTCCCAGGACACGGAAATACATTAATTGATTCCCACGCAGATTTACCTCGTGAAGATGCAGAATTAAAACGCTTAGAAGATTTTGAAATGACTCCATTCAAACGCGCCTTTAAGGCCCGTGTTGATATGTGCATGACGTCCCATATTCTATATAAAAACGTGGATCCAAAATATCCAGCGAGTCTATCGGACATTTTCGTAAACAGAATTCTGCGTGAACATTGTCGTTTCCGCGGATTAGTGGTTACTGATGATTTAGACATGGGCGCGCTTAGAAAACATTTCTCTATTGAAGAAATCGCCGTTCAAGCGGCAAAAATTGGATCAGATATTCTTCTGTACTGTAATGAACCGATGTCACCAGTAAAAGCCATCGAAGCTTTAATTGGTGCTACCGCTCAAGGCGTTTTGGATAAAAATGAATTGAATAGTAGGATTAAAAAAATACAGCAATTCAAAAAAGAAAAGATTCTAAATCCTGATCCGATTTCCTTTGAGGAAGCACAAAAAGTACTCAGTAACCCAGAATCAAAGGAACTCGCGGCCGCGATTAAATCGGGTAGTGTGCCAGAAAAATTTCTAACCATTAAGTCATAACGAAGTCCCTGGGTTTTCAGGGACCTAAAAGCAATTTATTAAGTTACTTTTTCTTTCCTTCGCAGGAATAGCATTCTTCCTCTACACTTTCCCAATCGCGAATATCCATTTTAGTCTCAAATTCGTCTTGAACTTTTTGTGCGTATTGATTTTCAAAGAAGTTTATTCCAGAAAGCTCTTCCACTTGGCGAATTGTCATAGCGTTCTTTTTGTAAGGATCACCGACTTTGTCATTTTGGTCATATACGAAGCCGATACCAAAGAGTTTTTTATCTTTCATTCCAACAAGAACTTTAAAAAATTTATTTGGAATACTTACACACGAATTGAGTCGCTTCATGTTAGGATCGATGATTGGACCGGTATAAACTTTAATTTCGCCAAATCCGCACGCCCAGTTTCGCACGTGTACTTCTAAAGCATTCCATGTTTTTTGATTCAGCTCCGCAGTTTGAGGCGACATATTCGTCATGAAGAATGTATCTTCATTGATACTTTGATCCCAAATGAAGTCGCCAGATGGCGCCATGTGACCGCGATCAAAGCCTGAGTTTTTGTAGCTATTTTCATTTAGGATTAATTCTTTCGGTAACTGCGCAGCGATCAGTAACGGATCGCCTTTGAATTTATCTTTTCTTTTTGCACAACTGTTCATTAAGTTTTCTCGAGACAGGTCATAGTAAACCCAGTTTGGAAGTCTATGAGTCGCATTATATGAAATTTTTAGGGCTCTATGAGTTAGTTGCATTGTGTTCATTGTATTCTTGTACGCTTCGGGCATGCCTTCGAGTTGTTTCGTGCACTGTTCGGCTAGTTCGTCTTGGTTAGCAGGAATATTTAGTTTTCTTCCACTCGTTGCCGTTCCGCTTTCTTGACCACCAGCTGAACTTTCATCTTCAGAAGCCGCTTGATCGGGCTGGCGCTTAGAGTCTGCTTTAGTTTCCGTTGATGAAAGATTTCTTGGAGCGCCAGGAGTGGGTACTGACGGCGTGTTGTGCGCGCAGGAAGCCAAAATAAACAAACTAATCAAAAATACTGTAGCCTTCATAAAGTCCCATCCTTTGGAAAAATTGAATTTAGATTCTTTATTGTTTCATACTTCACGATCCTTTCAACACGACGATAGTCTTGAAGTTGGCCAAACGCCCATTCTCACAATGAGACAGGCACCTGACTAAACTTTAGACGCTGACACAGACCTAATTTGTTTCCGTATCACAATGAGATGCATAAGTGATTAAATTCACAAAGAAAAAACTGGATTGGCATTTGCTATGAAGTCTACTGAGAGGAAAGTTTCTCTCGAGGGATATTTATGATGAAGAAGCACATACTATTATTAACAGCTCAGATTTTTCTGGTTAATTCCCTATTTGTGACCCCGGCGCACGCGGGCTGGCTAGATCGCTTTAAAAGAAAAGCCAAAGTTTCTTCAGAACAAGCGGGCACTCCCCAACAGCAGATGGAGGCTCCTGAAGTTAAAATTCAATCGTATACAAATGAAAATGTAAAAATGGTTCGTCTTCAATCGGGAGCGCAAGTTTTCGAATTCAGCGAAGATTCACTAGCCTCTGCCATTCAAGAACATAAAAACAATAACGGCATGCAGTTGCCTAAAGAACTTTTAGCGACACTTCCTCCAAGTGTATTAGAAGTGGTTAAGTTAACTCAAAACTATATTCCGGATGAAGTTTTTGGCGTCATGGCAAAGAAGGGTCAGCTCTTGGTAAATGGCCAAAAGGCACCAATGCCGCAATCGCCACAAAATCCTCAAGCAAAATCGGCAACGCCAGCAGACGAGGCGGCGAAGCCAGTTGAAAGAACGACTCAAGACACAGCTTCAGCGCAAAACAAATCAGCAGATGATTCGTTATCATTCCGTTCGCCTTTATCTCCAGAAAGCCCGCAAGGTTCAACGGTTGATGTCGACATGAGTTTTTCTCAAGTGGACGCTGATAACGACGGAAAAGCCGAAACAGTTGCAAAAGCTGAAAGCGTAAAAATTGAACAAACGACGGAAGCCCAAAGAAAAATTATTCATGAACACTTTAAGCCATCGGAAATTAGAAAATTACTAGCTCAAGATCGTCGTGACCTGGTTAAAAAAATGGTCAGTGATCGTTTGGATGAAATCCGTCGCGCTAAAAATATGCAACCAGTGCCAGCATGGCAGAAAACCACTTGGGGAGCGCAGACTCGTCGTTTTCCTATGGAAACAGTTATGTTTTTTATTTCGATCGGTTTAATCAACGGTGGAATGTTAATTAATGATTTCGCTCAAAATCCATTAATCATGGATCAACATTTACAAACTCTGACTGATCCAATTGGCCATATGTCATTCTATTCATTCATGATCGTAAATGGTTACGCGACTGAATTCCTAACTTCGGGTGCAATGGCTAACAAAGCGGTTACGGATGAAATGATGAAAGCGTTTGCTAAAAATCCTACAAGTCGTGTAGCAATGGCCGCCGCTTTAAAAACAAATGACCCAAGGGTTTTTGAAAAACTTCTTAATGAAATCGCGGACGAAGCCGGAAAAATGGCCGATCGTAAAGGAAGTTTAAATCCATACTCAAATTCGGTAGCTAAAAAAGCCTATATGAAAATCGTTCCTTATCTAGGAATGTCGGCCGGTTCTATGGCCTCCCACATTACCGGTGATTTCCTAAGAACATTACAAAGCTGCGTAACTTCTCTTTATAAAGATCCGAAAATGTTGAAAGAGCAAGGTGGCTCAGCTACGGCTCAAAAAGTTAAAGATCGCTTAAACGGTCTAAGCGAAGACGCGTGTGATGTGGCTTGGCGCGAATGGGTAATGGAAAAGAAGTTTAATACCTATGCGCCTGCGCTGGTTTCCATGGTGCTTTCAACAATGGGCTCTGGAGCTATTACGGCGTTAGCCGGAAAAGTAAGATCTTCTAGCCCGTATACCTCAATTGCAGAAGCCATGAGCAAAAGTAAACAAGCTGTTTTAGGAAAATTACGATTAGAAGGCGCAGAGATTGGAACAAGCGTAATTTCTGGTTTATTTGGTGGCGTTTGGACTAAGACTATGAAGTTCATTACTCACTTATCAAGTATTACGGTGTTTACTGCTTTGGATACGGCGATTCATGGTTGGGTGGAAGATAAGGTATTAAACTTCAGCATGGGTTACTATTACCTGTGGCCTAACATTGATGCGTTTCCGCGCAAAGCAGAAATTTTAAATACTTTAATTACAAAAGAATCTGCAGAGAAATTTCAAAAAGACTCAGTTTCTTGCGAAAAAGATTTAACAGGTGCAGATTGCCGTCGTAATGATATTGAAGGCTGGCTATATGATTTCTCTCAAGCCATGATGAAGTGGAGAGAGTTCAATCAAACAAAAGCAAAACAAGCCCACATGCAATGGGTTGATAAGATCAACAAGTACCAAGACATGGAACGATTCTCTAAATCTTTCTATGAATCATTTGTAAAAGATTTAAAAAACTCAAATGTTTGCATGAATAACAAAGACGAGTGCGGAAAAATCAAAGACGCAACTCGCTCTGATGGTGATATTTTAGATTCAATGGAAGAGGGCGGCATTTCAACGAATCCTGATCTACTGCGCTTTTTAAATTATCGCCAGTATCCACTATATGGAGTTAATCCAGATCCATCTGTTAAATTGGGTGAAGGTAAAAAGTGGAAAGATAATTACATGGACAACCCTGCTGAACTTCAAGAAGCTCAGCAAGTTACGGTTCATAAGGTAGCCGCTGACTTAGAGGCGTACCTTAATAGAAAGGGTTTAGATTCTAGCGATTTAAAAAATCACAAAGATCAGTTAATCGAAATCATTGCTGGATTAAAATCAGCTGATCTAATGAAAAACGGAACAGCGATTAACACAATGAGAACACTTTCGTCAGCAAGCAAAGGCAATGTGAACGAAGTCGTTCAAGCGATCTTACGTGAACATTTAAACAAAATGGGATATCCAGCACCGTTATTATTCTACGGTCAAGGTTTCCCATATGCATTTGAAAGTCACGAAGCTAATAAAGAGTTAGTAAAACGTGTTGAATTACCTGAGTTTTACAGAAACGTTAGATTAAGCACTCAGTTCAGATTCGAAAAGAAAACAGATTACTTATATTACTATATGTTGTGTGGACCGAATGCGGAAAAAGGCCAAGCGGTTTCTGATAATACTCTTGGTAATGTATACGGCTATGGAATGTTAGGTTTCAGAGACCTATTTATCCCGCCACGTATCGTTAGTGACAATTTAAAACTGGATATCTGTTCTGATAAATTGAAATTTGATTCGTCAGGCTCACTGTATACTCAGTGGATTATCGATGAAGCTAAAAATCAAAAGTATGCAGGCGCGTTCAACGTTATCGATAAGAACTTAACTGCAGAAATGAAAAACATCACCACATCTACTCAGTTTGAACTAGAAGAAAAAGACGCACAAAAACGTGCAGAGTTGTTGAAACAGCCATTAGTCAGTATGTCGGACTGGTGGGAAAAATACGTGGAAAATCAAGTTTCTAGACAATTAGAAACGTTTAAAGTTCAGTATGAATCCATCGCAGTGAAATTCTTAGAAGCACAATTCAAAGATGTAGGAACTTTGTTAGGTTTACCGCTGCACTCGTCAATTGTAAGAAACTCAGTGGTAACATCAGCGTTACAAGAGTCTCGCGTATATTCTTTGGTGTTAGCTGAAGTATTAAGGAATAATCTTCCAGCAGAGACGGTGCAGAAGCTTTATACATCAAATAAATTAGCTGATGATATGAAGTCTACGTACAAGAAACAAATGAGTCCTTCAGATATCGTTACTCTGCAAGCACGTCCATTCCAACAAGATTTGAACTCGATCAAAACAGGTGCGGCTCCAAGATTGTTTAAGTTCCAGCTAATGAACGAAGAAATTTTATCTAGCTTGTACTGGGCAATTAAAAACGCAGAAGTCGTTAACAAACCGGATTTTAACGGTAAAGACAGAGCGGTCGTTGATTTGAAAATGGATGAAAAACAGGTCGATGCTCTAGAAAAGAAAATTGATGAATCACTAAAAGCAATGTCTGAAGAGATTGATAATTTAGCGAAGCAAATCAAGGTCGCAGAGTCTAAAGGCGAACGCGCAAAACCACTAAGAATCATCGAGTTCACAAAGAACCAAATGAATCAAATCGCGCGGGAATTAGTGGCGACTTTGTCGACGATTCAATTCGCTAGAAATGCGGCGTTAGAGTATTCACTTAAAGATAATCCAGAAGAAAAGAAACGTTTAGCTGAAAAAGCGCAACGTGAACAGAAACGTAAAGACTGTATTAAAACGAAATCCGCAGCTGGCGTGACTGGCGGAGGAGGTTGTTAGGCAATTGACGTCCCTATTGACTAAACTTTGGACAATCCAAGGTTATAGTTGAAATAGGGTTCAATTAAAGCACGTTCGACTGGCACTTTAAATGAATAGATAGAAACTGAAGATTTAAACTTAAAAAATAAATGTTTTAAAATAAGGAGACATTAAATGAAAGCAAAATTAGTAACACTCGTAGCATTATTAGCATTCTCTTCATCTGTATTTGCTCAAAAAGCAGCAAAAGAGATCCCAGCTGAAACAAAAGCTAAAATGGAATCTATTTCTAAACTACAAGGCAAAGAAGCTAATAAAAAGATCATCGAAGATTTATTAACTACAGTATCAGAAGGTAAATCAGATCCAGCTAAATTAGAAGCGGGTCTAAATGAAGTATTTAAAGAAGACGTTCTTGCGAAAGTAGCTTTCGGTGGTCACTTAAATACTCTTTTAAAGAGTTCAGACCAAGCTACAAGAAACTCTGGTAAGCATATGAAAGGTCTTTTAGAGCGCCTATCTGATATGAAAGATTCAGATGTTCAAGATGTTGTAAAACGTTTACTTAAAAATTCAGATGTTTCGATGTCTGAAGTTTCTGGTACTTACGAAGCTCAATTAGCAGCTACAAATCTTTTAACGTACAAAAAGTATGTTTTAAAGAACGAATCAATCTCTGCTAATGAAATTGAATTAGTAGGTATCTTGAATGTTATAAGAGGCGAAAAAGGTTTCGAAAGCCTAGCTGGTAAAGGTGAAGGTAAATCAAAAGTTCTAACATCAACGAAAGATTTAACTGCTGAACAACGTAAGCAAGTTGAATTAAAGCGTGATGAGTGGAAAGGTAAATGTAACTCTTAGTCTAAAAGAGTTAATTTCTGAAGATCTAAATAAAAAGGCCGGCTACAAACCGGCCTTTTTTATTTTTATATGTCGAAAGAAGCGAAATCGTTATTTAACGATTTTAACAGATTTGATCACCACATTTTCTAATGGGCGATCCTGAGCATTTCTTGGAGCCTTAGAGATCTCTTCAACTACATCATAACCTTCAGTGACTTCACCAATGATAGAATGCCCGCCATTTAGCCAAGGAGTAGGCGCCACAGTGATAAAAAACTGTGAACCATTCGTGTTAGGGCGACCGATGTTAGCTGTTGATAACAAGCCTTTGCGATCGTGTTTCAAATCGGGATGGTATTCATCATTTACGTTGTAGCCAGGTCCACCGGTTCCGTTACCAAGTGGGCAACCAAACTGAACCATAAAATCAGGGATAACTCGGTGAAAAATTAAACCATCATAGAATGGGCGGTTTACATTTGCGTTTGTTTTAGGGTCTTTCCATTCTTTTGTGCCCTCAACTAAACCAGCAAAGTGCTTTACTAGAGTTGGCGTTTTATCTTCAAATAATTTGATTTTAAAATTACCAAGGTTTGTTTCAAACTGAGCTTCCATTATTTTGTCCTTTGTAGTGAGGGTTTGCTTTGTGTTGAACCATCATTAGAGCGCTCGTGGGTACTAAATGCCACGATAAAAAACGCCAGTATATAGATCCAGATAATTTTTCTTAATTCCTTAACTTTTATATTCTGAGTGATCATGGCTTGGTGTTAGCGAGGTCCTTAAATAGGGTCAAGATGCGCAGCATACTGCGCATCTCTTTAATCCAAAAATGTCGACCATTTAGGCTTATAATAGTTATGGCTGTCCTGAGTGACTCTGCGTTCTTCAGAACCGTCGACCGTAGAGAAGTAAATTTGATTTTTGCCAGTTCTATTGCTGGTATAAACGATAAAACGTCCATCCGGGGAAAAATGAGGGTCTTCGTTATCTGCCGCTTTTCCATTCGCTTTTTTGGCTGAGGTTACGCGCGTAATGTTCTGTCCGCTTGAGTCCATTACGAAAATGTCAAAGTTTCCGGCGTCTTGTCCCGCAAAGGCAATCCGTTTGCCATCTGGTGACCATGCGGGAGCCGAGTTAAATACCCCACCAAACGTGATGCGTGTGACGTTAGAGCCATCAATATCCATTACATAAATCATCGGTTTACCACTTCGATCTGACGAGAATGCGACTTTCCTGCCGTCAGGGCTAACTGCGGGCTCGACATTTAACGCATTTCCGGGGCCATTAGTGATTTTCCCTTGAATTTCACCATCTAGATTAATTTTGAAAATATTCGGAGTCACGCCCTGGGAAATCGTCAATAAGATAGAACTTCCATTCGGTGTAAAAGCTGCGCCCGAGTTGATACCTGTTCGGTAAGATAAATTTGTACGTTTACTTTTCTCTAGATCAAATAAAAACAAATCAGCATTACGCATTTTCGTAGATTTCTTCTGTACATATGCTGTGTATGCGATTTTTTTTGCATCTGGCGACCAAGCGGGTGACAGTGCAATACTATTATGGTTAGTTAATTTTTCGATTTCAACGCCATCCCAATCCATTGTGTAAATTTCGCGAAACTTACCACCACCACGGTCACTCGAAAAAACAAATTTCGAATTAAACGGCCCACTTTTGTCGGTTAAATTTTTCAAAACATCATTCGCGAACGTGTGAGCAATTTTTCTGAGAGTCGATTTAGGACCACGATATTTTTTGCCGAATACTAAACCGGATTTGGGTACATGATACAAATAAATCTCAAGCTCGATTTGATCGTCTTTATCAACTAGGAACTCGCCCTTGATTAAAAAGTCCGCTGACAAAGGTTTCCAATTATCAAATTTAAAACCATTGGCTTCGCCAGGATGAGGCTTTAAACCCGTTTTTTTGCCATCTTCTAAGAATGCCGAACTTGCAATAAATTGAAAGTACCCAGAGACATCTAAATCGTTTTGGATAACGTTGTACATCTCAGCGCCTATAGAAAAATTTTTGGTCGCCTGTGCGGGTGACCCCGAGTAGTTCAATTGAGGAAAGCCAAGAAGACTTTTTTTAGTTTTAGCGTCACCGATTTTGATGTATAGCTGTTCGTCTGCAAAAACATTCGTCGTTAGCACGACCAACAGTGTGATTAAAAATGCTTTCATTTAAACTCCTCTGTTTTCAAATTTATCCTTACTCAGGAAAACCGATCAACACGCCTCTTTCAGATAAAATAGCTGAAAATTTTTCGGGTGGTTTAGGGAACGGGCCGGACTTCTGGATCGTTTCTCTGACGACGTCGTCATAGCTCGCATTACCGCTCGATTTGTAAATTTGATTATAAATTATATTTCCGTTTTCATCGATTTTCAACAATGCCTGGGCTTTAAATTCTTTATTAGCGAGCCACTGTGGTAGCGTCCAATTTTCTTTTATTTGGCGGTCAAGTAAAGCTACGTAGTTTTCATGTTGAATTTTATTAATACCGGATAATTCAGTACCAGGATTCAGAACATTACCTTTATACACCGATTTAGGCTTCGATTCTGATTGGCCGACTAGTTTTTCAATTCGCTCGGATTCAACTGCAGATTTGATCGACTCAAGAGCCGACATTTTTTTGATTCGATCTAAGGCTTCTTTACGTCTTTTTTTTTCTTCTTTTTTATGTTTTTCGTCGTCGTGCTTTTTATCAGAAAGTTTAATGGCCGTTTCATCTATTTGAGGTTTTTTCTCTGGCAAAGTTTCAGATGTTTTGGCCGCTGGCATTGGATCTGGTTGTGGGGGTTCCGGTGGTTTTTCTGTTTTCGTATCCGTAGCGGCCTGAGAAGGCACAACCGGGTTTTTATCCGGCAGGGCAACCATATCCACACGAATGGCTGCTTGATAGTCAGGTACATCCGCATCAAAGAAAACATTTTTCAAAATCAAAAACACCGCAAGAGCGACATGTGCTCCGAATGAAAAAACGATACCTTTGTTTTGATCAGGTGGTCTTACCATAGGCGGTTCTAATTATCCTTTGGCAGAGTCACTAGGCCAAGTTGGCTTATTCCTGCTGCCTTTGCTTCGGCCATAACTTCAGCGACAATTCCATAATCGACACGTCGATCAGCTTGAATAAACAGCTGCTTATTTTTTCTAGTTTTAAAAATCGCAATTAGTTTAGGACGGAGCTGATCTAGCGTAACTGGATTTTTGGCTATCGTGATTCGCTTATTACTTTCAATTTGCAATAACATCGGATCTTCACTGAGTTCCATGCCCGTAGCTGACGTCTTTGGTAAATCAACCTGTACACCCTGTTGCATTAAGGGAGTCGTCACCATAAACATAATCAACAAAACCAACATTACGTCCACAAGGGGTGTAACGTTGATTTCGCTTAGAACCGCTTTGGATTTACTACCAGATGACATTCCCATACGTATTCTCGTGCTTGGTTAAAAGGTTAGTTAAAAAAGTTACGTTTAACGATGTTCAAGAAATCAGCAGAAAAATTGTTTAGCTCAATTTCCTCTTTTCTAATTGTTGAAATAAAATGATTGTATAAAACTACCGCCGGAATTGCGGCTGCTAAACCAATCGCCGTAGCCACAAGCGCTTCAGAAATACCCGGCGCTACGACGGCCAAGCTTGCATTTCCTGTTGTTCCAATTTTATGAAACGAACTCATGATACCCCAAACGGTACCGAATAAACCTACGAAAGGTCCTGTACTGCCAGTTGTAGCCAGCACCGTAAGTTTTGATTCCATATTTGCCATTTCATTTTCGATAGATTTGCGGATGACACGTTCCAAATTATCCATATTATTTAAAGCGGGTTTGGCGGCTTCGGATTTTCCATCGTTTGGACGACTATCTGCTAATTTTTTCATTTCCACGTACGCAGATTTGAAAACATGCGCTAGTGTGCTATCACGAAATTTGTCCAAATCATCGTAAAGATTTTCTAGAGAATTGGATTTCCAAAAATAAGAAAGGAAAACTTCATTCGTGGTTTTGATTCTTCTCAGTAATTGCCACTTATTATAAGCAATACCCCAGCAAACTACACTTAAACCAATTAAAATTAGTAGCGTAAACTGAACAACAATAGAGGCCTGAAGAATAGCCTCAATAGGACTCGTATTAACTGCAATTTTATCCATAGAAACACCCCATACGTTATCTTATGAGGTGCTTTCGTGTGGTCAACCTATTTCTGTTTTTCTTCGATTAACAATCTGGTCTTTTGAATCCAAATATCCTGTGTTATCGTTTCAGAATTCATTTTCTTTTGTAGCTCTGCAATCTGAATTTTGATTTGTGATACGATGGCTTTGCGATCAACGGCCTTTTTATCACGATTGGAATCGATTTGTAGCCATTCTTTTAATTTTTCTTCACTGATGGTGCTCGACTCAATCACTGAAGACATTTTATAAAGCACATCAACAGTCGAATACAACGCTTGATTATATGAAGAAACAATCGGGCCCCATTTTAGCACCAGAGCATAGCGACCGATAGCCGCAGGGTAGTTTGGCATTGCGGCGTCTGGCATCATACGAGTAGCATAATAGTTACCAATTTTCAGGTGGTATTCAGCGTGGTTATTACGTGCATGTCTCATCATGCCTTCAATAACTTTTACGTTGGGTGAATTTGGATATTTTTCTAAGAAATCTTTAAAACTCAAATTCTTTAAATAGGGATTGTCGCTGGTTTGTTCTTTTGAAATACCAAGTGCGTATTCTGTCCATTCCTGTGAACGCTCGGCTCCCGCCGCCATCATTTTCATGTAAACAGCATTTATCAATATCAAATGAACATCTTCAACATCAGGAGTGCCACGAAAAAAATCCATGAAGTCATTCCCTTCATTGATTGCGGCAATCAAATCATCTGCCAATACATATGAGTTAACTAGCTCTTTCCAGGCCATTTTGTAATAGTCTTTTGTGGGCCACTGACGACGTAGCTCATAGAAATAGCGACCTGACTCACAGTATTTACTTTTTGATCTTAGTTCGAACGCTTTTTGGATAAGCGCCTGAGCCTCTTGTTCCGGTAAATGCTCCCATCGTTCTGGGCATTCGCCTTTATCAGATAGGAAATCGACAAAGCCCGCTTTTTGTAAAAGTGATGTAATTACCTCCCCTAAATTATTATTTTGTGCATGGCCAATGCTAGCTGCCAATACAAATGATAAAAACCATTTCATAAAAATCCCCTCTGTCTATGCAGTTTTTTGCGTTCGAAATTATAAAAGCAAAATCAAATCCAACTTCAAAACTTGGATTTCCCTCTGACGACGAAATAAAGACATGTAGAGAAAATTTTCGGTGACTATTTGCGAGACAGTGGTGACAAACTGCTAAGTATTTAAAATTCTTTTTCAATCCATCAATTGATTCTATGCGTTTAGAAAATTTATACGACAAAATACGGCGTTACTCTAGTTTCTAAAATTTTTTCATGCGTGCGAATTTTTCAATGCGGTTTCCTGCGCTAAAGTTGTCACTTTCAATTTTTTTAAAAAATTTAAATCGTGGCACACGCATTGATCATAGGAAAAACCCGTGATGATTAAGAGGGGGCCTCCTTAACACAGCCGAAAAAAACACATAGGAGAAAAAAATGAAAGCAACTAAATTGGTTTTATCACTCATTTTGAGTGCGGGGTTTTCTATTGCTGACACGCAAGTAACACCTTGGTTACGTGTCGGTGCTGATGCAACTGTCGATATGACATCATCTAAAGTCGCTGATTATGAAGCGTCTTTAAAAGGGAATCTTGATTTAAGATTCGAAGTTCTAATGAGAGAAGGTATCAAAGCTGTAGTTAAGGCGCGCTTAGAACAAACTCTTGTTGAAAATGGAAAGTCTAAAGATTGGCAAAAAGTTGAAATCGAAAAGTTAGTTGAAGAAGCTTACATCCAAATCGAAACAGATAAAGTAAGCGGTTTACCACGTGCGATCATCACTGCCGGTAAACAAACAATGGCGTTCGGTCAGGCTATGTCTGAACTTCCAATGTTCCGTGATAACTTACTTTACAACTTAAGTGCAGAACGTGAAATGATCGGTTTGACTGTGACTCTTCCTGCTAATTTCTTAAAAGTAGTAGATTCAGTTGCAATCAGTATGTACGAAAATGGCGCCGGAGATTTTAAAGTTTCTGACGACAAAGGGGTATCGATCAAAGTTACTAAAGCTTTATCTGAACAGTTGAAATTACAGGCGTCGGCATTAATCAAAGAAAATGCTAACGTATCTGAAAAAGAAATTCGCGGAAGCTTAGGTTTCGTTTACACAGGTGACGAAGGTAAATACAAAGTATGGGCTGAAGGACTTGTTTTCGACAACAATCCATCTATGCCAAACACTAAGTTCGGTGGACAAATTGGTGGATCTTACCAACTAGGCCGCGGCGCTGTTGTAGTTGAATACCAATACCTTGATAAGCAAGATAAAGAATTGGCTGTAGCGTACAATTTACCAGTTAACTCTTGGTTAGTAATCGCTCCAGAAGTTCGTTTCCGTAAAAACGACAATGGTCAGCCAAACGACACTCGCGTTGGTATCCAAGCACGTATTGCTTTAGATAAAGTAGCGTCTAAAAAACTTAAAACTAAAAAGATTTAATTCATAAAGTACCACAACAATATTTTTTCGAATTAAGATAAGAAGAGCTGTCTTCCTGAACGGGAAGGCCGTTTTTATTTTAACATAGTAATTGCGTATAGACTTTAGACAGGGTTTCCAAAAAAAAAGGCCCGAAGACAACTCTGAAAATAAACCTCAATATTAAAGTGGGTGACCATGGTAACAACTTTAGGCTTCCCAGTACGAGCTGGGCTTGCACACCATTGTCAGGGACAGTCCCCTAATTCTTTGCTTGTAAGGTTTATTTCGATGAGCTTTACGCCGTCGAACCTATAAATAAATATAGCGCACTTTTTAGAAATATTCAATGTATCAGGACTCTAATAAATAAAAATTTTTCCGACAAAAATGTATGAATTTGATTCTATTAGATTACTATTTTCCGTTCGTTGTATTTTTCTATGGATTTATAGTGCTTTTGGCGTTAGAGGGCCCATTTTTAGGTCGACTGGCCCAAGAACATCAGTCAAATTTATTTATCTTGCAACTAAAGGCCCATGCGCCTTTGGCGTGGATTTGTTTTTTTGCGGGCGGTTTATGGTCCGTACAAAATCTGCTTATTTCATAGTTCCATAAATCACCGTTCGTTGACAGTCGTATTATTGCCGACTACTGTCCTTTCCTAATGGCGAATGACATAAATATCCCCTTAAGTTCACAGTCTAATTTGATGCAAGCTCAGCAAAGCGAAACAACGGTATTAACCGTAGAGCAACTTAACTTACGCATCAAGCAGCTTCTTGAAGGGCAGATGGTTTCCATCTGGCTACGAGGTGAAATTTCAAATTTTAAAGCGCATACGTCAGGGCACTTCTATTTTTCTTTAAAAGATGCTAAATCACAAATTTCTGCGGTCATGTTTCGTGGATTTAATTCAAAAATTAAATTCAAAGTTCATGATGGATTAGAAGTTTTGATTAAGGGTCGCATCAGTGTATTTGAGCCCCGTGGCAGTTACCAAATTCTATGCGAACATATGGAACCCGTGGGTGCCGGTGCTTTACAAAAAGCGTTCGAAGAGCTTAAGACAAAACTAAAATCTGAAGGTTTATTTGAGTCCTCTAAAAAACGCGCCATTCCGTCTCATCCAAATAAGATTGTGGTTATTAGTTCTCCAACTGGGGCTGCGATTCAAGATTTTATTCAAATTGTAACTCGTAGGGCACCGTTTTTAGATGTCACATTAATTCCAACTTTGGTTCAAGGTGATGGTGCGCCCGAGAAAATTATGGAAGCCTTGCAAATGGCCTGGAAACTTCCCAATGTCGATATTATTGTCCTTGCGCGTGGTGGGGGTTCGATTGAAGACCTATGGGCCTTTAACGATGAACGATTGGTGCGGATGATTGCACAGTCGCCTATTCCTACGATTTCGGCAGTGGGACACGAAATCGATTTTACGATTTCAGACTTCGTAGCGGACTTGCGCGCGCCAACACCATCGGCCGCGGCGGAATTAGTTGCGAAAAGCTCAAAGGAATTACATCAGCGGTTGGTTCATCTAAGTCATAACTTGAACAATTCATTTAATAGAAAAATTAAGGATCTAACTAGTCGCCTAGAAAATTTACGACTTCGATTGGTGGATCCGCAAAAGAATCTGCAAGATCTATCGCTTAGAAATGATGAATTGTTAAACCGCTTGCAAGTTGCTACGGATACTTTGTTTTTAAAGCATAAACATAAATTAGAAGTTTTGACAGAAAAGATGCCGCATCCACAAGTTAAGATGGATTTGGCTCGCCGTGAAGTAAATCACAAAACTAAAGATCTGCACACCGCTATTAAAAAGGCGCTGGAAAGCGCTCGGCATAAATTAGAAAGCCGTATGGCGGTATTAGATTCTATTAGCCCGCTGAAAGTACTTGATCGTGGGTATTCAATCGTGACCCAAGGTGAAAACGTTATCCGTTCTGCAGATGATGTAGATATTAACCAGGAACTTGGAATCAAGTTCTGCAAGGGTGCAGTTAAAATTAAAATAAGTGAACTTAAGAAAGAGGGATAGGGTATGGATTTTGAAAAAAAATTAAATCGTCTTGAAGAAATCGTTGGTAAAATGGAAAAAGGCGACGTGAGCTTAGAAGAATCATTAAAATTTTTCGAAGAAGGCGTAAAGCTATCCCGTGAGTGCAACGCTAAACTAACGGAAGCCGAACTTAAAGTTAAAAAACTTATGAGCATCGATAAAGACGGCAACCCAGTCACGGTTCCATTCTCTGGCGAAGAAAAGTAAGAGATGAATTTATATTCGAGAGAGCAAGAATCTTTCGAGAATTTTTGCCAGAATGAATTTTTACAGCTTTTCACGGAAACAAGCATTGCTGTGGCGGGTGCTAGTCAAGCCATTGATAAAATTCAACAGGCCTCGCTAGCTAGCCTTGGAGACGCCGCACAGATTTCTATTAAAAATTCCCAATTTGAAAGCATCAAGTATTCGTTTTTCTCTGGCGGTAAACGCTTTCGTCCGCTGTTAAGCTTTGCGGGTGCGCAGTATTTAGGTTTACGTGTGGATTCAGTGTACCCATGGGCCATGGCAATCGAAATGATTCACACCTATTCCCTGATTCACGACGATTTACCCTGCATGGATAACGATGATTTCAGGCGTGGCAAGCCGACTAACCACAAAGTTTATGGCGATGCGATTGCGTTGCTAGCAGGCGATTCGTTACTCACAGAAGCCTTTGCGGTTTTAGCTAAACATTATTCAAAACTGGGATCACCACTGGGCGCTTTAATAACTCAACTGGCGCATTCTTCGGGTTTAAATGGAATGATTTTAGGGCAGTATTTTGATATCACGTTGGATTCTGGCGCGGTGGCGGCAACGCCGTCGCATTTGAATCAAATTCACTTGTTAAAAACAGGGGCGTTAATTTCTGGCGCGCTGACGGGGCCGGCATTAATTAAAAATTTGCCGATAGAACAGCTAGTGCCGATGAAAGATGTTGGGCTATTGCTAGGATATGCATTTCAAGTTAAAGATGATATTTTAGATAGTGCGCAAGATAAAGATTCAAAGAAAAATCTGATCCATCATTACAAGACAGTCGATAAGCTGACAGAATTTTTAAAACAGATTCATCAGCAAATTGAATCCAAAATTTTTGACTTAGATCAAAAACTAAATAGTCCATCCGGCAAGAATCAGCATTTGCTGCAATTCCTTAAGTGGAACATAACTCGCGAAAAATAGTCCATGCGCGCGGATGTATTGCTAGTTAAGCAGAATTTAGCCCCGACACGAACGCGAGCCCAAGACATGATCAAAGGTGGTCAGGTCAGCGTCGTTATTTCTGGCAGCAAAAAAGTCGTTACTAAACCCAGCGAGGACTATCCCGAAGACACTCAGTTTGAAGTCGCCTCTGGTTTTGCTAGTGAGTTTGTATCACGTGCGGGACATAAGATTAAGGGTGCCACCGATCTATTGCAGCTTGTGTATCAAGGAAAAGACTGCTTAGACGTTGGTGTTTCGACAGGTGGATTTTCCGAATTTCTTTTAAAAATGGGTGCTCATTCTGTGCTGGGCATCGATGTGGGGCAAGATCAGACACACGCTCATGTCAGAAATCATCCTAACTTTACACTACTTGAAAAAACTAACGCACGATCTTTGGATTCCAATGAAGAATTTCAAAAACATGTACCCAAAATGGGATTTGATTTTATTTGTATGGATGTTTCGTTCATCAGCGTTAAGCTGATTTTGCCTCAGCTAGTGTCCGTGCTAAAAAATACTGGCGAGATACTTGTTTTAACCAAACCACAGTTTGAGCTAGGTCCTGACGCCCTGAATGAAAAAGGTGTAGTTGAGGATGAATCGCTCTATCAGGGGCTAGAAAAATCAATGATCCAATTTGCTGAATCGTTAAACTTTAAAGTAAAAAAATATTTTTCTTCATCGATTGCAGGAAAAGACGGAAATAAAGAGTTTTTCCTTTTTCTTGGAAAAAATAGCAGTTAGAATTCTTTCGAGGTCATCTGACGAGCGCACCATCGGGAGAAAATATGAAATTAATAATTTTAACTTTAGCAGTTATCGCCATGATTGGTTGTCAAACTCCGCTGAGACATACGGGAACGCCAACCACGCCAGCGGCGAAGTCGGATGCCATCGGTGTAAAGCCAAAAGAAACTACGGCACCAACGCCAGAGACCGAAGACGACCGCCCCGTTGTCGATGACAATGTAGGGCCCGACGAAGTTGAAGTTGAAAACACACCACCACGTCCTATGCCGCGCTTACCGAAAGTGGGTGTAATTTTTGGCCCCGGTGGTGGACGCGTGTTTGGACAAATCGGGGTTATTCAGGAATTTCAAAAAAACAAAATTCCAATATATAACGTAGCTGGTATTGAAATGGGCGCGCTCGTGGCTAGTTTGTACGCTTGGCGTGGGTCGGCAAACGATACGGAATGGCAGATGTTTAAAATTAAAGGCGAAGATATCTTAAAAAAAGGCCTTATTTCGGGGAAACGCGCGGGTGATTTTGGGGCTATCCAAAGCATCATCAAGTCAACATTCCATAATTTGAAGGCCGAAGACTTCAAAAAACCATTTGCGTGTCCAGCTTTGAATCTGGAAAAAAACAAAACCTATATGATGAACCGAGGCAAACTAGAAGCCTTATTGCCATACTGTATTCCGTACCCCCCGTTATTTAAGCCGTACCAAAAAAATATCAGTGCCGTTCGTGAAATCCGTAGCGTTGCCGAACACATGCGAAAACAAGGTGCGAATTACATTGTTCTTGTTAATGTTCTGGCAGGAAGTGCATTCAAAACGCCGATCAATGAGTCTGATTCCGTAGAAAACTTAGTGTGGGCAGAAATTTCGAGCCAAATGGTTAAAGAAAGCTCTCAGGTGGATTATACAATTAACGTAAACCTAGACTCCTATAGCATTCTAGACTTTGAAAATAAACGCGATATGATGCAAAAAGGCTCTAGCCAAGCAAGTCGAGCCGTCAAAGATTTAGCGGAGAAATTAGGATTATGAGAAAGCCTTTAGAAAATGTAGCCATTTTTAAAAAACGCCGTGAGGCTGTGCTTAAGAAATTAAACAACAGCGCTATGGTCGTAGCGGCTCATCCTGAACATATTCGTAATCACGATGTTCATTTTCCGTATCGCCAAGATTCAAACATGTACTACTTAACTGGTTTTGAAGAGCCAGAATCTGTTTTAATTCTAAAGCCAGGGTCGTTCCCGGAAAGTGTTTTGTTTGTTCGTCGTAAAAATGTGGAGCGTGAAACATGGGATGGCTTCCGGTACGGACCTGAAATGGCTCAGGAGGCATTTGGCGTAGATAAATGTTTCCCTATCGATGAATTTCCTGTCCAGTTTCCAAAACTATTAAAGGGCTATGAGTCGATTTATTATCGCCTTTTAAAAAATCCCGAATTTGATAAGCAATTCTTGTCCGCGCTGGATAGTTTAAGACTCTCTTCGCCTCGTTCTGGATATGGATTGTTGCCCATTCACGATGCCGATGTGTTTTTAGGTGAGTTCCGTCTAATCAAATCAGACGCAGAAATCGAAAATCAGCGTCGTGCCTGCATGATTTCAGCTGAGGGTCACAAATTAGCGATGCGTTCAGTGAAACCGGGGATGACGGAACGTCAAGTTCAAGCCTTGATGACAAATTACTATTTAACTCAAGGTTCTGCGCGTGAAGGTTATCATCCGATCGTTGCGGCGGGAAATAACGGAACTACGTTGCATTATAATTTTAACGATCAAGTGTGTCGTTCGGGGGATTTATTGCTGATCGATTCCGGCACGGAATACAATTACTACACGGGGGATATCACGCGTACATTTCCAATCAACGGAAAATTTAGTCCAGTACAAGCCCGCGTGTATCAAGCAGTACTAGACATCGAAAAAGAAATTATTTCTGATTTAAAACCAGGCGTTTTTTTTAAAGATTTGCACGAAAAAGGTGCATCGCTTTTGACAGACGTAATGCTTGAGCTGGGTTTATTGGCTGGCCGCAAGGACGATATAATTTCTTCCAATGCGCATCGCAAATACTATCCACATGGTATTGGTCACTGGTTAGGTCTAGATGTTCATGACGCTGGACTGTATTTTGTCAACGGTCAGCCGCGAGCTATTGAAGCTGGAATGTGTTTTACGATTGAACCGGGATTATATGTTCCAGAAACCGATAAAGATGTACCAGCAGAATACTGCGGCATAGGTATTCGTATTGAGGACAATATTTTGATCACGTCAAATGGTCATGATGTCTTGACTTCGAACGCTCCAAAGGAAATTTCTGATATTGAATCTACGATGGCCGGTTAATTATTTTATAAAATAAATAAAAAAAAACTTCTTTGATTTATCTGCTAAAGACCTCATACTTAGATTAGGTCCCAATATGGGTCCTGATCATGAGCCAGGAGGATGTATGGCAGAACAAAAGACGATGGAATTGCCTTTATTACCGCTGCGAGACCTGATTATATTTCCCCATTTAATGATGCCTTTATTTGTTGGCCGGGAAAAAAGTATCAACGCTCTTGAAGAGGCAATTAGTAAACAATCAGATATTATTCTGGCTGCCCAAAAGGATGCTAAGACTAATAATCCAGAAGCCAAGGATATCTACACGGTAGGTACCATCGGCACCATCATTCAGTTATTAAAACTTCCAGACGGAACTGTAAAAGTTCTTGTGGAAGGTAAGCGTCGTGTAAAAATTAAAGACTTCGTAAACAATGAAAACTTTTTCGTAGTTAAATACGAAGAAATTCCAGAAGAAGTAGAATCTCAAGTGGAAGCACAAGCTTTGGTGAGATCAGTTAAAGCGACGTTCGAAACGTATGTAAAACTAAACAAGCGTATCCCGCCTGAAATCCTAATGCGTGTCACTTCAATTGAGAGTGCCGGCGAATTAGCCGACATCATCGTCGCTCAATTGAATTTGAAAATCGAAGACAAACAAAAAGTATTAGAGATTTTCGAGCCAGAAAAACGCTTAGAGCATTTGTTGAACATCATGACCGGTGAGATCGAAATTCTAGAGGTAGAAAAGAAAATCCGTACGCGCGTGAAAAAGCAAATGGAACGTTCTCAAAAAGAATACTATTTGAACGAACAAATGCAGGCCATCCAAAAAGAATTGGGTGATAAAGATGACTATCAAGCTGAACTTCAAGAGTTAGAAGCTAAATGTAAAGCTAAGAAAATGACTCAAGAAGCGAAAGACAAAGTCTTAAAAGAAGTTAAGAAACTTAAAATGATGTCGCCAATGTCTGCGGAGGCGACGGTAGTTCGTAACTACATCGATTGGATCCTGTCATTACCATGGCAAGATTACTCTGCAGAAAGCCATGATATCAAGAAAGCCCAAAAAGTATTGGATGAAGATCATTGGGGATTAGAAAAAGTTAAAGAAAGAATTCTAGAATACCTAGCTGTTCTTTCATTATCGAACACTTTAAAAGGCCCGATCTTGTGCTTAGTGGGTCCTCCTGGGGTGGGTAAAACATCTTTGGCTAGATCGATTGCAACGTCACTGAACCGTCCATTTGCTCGTATCTCGTTAGGTGGCGTTCGTGATGAAGCGGAAATTCGGGGTCATAGAAAGACATACGTTGGTGCGATGCCGGGTAAAATTATTCAAGCATTAAGAAAAGTTGAAAAAGGTAATGCGCTGGTGTTGCTAGATGAAATCGACAAGATGGCATCTGACTTCCGCGGCGATCCATCTTCGGCAATGCTTGAAGTTTTAGATCCAGAGCAAAATAGCACATTCCAAGATCACTATTTAGAAGTGGAATACGATTTATCTAAAGTAATGTTCATTGCGACAGCGAACTCATTACATACAGTTCCTCGTCCGCTACTTGATCGTATGGAAGTTATTAGTCTTGAGGGTTACATCGAAGAAGAAAAATTCCATATCGCTAAGAACTATTTAGTTCCGAAGCAAATTGAAAATCATGGTTTAAAAGATCGTAAGGTTACAATCCAAGATTCAACGATCAGGAACGTGATTCGTTACTACACTCGTGAAGCGGGCGTGCGTAATTTGGAACGACAGATGGCAAATGTGGCTCGTAAAGTAGCTAAAGATATCGTGATGGAAGAAGCCATGCAGGGAATGAAGGCGGATAAAACGTCATCTAAAAAGAAAACGAGCGCAACTAAAACAGCTAAGACATCGTCTTCAGCAGGTTATGTCGTGACTCCGAAGAAATTAGTTGAACTTCTTGGTCCACATAAATTCAAATTTGGTAAAATCGAAGAGTCTAACGAAATCGGTTTAACTAACGGGATGGCTTGGACAGAAGTAGGCGGCGATCTGCTTGCGGTCGAGGTGAGCGTTGTTCCAGGTAAAGGCAAGTTCACTGTAACTGGTCAGCTAGGCGATGTGATGAAAGAATCATGCTCGGCAGCTATGAGCTACGTGCGATCGCGCGGACCATTATTTGGATTCGCTAAGGAATATTTCCAAGACATCGACGTGCATATCCATTTACCAGAAGGCGCTGTTCCTAAAGACGGTCCATCTGCGGGTATTGCGTTAACAACAAGTATTGTTTCTGCGATTACAAAAATCCCAGTGAAACGTACGGTTGCGATGACGGGTGAAATTTCTCTTCGTGGTAAAGTAATGGCAATCGGTGGCTTGAAAGAAAAAGTTCTAGCGGCTCATCGTGGTGGTATCAAAATTATCATCTGCCCGAAAGAAAATGAAAAAGATTTGAAAGACATTCCAAAAGAAGTGCTTAAAGAATTGAAAGTTATTTTAGTGGATCACGTTGACCAAGTGTTAATCAACGCACTTGATATCAAGAATCCAAAAGAACTATTCAAGCAACAAAAAGCTACCGATCTTGGCGTGAAAGCTCAGTACACTGGTCAGTCGTTACATCAACACCACTAGTGCTTTAGCGTGTTCAAATCGATCTTTGCCTTAGTATTTATCTACACTCTCTCAGCGAATGCGCTGGGAGAGTTTTTTTCTGCCAAAATCGGCACTAAAGAATTCCATTTATGCACAGAATACGGCTCGGCTTCGTATTTATATCAGCTCGGCTCCCCCCAAACGTATTTCCTGAAAAAGGAAATACGGCTCGGTACAATCAAAACATTTGAAATTTTTGAGTCAAATCACCGCGATAAATCCATCGGCACACTTAAAATCACAGACGGTAAGTTAGAGTCGTTTGAATTGGATTCAATCAAAGTTAAAAATGTTAAACTTAAAAAATTAAGTCTGCCGGTTGAAATTATTCAATTAAACAAACAAATCTATAACAACGACAAATGTTCATTCCACTTTGTAGATCTAAACAATATCGATGACATGTATCTTTTTAAAGAAACGTCGTTCTTGATATCTGAAGTTGTGGATGCGTTTAAAGATTTTGAGTGCGATTATTTAAAGTCTAGCAAATCAGATGAAATGAAAGCCGAGCTTAATCAAGTCTCTTGCGAGACAGAAGCTTTGCTTTTGAAAAAACGTTTCTATGGAATTACATTTATCTGCAAAGCCAATATGGCTAAATCGACTGATTACAAGTACCAAGTGTTTTCCGTGATCTATGATAAGTCATTAAAAGCGCGAGTCACAAAAGACGACTTTACGGCATCAGACATTACGGCTGAAGACGACTATAAGGGGCTTGAATTCCGTCTGACTCCGGTAGGTTTAGGGCTCTATTCATCGATCCCATTTGAAAATAAAGAAGAATACATTCGCATCATTCCTTACATAGATATTAAAAAACACTTCACTATTTGGGGTAAACCTAAGCGCTATCTCAGCAATTTCGCTGTTAAATAAAATTCAAAATAGGCAGATTTGTTGTTTGCGTTAAATGTGTGCATAAAAAATGCTAGTAATTTCAAATATTTATGGCGGAAACGGTTTTTGTAAGTTTGGTGCCTCCAAAGATTGACCATCAGGACAGAATCTGACATTACAGATTGTCTAAATTAAGGATGGTATGATTAACCAAACGGCGGAACTACAACCGACGACGTATGCGACGTCGGTTGATCAAATATTTGAGCTAGGTAAACTGCATTGCGATCGGGGCGACTACGACAGCGCAATTGGATTCTTAAATCAGGCCGCTCAAATCTATTTCTCTCAAAAAAACTTTGCCGGTTATCTTAAATGTCAAAACAACTTCCTTAGAATCTACGCTGAAAAAGAACGTTTCGACGAAATCAACGCCACTAAAGAACAACTTCAAGATTTAGTATTAAAAGAAGGCTTTTCACTGAATGCGAAAACCTACTTCACGCTGTCTTTATGTGCGGGTTACAAAGGCCAGCACGAAGTAGCGTTAGATTACGCCCAACGATCATTGTCTTTAGCACTAGGCGAAGACGACAAAGAAGACATTTGCAACGCTATTTTCATGATCAGTTTTGTGTACTTTATGATGGGCCGTTATGCGGAATCGTTAAAAGAAGTCTACAACCTGCATGTGTTCTTCCAAGTGTACAATTTCCCGGAACTTAGATTATCAGCCAAACTTTTAAATGCTGATATTTTCAGAATTCAAAAGAAATACGACGAAGCTTTAAGTATCATGTGGGAAGCCTATGAAGAACTTAAAGAGTGCAAAAAAATCGTAACTCACGTTTCTATTTTAGGTATGTTGGGTGTGACGTATCTTGATATGGGCGACAAAGAATCGTCTCGTGTATACCTAAACATGGCGTTAAGAATGGTCGATGAGCGTAGCCAAGTTCGGTTGGCTCGTATGATTAAGGCAAATTTAGATAAAATTGGCGGCGAAGTTCAAACAAATTTCGACGTACTATTCGATGAAGCAAATCATTTAGTTGTTGAGCAAAAAATTGGTCGAATTGATTTCAAAAACCAATTCATTTTACTCGATCTGCTAAAATTATTTATACAGAATCAAGGGGTCATTTTCTCTAAGGAATACTTAGTAGAAAATGTATGGAAGCAACCTTATGATCCTGGTGTTCATGATAACAAGATTTATGTGACTATTAAGCGACTGCGGAAGTTGATTGAACCGGAATACGATAAGCCAAAATACCTTTTCAGAGCTAAAAACGGGTACTACTTTAATAAAGCTGTGAAAGTGCATTTTGAAATCTAGAGGAGATGCTATGAAGTGGCTACTGCAATATTTTAAACAGATTCTGATAGTTATGTTGGTGCTTTCAAGCACAGTAGCTCCAGCGGCAACAGCTCAGCCGTCATTTCCTAGAAACGACTATTTACTAGATGGCGATTCTTTCATTCCCGTTCCTTGGGGCAAAGAACAACCGATTTCATGGGTGTTATTGTCGGGGTCTTGGATGTTGAGACAAGGTAACGTTCCTACATCTTACTTTACATTCAAAGTTGTTAACCAAAGCGGTAACAACCGTATCCTATTCATCCAACAAATGGATCCTAAGACATGTATCGTGATGGGTTCAGGTGTGGGAAGCTTAAGCACTTCGAAAGTTATTTACGCGACTTTACGAAATGCTCAAAACCGCGAAGTTTATCGTGTGAACCTTAGAAATTTTGCAGCTAGCTCGTTTGTGAAAAAAGTACCATCTGCATACGAAGGCAATGTGGTGATGATGTCCGTAGCTCCAATTAATAGCTATACATTCACTCATTTCTCGATGGCACGTGTGAATCCAAGCACGCTATCTAGCCCGAACTGCCGATCTAAGTTGCAGTAAACTTTTAGCGTGACAAGCCAGGGGGTCTTTGTTAAACAAGATTCTCTTCAACCGACAGGGAGTTAGCTCAGTTGGTAGAGCGCCACCCTTACAAGGATGACGGAATTTGTTCTTTGATAATTTAATAGTGATAAGTTGTTGAGATTATTGATCGATCTTAAACAGCGAAAAAGTAAATGGTAGAAATGTTACGAAGATTGGTAGAAAGGTAGAAACAAAAGTTGAAACCTCGAAGCCAAAATATTGAATAAAAAATCAATAGGGAGTTAGCTCAGTTGGTAGAGCGCCACCCTTACAAGGTGGATGTCGCAGGTTCGAATCCTGTACTCCCTACCAAATATTTGAAATCACTAATAAATTTAAAACTGCAAATTGGTAGAAAAGTCTAAAGGGCTAAATATGAACAAAGTCCTTCCTCTTACAAAAAATCACAAAAATTATGATGATGTTCCTGATTCATTGAAATGGGCCATTCCTATTCATGAATGTTTGGAAAAACCTGAAGTCAAAGAAGCGAGCCATCGGCTTGAACAACAATCCAAAAATAAAATAGAAAAAGAAATTAAAGAAAAAGAACGAGCTAAACGTCTTCAAAAGCTTTCAGTAATTGAGTAGACTTTTGATTAATATATTTCTCAGTCATCTTGATTGAGCTATGTAAACAACATTGCTGAAGCAAATACGCATTGCCCTTGTACCAATCGTGCAAATGGAGAGCTCCAATTGTTGCGTACGAATGTCGCCATTGTAGCGGTGATAAATATTTAAAATCACATTCTTTGCAAATTTTCTCCCAGATACGATTTATACTGTCAGGATGTGCTTCAATCAGGCGTTGTTCGGCAGATAAGTTGTTTTTCAGATAATTGGCCACTTCAACAACAACGCTCTTGGATGGCTGGATAAGCGGGATTTGAATACTGCCCTCTTCAAATGCAGACATCTTGGAAGCATTCTCAAAAGTCAGCACGCCCTTTTGGCCACGACTCCAAGCTTTCACGATATTATCTGCGAGTTGAAAGAATGGAACTTTTGCTTCTGGAAATAAATGCTTTGCCTTTAGGCCAAGAAAATTGCCTCTGCGCAAGCCCGTACAAGAGAAATTGTGGAAAGTTGTGGACGGCTGACAAAAGAAACATAGCGGCATAACCTTGTTGGTGCATAAATCAAC
>DDVI01000105.1 GCA_002345205.1 Bdellovibrionaceae bacterium UBA2316 | reverse complement strand
CACAGAAAACCCGGAATACCCAAATTTTTAATAGCATCTACAGAGTTTTTAATTAAATTTACTAAAACTTGTTCAATTTCAACTTCGTTGCAACTAATTTGAAAAGTTCTCGAGTCTTGAACTCTTAATTCAATATCATGACGTTTAGTGGATACTTCCGATAAAAAGACGGCATCTTCAATTATCTTCGACAATTGACGCGGTTCATGTTTGCCAAGTTCAGATGATCTTGAGAACTGACTTAAACCCTTTACTATTTTTGCAATTCGGTCGACACATGAATTAACGATATCAATTCGTTTTGCAAACTTTTCTTTCTCTAAAACTTGGTTTTTAAAAAGCAATACATTTCCTTTTATAATCGCAAGCGGATTATTAATTTCATGCGCCACACCAGCCGCCATTTCCCCTAGCGTTGCCATTTTTGAGGCCTGAATTGTTTCGGCCCGCTTAAGCTCTAATTCATTTTCGATTATAACCTTATCCGTAATATCTTGGCATGTTCCTGCGACCACTAAAGGAACTCCGTGAAGATCTAAACTGACTTGCCCGATACCTTGGACATATTTAATTCTAGTTCCGTTATCTAACCAAACCCGATGGTTGTATACAAAGCCCTCACCAAGTTTGGTTGCTCTTTCTATAAGGCGATCCAGTTCTGCAATATCATCAGGATGAATACGTTCGCGATATAATTCGTATAATTTTTCTTGTGATTGAGGCTGCTGAATTTCAAATATTTTGTAATGTTCGGAAGACCACATTTGATTTTTAGTGCGTAAATCAAAACTCCAGCTTCCTATTTTTGCAATTTTTTGTGCTTCTTCTAAACTTTTTTCGGATTTAACTTGATTAGTTACATCAAAGTGAGTTCCGGTAAATCTTTTCGGTTTACCATTTTCATGCCATTCGCTAATTCGTCCACGATCAAAAATCCAAACCCAGTCACCAGACGTATGACGCAGTCGATGCAGATTTTCATACACTTCGGTTTTTCCTTCTAAATACGCTTTGATATCTGCGTACGCTTTGGCTTTGTCTTCGGGATGGACAAGGCTGTCCCAAGTCGATAACTCATTTGGTGTTTCCTCGTGGCGCAGACCCAACATTTCACACCAGCGACGGTCAAACATGACCTGATTCGTATCCAAAAACCAATCCCACGAACCCAGCCCAGCGCCTTCTAAGATATATTCAAATCTTTGGTTCTGGACGGTTAACTGTTTTTCATATTCGTGGCTAGCCTTTAACTGTTCTCGAAGTTGAATTAATTTTTGAAGCTGATTTTTTAAAACACGTAGAGATTTGATTTGAGTGTCGTTTAATTGATTCGGTTTATTGTCCATCACACACAACGTACCAATCGGTAGTTGTGAATCAGGATCGCAAATAGCGATTCCTGCATAGAATTGAATTTTTGGATCGTACATAACCAACGGGTTATCTGCAAAACGGACATCGTTTTTTGCATTTGGCACACTGAAAATATCTTCGACTAAAATAGTATGCGAACAAAAAGAAATATCCCTACTGGTTTGATTTACAGCAAGCCCATGATTCGATTTAAACCATTGTCTATTTTCATCCACCAATGAAAAGACGGCAATGGGAGTATTACAAATTTGTGACGCAAGATAAGTAATGTCATCGAATTCCTTTTCATTCACTGTATCTAATAACTCTAACGATCTTAGCGCCTCAAGTCTGTCCTTTTCGTTTGGATGTTTTTTCGCTGTTAACATACGTACAACCTCTACGTATTTATTTTCGGCTGCCCGTCAAAACTTCTGTAATTTTATCTCCCAATAAAGGTCAGCAAAATCAACGAGTTGCTAGATCAAGAAATCTTCATATCCGAGTCCTTCCAGACGGCCGCCTTGTTTTAAAAACTGGCCGTTATTCCTAAAATACCAATCGTTTGGTTTTTCTTAGCTTCATTATCTTTAAGAAATGCGTCTCGATTGCTTGAATCAAAACGGCCTTCGGCCCTGAACAAAAGACTAGGCGAGAGTTTTCTTTCGATTGTTACTGTATACGATGATAGATTTTGCCCGCCATCAAAGGTTTCTCCCATCGCCAGATTTTCTTTATCATCCACTATTTCCACTCAGGATGCTACGGCCCATTTTGCGTCTAACTGATACCGCAAAAAGGCAGCGAAACCGGTTGCGCTTTTCTGGTGTTTTAAAAAATCAATATTTAGGCCCAGTGATAGACTATCTGTTGGTTTATAAGTGCCTACGATATCAACCACACTTTTTGTTTCTGTCGCGCTATTCGAACTTATATTTCCTGGGACTAAGTCAGGTCCTGACAAGGCACTTAAATAAAGTGATCCATTTTGAGACGGCACCCAAGCCACTTGCCCTCCGATAGAGCGTTGATGATTGTCATCATATGAATTATTCCATCCATTCACGACGGCACCCATTACAGAAACAGTATCGCTTAAACTGTAAGTCGCTTTAATACCTTGATGCCAAAAAGGAACAAAGTACCCAAACAAAAGTCCTCGAGAATAGTTCCAATTATCTTGTGTTTCAATCAATTCAAAACCCAAAAAAATTAACAAAGCGGCCGACCTCAATCGTTAGGCGGTCTGTCGGTTTGTAGGCGATAGTAGCCTGTTTCAAGTTAAGCTGTGCCGAATCGGTTTTGCTTCCGGAAATCATTTGCATTGTCGGTCCATATCCAAAATCTAAAGTAGTTGTAACATCCTCTGTGTTTTTTTGAATTTGCAATCGTGCAAAACTCAGCTGTAGATCATCGTGATATGTATCAAAAACATGATATTTATTTTGCACTAACGGGGATGCTACCGAAGGCGTACCCGTTAAAGCCCCTGGGGCATTCGAATTTACGGCAGAATGAACTCCGTGCAAAACTGAAAACGTGTGTTAGTAATAACGGAGGCTTATCTCTAACTAAAAGCGAGTTCGAGCTTGATATTACCAAGACTGCAGCATAGATTGACTGTTTAAGC
>DDVI01000120.1 GCA_002345205.1 Bdellovibrionaceae bacterium UBA2316 | reverse complement strand
GTGATCCCACGTACAACACAACAAGAGGTCGCCGCTTCTTAAGCGACCATCCACAACAATTTTTAATATCTCAACTAAAAAAGAAGGAATGTTTGCCCGAGCTGCGATTCGATCCGCAGCTAACAATCCTAATTCAGTTGATGCGGGAGCCGACGGCGGAGACTTTAAAACACTTGTGGCCCGTGCTGTCGCGGCGGGGTTAATGCAAGAGCTGCAATCTGACGCGAGTGTTGCTCATAACCGAGCCCAAGTTTTGACATTAAATCCAATGACGGAATTTTTCGTAGAACTAGTAGATTTTTTTCCAGGACAAAGATAATGAAAGATCAAAATTCATCGACTTTGTTACTACTTCCCATTTGTATTGCCGGAATGTGGATTTATAAAACTATTTCCGAATTAAGAGGTTTAGATTTCCTACTATTTGTATTAATTGCTTCAGGAGTCGCAGTGTTTGGTTTCGTTTTAGCACTTAAATACCTTTCACCTTGGGGAAAAGAAAATTCTAAACGTCTAGAACAGGTTCAAGAAGTTCCACTAAGTCTGAGAAGCTCTTCTTTAGATTCTGTGCAAATGGGAAAAGATGCCGATTTAGATGAGACTATTTATTTACCTGATAACATACGAACTCGCCACGTTCACATACTTGGAGCCACGGGTTCCGGAAAAACCGAAAGCGTAATTTTAAATTTTTTAAGACAGGACGTAGCTCGTGGTTTGGGAAGTATTATTATGGATGCAAAAGGCGATAATTCATTTCTAGAAGCTCTTTATGCTTGGGTCCCAAATGAGAGACTTCATGTTTTTGATCTTACCGATGCGAATTCAGAGTGCTACAATCCTCTTCAGGCGGGATCGCCGTTAGAAGCTGCGCAAAGGCTATTTTCTTCGCTAACGTGGAGCGAGGAATATTACAAATCAAAGGCACTTTCTTCATTGCAGAGAATTTTTCAAAATTATTTCGATCTAAATGATAGAAATCCCAATCTAGCACAGATATCAAAAATATTGGAAACACCAGAATCGTATTCGTCTTTTGTAAACAGCAAAGACTTCCCTCAAGCGTTAGCCTTAAAAGATTACCAGGATCTCTCAGGTTTAAGGGATCAAATCAAATCTTTGTCATTAGGACATTTAAGTCAAATTCTGTCGCCAAATGAAAAACCAAGTATTGATATCGGGTCAGCCTCTGAAGGCAAAGTGATCTATTTTAGACTACAAAGTTTAATGTCACCACAAATCGTCGGAATTGTCGGAAAACTTCTTATTAACCATTTAAATTTTTTGGCCGGAACGGCGCATAGGGAACGAGGACAGGCTAAACCAAGAAAACTCGTTCCAGTCTATCTTGACGAGTTTGCGACTTTTGCCTGTCCTGAATTTGCTGATCTAATTTCAAAGGCAAGGTCTGCTAAGTTTGCACTGCACTTTTCACATCAAAGTATTGGAGACGTTATGGAAGTATCGCAAGGTTTTTTAAATCGGATCACGGACAATGCGGCCACGAAGATTGTATTGCGAATTAACGATCCCGATTCGGCGGAGTTTTTCTCACGCTGTTTCGGAACCAAAGATATTCAAAAAACCACTCAAAGAATTACGAACGCAAAAGAAATTGATTCAGCAGAAATCGTAGGCGAAGGAACAACTAGAGATGCTCACCAATTTCGTGCTTCACCTGACTTATTGAAAACACTTCCGACCGGAGTTGGGGCGGTTTTGATAGCTCACGGACAGGAGACACCACATGGGGCTTCAAGCGTGTTTAAGATCCGGTTTCCCGAACTGAGACGGGTTTGATGTAAGATTATGTATGAGATCAATTTTACGCGATATGTACCGAAATTTTACAGTAACTAATCGCCAAATCAAATATAGAGCTTGCTTAAGTGGCCCGGTTTTGGCAAAACCATAGTCTAAGTACGGAAAAATATGTCATGTTTTTCCGTAAAAAGACGATAAGATAGGAGTAATACATGGAAAAGCATCAAGTTACGGGGAGAGTTAAAATGGGTGCAGAAAAACTCAAACAGAATGCGGTAGCCAATATTGCCAATATCTTTGATGAGCTTGAAGTAAATGCAGATATCAAAGAAAGAGATTTAGTTTACTTTTTGGACGTGGCTGACAAAACCCTTCGCAATTGGAAATCTTTAAACGCTACTGAAACTCAATCAGGAAAAGTTCTGAGATTACATAGATTAAAAGAGGTTGTGGATGCTGCGATTGAAAGTGAAATTTCTAAACCACAAATTCGTCAACTTCTACAGGCGCCACTAAACTCGAAAGATCAAAACCAGCGCTCTATCATTGATGTAATAAAATCGGAGCCAGAGACGCAGTTTTTCTCAGAAATGGTTAGTATGCTAATAGAAAATTTTAGATCTAGAAATTCTAATTATGGACACTATACTTTAAACAATGAAGATTTTGAAAGAATCGTTAAAGATTTGGAAAGTGATAGAAAACCATCTGAAGCCGTTTTGCGAGCCCGTCAAAACTTTCTTTCTCTCAAAGGTAAGGTCCGATAAAGTGAGTTTTCGGACAATTAAATACGATGGCAAAATTAATTTCACTTCATTCATATGCTCAGAACAAGTTTTGAATGACTATTTGCATTCGAGAGCAAAAGATGAGCACGAGAATAAATTTTGTGTTTTGTATTTCCTCTTGGACACAAATGATGAAGTAGTAGGTTTTTATGTCCTTAACAACGGCTCTATTTCGCGTGATGAACAACTTCCAACTGCTAAAGCAAGAAGAAATTTGAAATATAATAGTCTTGGGACTGTTCACATAGGAAGGCTTGCTCGTCATAAAGATAAGGTTGGGCTGAAGATCGGACAGCATTTAATGTATAGTGCATTAACAACTGCGATTGAAGCTTCGAATATTTCTGCCGCTTGGGCTATAACAGTTGATGCAAAAAAAGCAGATGTGGAAAAGTACTATCAATCTTTTGGTTTTGTACCGCTTAAGCAAATTCCAGATTCTCCTGAGTACCCAAAACCAATGTATATGAAGACAACAGATGCTCAAGTAATTGTGCAAAATTAATACGACTTAACCCATCCAACTTTTCCACTCCTCCACTTTCAAATACAGGAGGAATGCGAAATGAAACGCATATTTCTAATTGGCCCCATCGTGGCCTTAACAGCGTCATGCACGACGCTAGATCAATCATTCAGACTTGGAGCTGCTACCGGCGCACTTACCGGAGCGGCAGCAACTTACGCGGCTCATAGCACGAATGGACGCAACCCAACGGCTGAAGAAGTAGGTCTTGGTGCGACCATTGGCTTAGGCCTTGGGTTGATCACATCATACTTTGTTCATCAGAAAGTTGTTGAAGATCGCGATGAGATGACAAGGCAAACTGAAATCTACTTTGGTGATTTGCCTACAAGTCCATTCGTAATCCCTCAACCAAAATTAAAGAAAGGTGGTCGATAATGAAAAAGAAAATTCAAATCGTATTAAGTGATGAATCTTGGTCAGCACTAGAGAGTTTAACAAACGAGGCCAACGAAGGCTTTATGAACGGAACTATTAATTATTCGGATGTTGTCAACGAACTGATCGCCACGGGGAAAATTGATATTCGTGGCTTACAAGCGAAACACACGAATATTAGAAAATCCTTAAGGCTGATGGCTTCGCAAAAAGAAATCGACATTGAATCTGCGATCAAGGCGTTGATGGACTTAAAGTCAAAAGGCGTAAAGAAGGCCAATCGCAGCCAGATGCAGATGGAGAGCTTAGATCAATGACGATCACTGCCAACAAACGACCGCAGAAGGGAAAAGCTGTTTTGAGATGCGTACAAGAGTCTGGTCCGCTAACAATTGAAGTGCTTCATAGAATTATGGAGCCTAAAATGTCGAAACGAAATTTGCGAAAGGCATTGCAGCTTCTAACAAAAAAAGGATTTATAGAATCGTTTCATTATTCTAGCCAGGGCACATATTATATGATTTCCCAAAGCTTTGCCAGTCGTAAAAAGGCTGCTGAATTTTCTAATCAGTCGGCAGACAATTTGAAACAACCACTCATCCGTAGACAAGATCTCTTTCACAATCAATGGTGTGAATATTGGATTGTGAATACTAAAAAGCTATTTCCAAATGCAACAATATCAAGAGAGATTGAAATTGGGAGCAATACATTTGCCAAAAATATTTTAAATCTTTCTTATGTAGACTACGATCTTCGACCAGACTTTTTGCTGACGATACAAAAAACAGAAAGTTCAAATACTGTTTGCGTCGCATTTGAAATTGAAAGATCAAGGAAGAGTGACGAGCGAATCTTGCGTAAACTTGGTAAATACATGGATCGCACTCAATTAGATGGATTGATTTATATTTGTGACTCGGGCCGATTATCTGAAACGATTCGACTGCTTTATCAAAATAACTTGCTGCCAAAATCGGAAAAACAAAAACGCTTCGGTGAAAACTTTTTCCTCTTTTCAGATTCTCTGGATGGAGGCGGCGAAGCATTTGACCGATTGTTCAACGCTTGTGGAAAATTCACATCATTTAAAAATTGGTGTGGATATCTTGGATCAACAGAATGGCCAAAACGTAGAAGCGAAGATTTAAAAATCTGGTAGCCCTACCATTTATTAGCTCGAATAAATTTGCATTCAACTTACTGATTTTTCTTCAAGCAAATTAAGCAATTAACTCCACGCGCCCGCCGCTGGTTGTCCCTCAGAAGCTTCCTGACCACTCACTCCCTACATCTAGAGATGTTTAACGGGAGTAAGTGGTCAGGAAGACGGTACAACGGCGGCGGGCGGGGGGAGGTGTTGATAGAATAGGTATATATATGACACAGGTAAGAAGAGAGAGAAAAGAGAATGGAAACAGCCAGGAAAACGAGGTAGATTCAGATGTAAGAAGTAATTTGTTCTTTGAAAATTTGGAGTGGTTATCTACAGCGGAAGCAGCAGTTTATTTACGAAAATTTAATGCAAATGGAATTCCTTCAGTGAATGCAATTCACAAATTGGTATCACAAGGAAAAATTCGACGACGAAAGTTTTCAGGTAAATTGTATTTCAAAAGAAAAGAACTTTCCTATCTCATCGAGTGCTCAGAGGCATAAAGGAGGTAGCAATGTCTATTTTTTCTTATAATGAAAATGGTCAAACATTTTGGCGTTATTATATAAATATTCGAAGCCGAAAAAATCCACAGATTCGATTACAAAGAATGCGTGGAGGATTTAAAACCCAAAAAGAAGCTGAAAAAGAAGAGCGAACTCAGTTTGTGCAAGTTACATCAGAAATCGCGCGACTTGAAAACCAAGGATTCACTTGGGACAGTATAATTCAAAGATGGTCTGATTTTCATGAGCTTTATGGATCACACCGTTACTCAAAATCAACAGTCTGGGATTACGCAAAGCTTGCTCGCAAATGGACTCAAAGCTGGCTTAAACGACCAGCCTCAGAGATTACTCGTGGCGACGGACGTTTGTTGTTAAATCAAGCCGCAGAACATGGGCAGACATCGTCTTATCAACGAAAGCTTAAAAGTGTGATCAATTTGATTTACCTTTGGGGTATCGATGAAAGATTGATTGTTGGTCCTCATCATAGTCCTGTGTTTGGATTAGATACAGCGAAGAAGGAACCAGAAAAGCTGCCAGAGATTTTGACTCACGAACAAATCAAAACTTTGCTTCGTGAAGCTAAAGATCGAAAGCATCCTTGGTATCCGATCTGGGCTGTGACAATCTTAACAGGATGTCGAAATGGTGAAGTTTATGGTCTACGGCATGAGGATATGGATTTGGTCTCTTTAGAAGAAGCCCAACGCCAAAAAGCGCTGCCACCGCATGAAAGAAACTTTGGGCTGATTAGACTGACAAGATCATGGAATAAGAAGCTTAAAAAGTATGGTCCATTGAAGGCTAGATACTGGCGCAATGTTCCGGTATCAAGTGAGCTTTACATGATCTTGATGGAAATGAAGCAGCACAATTTTGGTTCGGATGAGAATGGACAATTTGTTTTGCCACATTTTACACATTGGAAGGAAGGTTATCAGGCAAAAGTTCTTCGAGCATTTTGCAGAGAAATTGGAATTCCACCAGTTCGCTTTCATACGTTACGAGCTTGTTTTGCAACTCATCTTATTTCGCGCGGGATTCCTTCAACAACTGTTATGAAAATATGCGGTTGGAAGGATCTAAAAACGGCTGAGCGTTATATTCGGCTGGCTGGCGTGGACGAAAGAGGAGCAACCGAAGGACTTGATTTCATCCCGAACGATCAAGGAATCATGGAGAAAGTTGTCAGCCTTTATGATTTTCGGGAAGCTAACAGAAATGTTTCGCTGTAGAGTAGAAGGCTTGCTTTTAAGGTCTAATATTTGCTATAAGTTATTGATAAGACGAGGTTTCATAGTGAAACCTCCAATCTCCTTTTTAAAAAGTCTCGAAAACAAAACTAAATAACGAAAATCATTAACAAAAGATTTCAATCACTTACAAGCTTCGATCTCTCGAAAAATAACTCCAAATAACCAAAAATAACTGTGCTAGGTGACTTTCAGGTGACACCTAGGTGACACTTTTTAGGTTCGATTTGAGAGTAAAAATAAAGAATTTGAAGCTTCAATTCAGATCATTTCATAAACAAACACGTCAGAGACCTATTTCGTTGGATTTGAACCTAACAATCGAAAGGATTATTTATGTTAGGCATAGTTCAATTTATTAGAAGTCTTATTTTCGTTGCCATTGCTCTTGGTGCTGCTGGCACTTTGGTTGAAGCCACTGGCATTGTTGGTCGTGAAGCTGCCAAAGCTCATCAACACGGTGGTATGAGCTTTAAGTGGCTCAACAGCCAATTTGTTGGGACTGGCGGTCGCAAATGAGTAAAGTCGATTTTGAAAAGCTCAGGCTGCTGACTTACAAGCTTAGATGCTTGGGACATTTTATTGAGACCCAAGACCCTGACCGCGTTTTGCCTACGGACTTCGATCACGTTCAGTACGGGTTTTCTATGTTGATCAATGAAATTGTTGAGGAGCTTTTAAAAATTGCTGAACAAGCAGAAAATAATCGTAATTGAAGAAAAAGTGCGTTCGTATTCACGGACGCATTTTTCACCAGCTATAGCTCAACATTAATGCGGAAGAATAGTTCTGATTTTCCAGATACGGAGCAACAGAAAAAGCCCAAGGTGAAACTGCATTAGAACCAAATATATGCCGAGCCGACAAATCTACAACAATTGGAAGTGCCGCCTGAATGGCGACAATGGACCATCTTTCTGCACGAACAGATTGCGAGGCCACGCCAGCAATTGCAGCGGTATTGATCAAATGGGATATTAAGAAGCCTTTCCTCTCACGTTGTAGTGATGCATCGTCAATATCGGTGGCCGATAGTGGGCCGAGTTTAAGCCGTTCCTCATCAGAAATCATAGGCGAAGAAATCATCGCAAATAATCCATTGAGCATAGCGCCCGCCAAGACGACACCAGCGGCGGCGCTATTCGCATCTTTAACTTGCTGTCGATCATAATCTGGAGATTTTTCTACAGGCGCAAAGTAAAGGACTGCTCCAAAAGCGTTTAGATAACTTGTAACGGTCATTAGCGAATATGGGGAAAATTCGCTTGTTGCAACCCAGGCTTTTGCATGTGGATCTTCAGCCCGAAGAGGCCGCTTACTTAAGGCATTTGCGCCAGAAGAAAAACCTAAAATTGCTAATAGCGGCCGAAGCAAAAAAATTTTTAGTGTTTTGATGTTATTGGGCGATTGATGTCTTCGCATCCGCTTTCAGGCCTTCGTTGTATCTTGCTAAAAAATCTGTCGGAATGGATTCTCGATCTTTATCGGTTTTAGCTACAGTGACCCAATAAGCGACTTGCTTCTGTGTCGGAGATTGAATGAGCCATGATTCTGTCTCAAAAGCCTGTGAGATGAGTGAATTAACGGCAACTCCAGCGAGGTGTTTATAGACAATTGCAGTAGTTGTTCCATTCGGCGTTTTCAAAGTTTCTTGGCGTTCTTGGATTGCGTTTGGAATCTGCGCTTTTAAGCGTTTTTGTAGGATTTGAAGTCCGTTGCTTTTTTCTGAACTAAGTATGTAAACGCTAGCGGTCGGAATGAAGTCTGCGTTGAAAGCTTTTGAAAAAGACGCCTGCCGATAAGAGGCTGAGGCCGCAATTTCATTATCAACTTTATCTGTAGCACCCTCTAAAAGATTCCACCCTTGAATTTTCTTTGGATAGCGTGTTGCCGTTGGTTTGTGAACTAAAACATCACCATCTTTTACAAAAGAGTTCGGCAAAGTTACGCAAGCGCCTAAAAATAATGAGATAGAACAAATTAGTGTAATTTTTAAATCCTTCACGCATCCCCCTTGTGAATCGTAGTGTCTTTCTAAATCATAATTGCCAAATAGTCATTAGTGGAGGCTCAACCGTGCACCGCGAAGTTAGCGTAGAGCTATTATTTCTATGGCTCGTCGAGTGCTAGGAATAGGCCAAACCAAAGAAATTGAGGAATCCAATGGGCGACGGTATCAAAATCGCTCTTCCAGAGTTCTGGTCTTTTTGTAACCTCCTTAATTGATTGAATAACGGATTCAAGAGCGTCTATTTGATTTTTTGGTGTCGTCCATATCTTGCTGATGATTTTTCCAAGATGATGGCAATTTGAGTGATTGATAGGTCCTAATTGATTAAGACTTTGTACTAAATTAAATGCCTTTTTGGGCTGATGTTTCAAAATTTGAAATAAGCTTTCAGGCGAAAAAAAATCTTTAGGGTCATTTTCGTCGTAAACATTCACAACCGAATTAAATTTTTCATCAATTATGTTGATTCGTGAGTAGTGAGCGTCTGATTTAGATTTTTTAAATAAAAAATAAGTAATTAACCACGAATGATATGAGTTTACCTTGTGTTCAGGAAACTCGTTTTTCTCAAGCCACAAGCCTATTCTTTCTACGAGTTCAGTGCGGAAACTATGAACTTCTTTAGATTGGAAGGAAGTTTTCTCTAACTCATTTAGTAAAAGTAGTAACCAAGCCTGACCATACGGCAATTCAAAATTTTGATTTTGAATAAGCCTTTCGCGTTCATTCTGAATTGCCTCCAAGCGGAACCGAGCCTTCCATAACGCGGGTTTAACGAACGACCAGAAGGTCAACCTACCTGATCTTACCTAACACAACCAAACAGCCGCAGTCGTGTTTCCGGACCGCAGTATCACCATTGCCATCAATAATGCGATCTTGATAGTTGCAGTTAAAAATCTATTTGATACCGAAGGCGTTCCTGGATTTGTGAAGGCACTTGTCATACTGATTGAATCGCTATTGATAAAATCAGGTGTCGATTGCCCGCATTGCGGAAAAGATAAACATCACTTGCATTCCAAATCGGATCGTAAGCTCAAGACATCCATCGGTGAAGTGAACTTAGTACTGACAAGGCTGTTGTGTCTATCGTGCAAAAAAACCTTTAACCCGATGGCTCAATTATTTGATCTTGATAAGTACTCCCGTAAGTCCTCAAGCCTACAAGGATTTTTGGATCTTGTACGAGAAACGACATCGTCATACCCGGCATGTCCAGATTGGGAATGGCCTCATGTTTGATCGAAATACGACTGGAAGCTAGATCAATTTTTCGCACAACTCCTTTGACAATAGGTAAGGTTGGCAAGGCCTGTTTTTCTAAAAGAAAACATGGCTCTTTGAAAATGATGGCGCCACTTGAATTTAAAAATTGCTTTGCAAAATATTCTACTGATGAAGTAGCAGTGAGACTTTAAAATGAAATATTTAAATCAAAAATTAACGCAAATGTTCGAATTAAAATTGTCCATATTTAAGGGGTTGACAGGGTGATTCCGGACTGCTGCTCGATTGCCGCCATCAGTAAAGTGATCCTAAACGGCCATGGTAGTTGCAGACACCAGGTCTGCGGATGTCTGTACCCAACGCCCAAACTTACCATTACCAACGCCACGAACCCGAAAAGACCACGCTCTACAAACTAATTCAGGCCAATTGGCTCACGTTCCAGAGCCAAGTCGAACAAGATCTGGGGTACCCACTTCCAGATAAGGTTATTAATTCTTAGCTCTCAAAGAATTACTCAAAATCAGAGAGAGTGAAAGTCTTAATTATTTTGATGGGCATTAGCTAACTTCTCTAAGGATTAATTTAATTAATTGATTCAGTGATTAATTAAAGCTGATCGAAGGTTTTAGAATAAATAAAGTATTTATAGAAAGTGAAGAAGGAGAGAGGTCCTGGCTGCCTCTCTTTCAATTATTTCCATCCAATAACTTGATAGTCTTTTCTATGTAAACAATTGTTTACATAGCGTTGTTTCAGCTGATCAGGTTTCAAATTATCTTTTGTTTTTTCATCAATATAAGCCCCAGCAGCTCCGACTCCAGCACCAATAGCAGCCCCACCAGCAACGCCTTGAAGGCCATTACCACTGACTGCACCCACAAGCCCACCAAGCGCAGCCCCTTGAACGGCCTGACGGCCCATTTGTTTTTTCATTTTATCACTTTTATGTTTTGTTAAATAGGAATCAGCGCGGTTCATACACTCATCGATATCTCTTTCAGCTTGAGATTCTCCCACTTTGGAATATTTTTTATTTTCATCTAATATCGGACGGTAACTAGCACATGCTGATAACATTAATCCTACTAGGGCCACTGAAGTAATTTTTTTTGACATAAAATTTTCTCCTACCAAGCTTCGATACCGTTCCAAATGTTGTGGGATGAATTTCCCTTTATTCAACTTGACCCGGCTTTACAGGATTAATAATGAGCATGTTTTGTTCCAAGATAGAATCAATTTTAATTTGAATAGAAGACAAATGGGTGTCTAAACGATCTCAATATGAGCCGCTGACAGTCACCGTCAAAAAGTTAGACAGTGCGATTTTTTTTGATTTTTTGAACAATATTTTTTGTAATCAAAGCTGCGTTACGGCTTCTTTATCTTTATTAATCCATTGAGTTGGATGTTATGAATCCGAGCCTTACAAC
>DDVI01000064.1 GCA_002345205.1 Bdellovibrionaceae bacterium UBA2316 | reverse complement strand
CACAAGAAAGTCGGAAGAACCGAATATCTAAGTAAAGTGTCCAAATTTCTTCATCGTAAATCCATTTTTTGTCGATACGCAGATCCGCTTGATAGAAGTCTGTATAGCGTTCAGAATAAAAACTACCACGCTTAGGTAAGTACACGTCATTATCCGCATCAAACGTTCCGTCGACGATAGGAGTATAGGGGTTGCCTGTTACGTAGCGGAACCGTCCTGAAACTTTCCAATTATTTTCAAGTTTCTTTGCGGCTACTAAATTAAAATTATGGGTTTGATCGTATTCATGCTTGTACTTTGCGATACGATCGCTCCAGCGGAAACTTTCACTCCAAGTATAGCTTAACCACACATCCCAGAAAGCATCATTCCACTTGATTTGATTTTCAATTCCGTACGCGCGGCCACGACCAGAATTGTTGTAATTTTCATCGACCAACACACCATCACGTTCAACTAGTGAATACGATTGCACGACAATTTGGTCTAACCATTTGTCAAAGTAACTAGATTGCCATGTTAAACCAGAATCCGATGTGCCACGGAAATCCTTTTCAAAACCAAATGTTAAATGATCCGCGCGCGGCGCGCGAATATCGGGATTGCCAAATGTTTTATCTTGTTCTTGACCTTCCGATGGTTGGTAGTAGCGACCGGCCGCCGCCTTTAAAACGAACGATGGATTCCAGTTAAATCTAACCGCAAGGCGGGGAACAAGATACGTTTCGTTTGTGAATTTGTAGCGATCTACCCGAAAACCAGGAACCAGGGTCCAATCACTTAGCTTTAATTCGTGTCGGTTATAAAGCCCGGTATTGACGAACCGATTAAGAGTGTTACGCTCTTTTACCTCGCTTGCAGAGAATGGATTGCTCACGCCTCCATCACTGCGGGGTTGAACGAGTTTGATTTTGGCAGTGCCGTCGCCATACAAGTTATCAACACCCAGTTGTGAAACCCAAGTAGGCGAGAAAACTTTTTCCCCCTCTGCGCGAAAGGTCAGAACGTTAAAGCGTAAGTTTAAATACTGTTCTCCCAAGTCAACGACGATTTGATTTTGTCCGATTCCGGTTGATACTTTGTACTGAGTTTCGTCATCGACTTTATATGTCCATTGGGGAACGAATCGATAGAACTGAGTTTCATTATAAAAATTGCCGCGAAAGGCTGGATCTGTTTTTAGTGGTTCTTTTAAAACAAAGGCCAATGTGTCTCGCGATGCCAGTGTGATGATTTTTAAATTTTGCTTCTCGTCTAGCTTTCGATTGTAGATACCTGTGATGTCGTAAAATTCAGGTGCAACCGTTAAATTAAAATCCTCACGACCTTTAGCCACGGCTCCTAAAAATATGCCAATATAACTAGCGCGGGCACTGATTAAAAAATCGCTTTTTTCGTCAATTTGTCCTTCGTATAGCCCACCCAGTTTTAGATTGTCAGCAAAGAAGAACGACTTCTTTTTGCGTTCCCCCGGTTCCGGTTTGCGTGTCATTAGACCAATAATTCCTCCGGTCGCGCGCGAATAATCCACCCCGTACCCAGCAGATAAGTAATCCACTTGCTCTAGTGCTTCAGGCATTACGACCGATGTTAAGCCACCAAAGTGAAACACAATAGGAATTTCATGGCCATCAATATGATAGCTTGTATCTTTCGGTTCACCACCCTGAACGACGACTTGCGAACTAAAACCTTGAACTCGATTTACCCCAGGCAAATTTTGTACGGCTTTTACGGGGTCGCCACCACTACCTGGCATTCCTAAAAATTGCTCTTGCGTTAACGTCTTTTGCGTTTGATCACGTTTTTGTTTTTGCCCTACAACGGTTGTTTCAAAACCTAAGTAGGTTTCTTTTTCGATGTAGTGTTTTAGTTTTTTTGTTTCGGCATCCAGAGCAATATCTTTTTCTAGTTTTTTGTACCCAGATAAATTGATGATCAGCTGGTACCTTCCCGGATCTAAGTTTTCAAACAGAAAATCCCCATTTATATCCGTTTGTACTTTTAGCTTTTGCGGCAAAAGAAAAACATTGATGTCTTTCATCGGAAGCTGCGTCCCTTTTTCAAGAACGCGTCCTTTGAATGTTAATGTTCCTGTCACTGGTTTCGAAGCGATGGGTGCTGCTTCGTTGGACGTGACGGTGGTTTCGGTAGCTTGCGAATAGGCCACCATACTGCAGAGTAAACAGCTAAGCGCTAGTTTCATATTTAACCTCTATCTATTTTCTAAAACGAATCTGTATGTGTATCTAATTTTAACAGCGACCGATTGTTCCTTGATCCGTGCCGGACGAAACTGGAAGTTCTTGATCGCAGCCAAGGCCGCATCATTAAGTCCAAATCCAGGGCCTTTGATCAAAGTCACTTGTCGAACCTTACCTTGGTCATCAATTAAAAGGTCCATTACTACCGGACCTTCAATCCCAGCTTTCTTTGCTTCTTCGGGATAGGGAATGCGAACTTCAGAAACTAATACGGGCATCGAGGTAACTAAAAACTCATCCGAAGGAATGGGTAATGAGTCCGCATCATTGGGGTCTAGCTTTAGATCGTCCATTTCTTTAGCGACCGTATTCCCTGATTTAACTTCTGCTGTTGAGGCATCGGTAGAAGTTGTAGTTAAAGCTTTGCGACTCACACCAAAAACTTTTTTTGTGTCTGGCGGTGGGGGTACAGGTTTAAGCGGATCTGTTTTCGGTGGTTCTAAATTCAGGGTTTTAGGAACGACCTTAATATTTTCGTACACTTCAAATTTAACGATCTTTTTTTCAGTTTTAGGTTTGTAGAATAGGAAAGTAGCGCCCAAGACTAATACCAAGTGGATTAGCGTCGATTGAGTTAAAGGATGACGCCAGTTAAAGTTCACTATTTCTTTTCCTCTTTTTCAATTTGAACTGCGAAACGTTCAACACCGTTTGTTTTTAGGATATCAATTACGCGAACGACTTTGCCATATGCGGCTTCTACGTCGGCACTTATGATCGCTTGTGAGTTTGGATCTTTACCAAGGGCTTCTTTAGCGGCTTCACGTAAGCCGTCTTCATCAGTGATTTGGCCGTTCAAAAGAATGTTGCCATCTTTGTTTACTGCGACACCCAACGTTTGTAGCATTTTGCCATCGCCTGATAATGTCTTTGGTAATTTGATTTCTAGAATATCTTTTACCAGCATTGGTGCTGTTACCATAAAGATGACTAGCAGAACCAGTACGACGTCTACGAATGGAGTAATGTTGATCGATGATATGATACCAGAATCTTCACTACTGCTATCAGGGACTGCTCCAGCCATATTTATATACCACCCAGAATTTGAGCGACGTATAAATCTTTAAGTGTATCTAATTGTGAATTTAATTTTTTCACGTTTTGAGTGAATACGTTAAACGCGATAATCGCGGGAATCGCGACAAACAAACCTAATGCGGTTGCATACAAGGCTTGTGATACACCGCTCATAACGGCAGACGATCCTGATTGTGATCCCAAATAAGCAAACGCGCGAATAATGCCAAGTACGGTTCCGAATAAACCAATGAACGGGGCATTTGAGCCAAGTGTCGCTAATACGGATAGACCTTTTTCTAATTTCAATCGTTCTTCACGTGTGTAAGCTAAAACCACGCGATCGATAGCTTCCGGCTGGGCCGATGTTGCTAAAATATTTTGAAAAGCCTGTGCTAGGTAGCTGTTGTGTCCGCTGATGTATTTTTTTAAAGCGTCTAATTTAGATGGATTCAATCCATGAGTACCATCAATCAAAATAGATTTAATCTTTGCAAAATCATCTGCTGAGATCAGGGTATTCAAATTTTTCTTACGATCAATCATGATACTAATCGACCAAATAGATAGAAGAAACATAACTAATAGGATTAATTTTTCCACTACATCCGTAATCAAGATAATTGCGTCCACGTGAACTTCCTTTTGTGAATGCATTTATGATTAAGCAAAACTTGATCAGTGTTAAGATTTTTTTAATGTCGCCGCTTGGCACCTTAGATTTACTTTGTAAACGAAAAAAAAGCGCCGGGTGTGCCGGCGCTTTGTATGAGTATTTACGTAATATCAGTTAGTTTTCAAGTTATGGCATTTTGTAGCCAATTTTCTTGAACAACGCTTCTACGGATTTCCATTTGCCGTTGATTAAGAAAGGCTTTTTACCGTAACCCGCCGTTAAAGCTGAGTTATATTTTTTAAGTTTAGCTTGTTCCGCTGCCGGCAATGTTTGGACTAATTGAACGTACTGACCAGCTAGAGTCTCTAGAGGTTTCTTTTCAAATACGTTACCGTCAAACAAACCATTGTCTTTCCACTCTTTAGCTAGTTGAGCGGCTAAGTATTGAGCCAATACAGCTTCACGAGACGCATTCGCTTCAACTGCAGTTTGTTTCACAGTTTGATTCCATGAAACGATAACTTGTTGAGTTTGAGTGTAGACTTGGCCACCAGCTTTAATCGTGATTGTCACAGTTAAAGGTTTGTTCGGTTGCGCTGTCTGAGCAATTTGCGCCGGCGTATTTAACAATTTAGCAGTCGTAACACGAGTTAAACCCGGAACGTCCATTCCTGTTGTAGAACCAACCGGAAGAGCCGCCGTGCCTGCACCTGATAGAGTGACCTGAACGATGCCCGCGGCTTTACCCAAGTTAGTCGCCTCAAGAACATTTGGATAAATGCTGTCTAAGACAGATACTGTAGTTGAACCCGCTTGGTTTTGAACCTGTACACGTACATTTTCAATCACTGGGTTGTTTGTATAGTAAGCCACCGTTTGATCAAATGAGCTTTGGTAAGCCGCACCTATTGTTTGTTGGTAACCTTTGCGGCTCGCATCTGAAAAACTAACGGCGTAACCCCGAGCATGCCCTAATTTCTGAGCATAGGCTTTTAAAGCTTGAACGAAGTAGTATTCACCGCGAGCGTGTGCTGCATAGTTTGGTCGACCATACACTTCGCTATTCCATTTTCTACCGATAACCGAGTTATACTGAGAAACGAATTCGTATTTGAACTGTTGGCGAGATTCATCCGCATCCGAAAATTCATTCGAATTCGTGATTTCGCGGTATTTAGCTACCATTTGGTTATTGGCCTGGATTTTACCTGGATCAGAGTTTTCACGAACTAATTTTTTGTTTAAGAACAATGTGAAAGCATTGTCTGCTTTCCAGCTAGAAAATAGAGTGTCGTATTTGTAATCTGTCCAACCGTAGTAATCACTTAAGTTCCAGTAGTTACCATAGATGTCCGAGATAATATCATCTGATAAATCCATACTGATGCCACGGCGAGCTTCTAAAACGAAATCGTTGTTATAAACAGATAACTGAGACGCGAAATCAGGTTGACCGATAGGTGAGTTCATACCTTGGAAATCATCACCGGTTGGCTGAACGCCCGGAGTTACGTTCAGTGTGGGCGCATTACCGACCGAGTTTTGGAAACGGGCACGAGCCTGCGCTTGGCCCATCGCTGAACCCACACGGCTGCCTTCGTTTCGTCCGCTTTGGTAGCCATCATTACCACCTTGAGATAAACCACCTTGGTAGCCGCCATGGTATTCGGGTAGGTTTTCAACCGCGATCCCTAAGTTAGCGTACAGGTTCGCCTGTTTTCTGAAACCTTGGTAGAAATGGAAACGATAGTTTTCCACTTGACCGTAAGTGTCTACTACTCGGTTAGCCATAAAATTCGCCGCCTGTTCACCATATGTGCGAACTTTATCATCTGGCGTTGTTTTTAAAACGGGTGGTTGCGGTTCTAATGGAGGTGTTCCCGGGCGAGGGGTCACAACGGGTGGCGTTCCTGGGCGTGGAGTTACCACGGGTGGCGTCGGCTGGGGTTGAGGTTCTAGAGGTTGTTTTGCTGGAATGTCAGCATTCATCACAACTTTTTTGCCGTCTTTAGTGTACGACGCTACGACTTCGCCGCCTTTTAAGAAAAGGTCATTCGATACGTTGTTATAAGACTTAACGGCGCAATTTGATTCAAATGCATTTTCGCGTTGTTCGATTCCGTTTTTAGCGTAACCCTTTTGTCCAACTTGGAAGTAAACTTCTTTAACCCCTGTCGGTAAGTTGCAAACTTTCGCTTTCACGATTTGGTTTTCAACCTTTACGCTTAAGTTCCCCGCATAGACCGCTGATGAAAGAATAAGCATAACGCTCATTGCTCCAAATTTTTTCCCCATTTTGGCTCCTTTTTTTGTGGATGCGGATACATAAAGCAGAGGTTGTGCCAACAGACAAGAGGACAATTTGATACCGATGTTAGGTTTTAGTTGTGGAAATTGCTTAGGAATTGAGCCAAACCGGACTCTAAAAAATAAAACGGCATGTTTGTATTTTAAACAACTCCTTTTCCTGCCACTTAATTGACAATTTCCCAGTTTTTAGAAGGCTTTAGCGAATTTCTGTGTTAGGGTAGCCCGTACTAAAAACGATTTTGAATCCCAGATTGGGGTAATCTTTTCAATGCCGAGCGGTTTGGTTTGATAAAATGTGTCATTTTTGATAGATTCTGCTCGGTTGATACTTCGCTCTTTTTTTGAAAGAAGGTTTCATGGTGACATTTAAAGTTGGTGAAAATGCAGTCTATCCAGGTCATGGTGTCGGACGTATTCTCGCTATCGAAACCAAAGAAATTTTAGGTAATAAACAGACATTCTATTCTGTCCAAATCATTGAAACGGGCATGAAAATCATGATTCCTCGTGATAATGTTAAATCTGTTGGCCTAAGACCCATTATATCTCAAGAAGAAGCCGACAAAGTTGTTGGTATCCTTAAAGAACGTGAAGTTAAAATCGATAATCAAACTTGGAACCGCCGTTACCGTGAATACATGGAAAAAATCAAAACGGGTTCTGTTTACGAGATCGCAGAAGTATTAAGAGATTTATTCGTGCTTAAAGTCGATAAAGAACTTAGCTTTGGCGAACGAAAAATGCTGGATACGGCACGTACTCTTTTATTTAAAGAATTATCATTGGCAACAAAAGGCAATGACCTTTTCCAAGAGCCAGAATTGAAAGAAATTTTCGGCTTAGACGTCGCTAAGTAATAGCGCGCAAAAAGACAGCTAAGTAAAAATTTCGTCTCGGCTTATTTCTTTTATATAGTGAAATGGGCTCGAATCACCTTGTCTTTTGTAGACTCCTAAAAACATTAGTGAAATTTCGTGTTTTAGTTTTGATTCTAGCGCTCGGTGGGTCTCGCCGGCGGCGGCGGTGATTCGTTTCATTGCGGCTTTGTCTTGGCTTAGGTCGATACCGTATTTTTCCTGGCAGTCTTTTAAGATTATCTGAACAATTTTATCCATACATTAAATGATATTTACTTCGAATTAAGAGTCAATGAGTCGCCAGCCCATTTGGACTTGGCCTTGGTTGTTGAGCGAAAACTGAGTACAATGAGCGTGTGGAGTATTTGATGAAAAAATTGGTTTTTGCGGTTTTAGTTGTTCTGGTTTTAAATGCGCAAACGAGTTTCGCTGGCGATGAAGTAATCAATCAAATTAAGATTTCCTATGGGCAGAGGTCGCTAAATCCTAAGGATGCCAACGCTTTAGTGGAGGCCGATGGAATCGAGTCTTTCAAAAAAATCAATTACCTGGGACTCGAAGCTTCAAGGGATTTAGGATCCTTTGTCAATTTGGGTTTACGAATGAATTTGGGAATGATGCGCGCAAAACCTACGGATTCAACGGTCAGTGGAACCTATTATGCCTCATTATCCCAAGTCGACTTTTTAATCATGCTGAATTTTCCTTTTGTTAAATCTGAAAAATTTAAGGCAGAAATAGTGAGCGGCATTGGCGCAAGTTCATCTTCACTCACGATTAAAACTGCGTCCCAAGATGGTGGTTTTTCTGCGACTCAATCTCTGCCGACTGCAGTTATTGGGGCCGCGATGGCCGTGGGCCACAAGTACGTTTTCCTCAGGATAGAAGGCGGATATGAATACAGTAAACCCAGCTCGTTTGTAAAAACGGGTACACCTACAGGTACGTTAGAAACTCTGGATTTGTCGGGTCCTTACATTATCGTAGGAATTCTTATTGATGGCTTAAAACTCGGTAGACTGTAATTCTGGACGTGATGGGTCTTTTTTTACTTCTCTTTTTTACCACTCTTCACATTCAAGCGCAGAATTGTTCGCTGGATGAGTTAGAGCGCCTGCGCGAAGAAATTGGTTGTGAAATAAACTTCATAAGTGCGTCGTGTTCGGGCGCGGTCCTTTCAAGTGCCGCCGTTGTGGGGGCCGTGAAAAAGACCAAATTGTCTGCAGAAGAAGTCGTGGAAGCAGAAAAGCTAGAGAGAGCCTTTCAAGAAATGTCTAAAGAATGGAGCGCGTTTCGGGTCGATCATCAAAAAATACTTCGCGAGTATTTTAAAATTTTAAAAGAAAAGAAGCTAACCCCGAATCCAAATTCGTATGAGTTGGGCTATAAGGATTTGGAACCATATTTAAATGAAATTCGTAAACGGGTGGGTTCCAGTAAAATCCTAGATTTGTTGGAATTTAAAGCTAAAGCGACTCATGGTCGTGATGTTAAAATCAACGACGTGATTCAGAGTTTAGGTTCTGATCTATTCAGTAAATACGTTGGTCTATTCACGGGGAAATTCCGATCGGTTTTTGTTCGTATCCAGGGGTATTTAATGAGCGACGAGCTCTTTCAAAATCGAATCGATTTTCAGCAAGCGATGGCCAAAACATTCCGACAGTTCGCAGACTCTGTGTCGGAAGCTGTTGCTAGAATTCGCAGTGGAGCTGATTTCGTCGAAAACAAAACCAGCATGAAAGACATGGTCAAAAATGTTAAGCGTGTTGGTGTTAACTTAAGACCTATAAAAACGATGGCTAAGGCCGGGACAGCTGGTGCCGTCGGGGCCGTAGGTGCCTTTGCTGAAGCTGGGGTTGTGATTGGTGCTGCCGGTAAAATTGAATCTTGTGTGGGTGAACTCAAAGTTTCGATGACTAATCCTGCCAAATTTAGGCTGACAGAGTATGCGCGTGCACGACCGCTAAGACTGGGCGTAAACAAGACTAGCTGTGATGAGCTTCAAATCGATTTATCAATTCTAGATAAAATGAAAATGGGCGAGTTTCCAGAGGCCGAATCGGCACAGGTGCAGTCTTTTTTGTGTGCCTATATGGGGTATAGACGGAAAGGCCTTCAGTATCAAATTAAAGAACAAGAGCCGGTGCCGTTTTACCCGTCGTATGAGGTCGGAAACGACGTCGAAGTCAGTAGCGCCAACTGTGGCCAAGTCAAAATTCAGGTTGGAAAATCCAAAGATCAAACGGTGAGTTTGCCTTGGCAAGGCAACGATATGGATTGGGAATGGCGCGATTTGAGTTCGAACTCGAAAGTGTGTACTCAAACGATTCAACAAAGACTGCTGAACAATCCGACACTTCCCGTGTATGAGCGGCATAATCTATTTCATCCCAACTTGGTCTGTTCCTACCCTCAGGATGACTGTTTGGTTGCGGTTTGCCGTCTAAGCCGGTTCTTGCAAAGTCATTCGGAATACCGTCATTTACGATCGGCTTATTGCCAAGCGACTAAGTCCAAAGCGAGTAAATCAATGGATTCCAAACCTTTGGATAGGGACATCAATAAGGTTAAGTAAACCCTGCGCAAGCTTCAGCCAAAGCCGTTGATTTTTATTTCTGCATAGTCTTTAATGGCCGAATGAACAACGATTCCAATTATTTTTCTGAAGTTAGGCTCCGTTATGCTCCGTCACCTACTGGTTACCTTCATGTTGGCGGCGCACGTACGGCTCTTTACAATTTTTTGTACGCTAAAAAACACAACGGCAAATTCATTTTAAGAATTGAAGACACGGATCAAGAACGTTCGTCGATGGAATCATTGAAAATGGTGTTGGCAGACATGAAATGGCTTGGGTTAATGTGGGATGAAGGTCCGAATGCAGAAACATTAGCCGACATGGGATCATATGGTCCGTACAAACAATCTGAACGTTTAAAAATTTATGATGAAGTGGCGCAAGACCTACTAAAACGTGGTTTGGCTTACTACTGCTTCATGACGGACGAAGAAATTGAAAAACAACGTCAAGACGCGATTGCTGGCGGCGTGACTCATCCTCATTTGCAAAGTCCATATGAAAGCATGCCTTTAGCCGAAGCTCAAGTGAAGCTGAAGTCAGGCCAAAAAGCAGTGATTCGTTTTAAAACCCGCCATCTGAAAAAAGATTATCATCTGAAAGATTTAATTCGTGGTGATGTTCATTTTCCTTCGGATATGGTTGGGGACTTTGTTTTACTGCGTTCGGATGGTATGCCCGTTTATAACTTTTGCTGCGTGGTAGATGATTACAAAATGAAAATTTCGCACGTGTTACGCGCGGAAGAACATTTATCAAACAGTCTTCGTCAGTTAATGATTTACGAAGCGATGAATTGGCCAACACCACAATTCGGTCACGTATCTTTGGTTCTGGATGACGATCGTCAGAAGTTATCTAAACGTAAGGGCGCTACCAGCTGTAATCAATTCCGCGAGGAAGGCTACTTGCCAGAAGCCCTTTTGAATTTCGTAGCCCTATTAGGGTGGTCTCATCCTGAAGAAAAAGAAATCTTGTCGTTGCAAGAAATGATTAGTTCATTTTCAACAGATCGCTTGCATTCGTCAGGTGCTGTGTTTGATCGGGTAAAATTAAAATGGGTGAATGCGCAGCATTTACGCGCGAAAGCTCCAGTTGAAATGTGGAGTTTGATTGAACCATACTTGAAAGCTAATGCTATTTCCTATCCGGAAGATCGTCCTTGGAAATTTCAATCCATGGAAGTGTTCAAAAATTACCTAGAGGTAGTTTCTGATGCGGTTCCATTTTATAAACTTCTGGATGATAAATATTTTGAAATTTTACCAGAGTCAGCCGAAGTGTTGGGCTGGCCTACCTCTCGTGCCGTGATTCAGGAATGGCAAAATGCGGTGAAGGCATTTAAAGATCCAGTGATCGCAGAGGATGACTTCAACAAACTCCAAGACGAAGTTAAGAACACGTCTCAAACAAAAGGTAAAAACTTGTTTATGCCCATGCGTGTAGCGGTAATCGGCAAGCCGCATGGAACAGAACTTAAAATTTTAGTGCCATTGATGTCGAAAGACTCGTTGGTGAAGCGCGCGCAAAAAGTTTTAGATTCAATGAAATAAATTACGGAATAGAACACTCATGGAATTAAAAATCTATAATACGTTGACGCGATCTAAAGAAGTTTTCAAGCCCATGAATCCACCTGAGGTGCGTATTTATGTGTGTGGGCCAACGGTGTATGATTTTTTACATGTCGGAAATTTTCGGGGACCTGTTGTATTCAACATGGTTCGAAATTACTTGGAACTGATTGGATACGAAGTTACCTACGCTATGAATTTTACGGATATTGATGATAAAATTATCCGTCGTGCGAATGAAAAAGGGGTAACGTCCGAAGCGTTAACTGAACAATATATAGGTGAGTACAAAAAAGATTTTCAAATTCTTGGACTAAGGCCTCATGATTTAAATCCTAAAGTTACAGAGCACCTGCCGGCCATTAACGAAATGATTTCAACATTAGTAAAAAATGAAACGGCCTATGTAGTCGACGGTGATGTTTGGTTTTCTATCGAAAAATTTAAAGAGTACGGCAAACTAAGTGGCCGTAACGTCGATGAACTGATGGCTGGGGCGCGCGTTGAAGTCGAAGAGAAAAAGCGAAATCCTATGGATTTTGCCCTTTGGAAATCCGCAAAACCAGGAGAGCCTGCTTGGGATTCGCCATGGGGTAAAGGCCGGCCAGGCTGGCATATTGAATGTTCAGCAATGAACAAAGCAATCTTTGGTGACCAGATTGATATTCATGGCGGTGGCACGGACTTAATGTTTCCACATCATGAAAATGAAATCGCGCAAACAGAAGGCTGCACTCATAAGACATTTTCGAAATACTGGATGCACTGGCATATGTTAAATTTCTCGGGTCAGAAGATGAGTAAGTCGGTCGGGAATATTTTAAGCATGCGTGAATTCGCGGAAAAATATCATGCAGAAATTTACAAATTTATGATTTTATCGGTTCACTATCGCAGCGTTGCTGAATTTAGTGATGAAGTGGTGCATAGAACTATCTCGAGTTTAGCCAAAGTGTATTCGTCATTGGCGATTGCGGATTTATATATAGATCAAGCGGGTGTGGCGATGGCATCTGCAAAGCTGACGCCGGCAACGGACGCTTTATGGAATCGCGTAATGACGGCGTTGAGTGATGATTTCAATATGGCTGAAGTTATGGCTATTGTATATGAAGTCGTTAAAACATTTAATCAAGGCGTAAAACGTGGGTTGAAAGCCAACCCTGCTGTGCTTGAAAAATGTGTTCAATTCAAATTATTTTTAAATAAATTAAGCAAACTGACGAGCTTATTCGGTGAAGATGCGACATCATTCCTGAAATTTTTGGATGATAAGCTGATCCAAATTTACAATATCGACTTGAAACAAGTTGAAAAATTAATCGCCGAACGTAAACTCGCCCGGGCCGACAAAAATTTTGCATTATCCGATCAGCTTCGCGATCAGCTTAACCAAATGAAAATCGCCATCAGCGACACCCCAGACGGAATGTACTGGGAGGTTATGAAGTAACCTCCCCACGCGTCTGAGCGAGGTTATGAAATCAGAACTGGCCCCTTAGCGTGCGGTTCTGCGGTTGAAATTTCGGGGGCTTTTTTGACTCCCAGCCGCAGGCTGAGGTGTCAGTTTCAAGACTGTGCCTGTAACCATTCATGAATGTACGCCTTTACGTTGCGAACTTCATCAGGGATAGTCTCAATTTTAGTTAGAGCTTCATTAAATCGTTTCAGTTTCAGGTGTTCGTTCATCTCGTTGCATAGAGTGGCGATACTGAGTCCTCCAAATGCGGACGCTGCGGATTTTAAACTGTGAATCGCTGCTTTGGCTTCGTCTTCATTTTTAGTTTCTAAAGTGTGTTTTATATTGAATAACCGCTTTGGTAGATTTTTTTCAAAAATTGAAAGCGTCTCTTTTATTAGGTCCGCGGAATTTATAGTATTAATACTTTTTAAATCGGATAAAATTCGTTCGTCCACTATTGAATTTATAGTTATTGAATTGGAAGGATGGGTAAGAGACGCCGATGAGTTTGTTTTAATCCATTTACTAAGTACTTCATTTAAAATTCCTTTGGTAAACGGCTTACTTATATATTAACCCGGCCGAAAGTATTT
>DDVI01000049.1 GCA_002345205.1 Bdellovibrionaceae bacterium UBA2316 | reverse complement strand
GCTTAAAAATTCCTATCCTCACCAAACAAGCGGTTATGCCTTTTGTCGGTAGCCCTCGGTAAATATGAGGGCCGTCTATATCTTCTATCCGCTCACCACGATTCTGTTTAGGCAATCTTCGGAGACCCGCTCAAGCTGCGATAAAACGTTCCCCTGGAAACTCCAAGGCTCAGAAATACTTTTTACGAATTCTTTATCTTAATTAATTTTTCATAATATACAGTGAATTAAATCAAAAGCCAGAGGCAGATTGCTCTGGCATTTAAATTGCTTTTGTATTTGTTATGCAGCAGTTTTATCTATTATTCGTTATTATCTTGTGTTGGGGGCTAATTGGCGAACAAGCTAGTGCCAAAATGCGCTTTGATGACTGCTTGAGCTGCACCCCCGCGGAAATAATTGATTTCTTAGAAAAAACTAGCACCCCCAATAGCTCTTTTAGCTTGACCAGAGACTCTAAAACACCGCAAAACAAATCCAAAGTTTTACTATTACATGGATTAACAGATTCGCCTTACTATTTAAAAGATATTGCTAAATCTCTTTATTTCGAAGGCTATGATGTCTTTGTTCCCTTGCTTTCTGGCCACGGCAAAGATGAAAAAACAATGGGACAGATCAATTACGAGCAATGGTTGTCTGAAACTAAAAACATCATCCACGATTTAACTGCGGATGGCCAGCCTTTGATTTTAGGTGGCTTTTCTAATGGAGGGCTTTTAAGTTCTGTTCTTGTTAAAGATATTGAAATTCAAAATAAAATTAAAATGCTTCTTCTTTTCGCCCCCGCTTTGGAAATATCCACATCTTTCGCTAGTAAATTTATTCTTAGTATTTTAAGAGGCGCTAAGAAATGGATATCTGCAAGCAATAGTATCTTTTTAAAAAACTATTATGACAGAATTAGAAATTTTTCATTATTTAATGACTGGTGCCCTGAGTGTTCTGCACATGTTAAAAATAAAACTTTACCATTAAATGGTCCTCTTCAGGTATACAACAACATTCGCGACAATATTAAAACAGATACTTCTATTAAGATTCCGACTGTCTTAGTTATGACTGGTAATGATAGCGTTATTGACTCTAATAGAGTAGTCACTAGTTTTACAAAGTTTTTTAACTCTGAATTTAATCATATCTTTTGGCTTACCGCTGAGGGCGATAAAAGCGCACCACCCAAGCTTTCTCCTGAGAAGCTGACGATTATACCATCTTCAGCTAATATTAGTCATTCAGGTTTGATGTTTGAAACCAATGAGTATGGCAGACTAGCCGAAGTCAATCCAGAGTTTCATAGCTTACAAGAAAATATCATCACCACAATGAATTCTATTTCAAAAAGAATTTTGTGTAAAAATTTTTACTAATCCTGCATATGTACTTGACTGGAGTTAGCCTTTCCTAAATTTTCTAATAAAAATTAATCACTGCAAATTCCATTCTGTATGGATCAACGAATAACTTCTACAGGTAAGAAAGCGGTCTGTGTGAACCTCTGTATTCTAAATAGTACAGAAATTAGCCTTACTTGAAAAAGAGATCTTAAGATTAAAAAAGCCACAGGTATTAATCATAGATGAGCTGGGTTATGTTGATTTTGATACACAAGGAAGTCAATTATTTTTCCAAGTAATATCAGCCCGTCATGATGCTGGGCTTGGATTAGTAGTCACCACAAATTTAAATTTTAGTCAGTTCAATCAGATTTTTGCTAACGAAGCCGTTGCGACGGTTGTTGTTGATAGAATGGTAAATGAAGCAGAGATATTTTACTTAGAAGGAGATAGTTATAGAAAGCATCAAAAGACGATGAAGAATAAATTAAAGGAAAAATAATTTAGTTTTTTAAAAATGAGAATATAAAAATCAATCGCGATATTTTTTTGCCCGACTCAGGCAGAAGCAGCTCTTTGATAATTTAAGATTTTGCAAGAATTTAAGAAATAAACACAATATTAGGTGGTCCCCATGGGACCGCTCCACCGGAAAAAGTGGCCCCATTTATACCCGTCGCCTACACTATAAACCGTGTTTTTCCCCTACCAGCCCCCCAGGAGGTTCGGCCCGAAGGGCCTCCTGATTGGGCTTGGGTTGCCAATCTTATGATTCAATGAACGCTGGGGGCTCCGGGAACTCTCGCTAGCGAGGATCGCAGTGATCTGCTCCTCCGAAAAACGTGACTTGCGCATCTGATGACTCCAATCTGCCGCGTCTGTTTACGCGGCAGATTGGGAAGTATCAAGCGCTCCAATTAAAGGGCCAGCGTCAATTGCAATGGTCTATCCAAGCACATCCCGCAGCAGAGCGATTATAACTCAGGAATAAACACACGAACCTGGTATTTATGAGCTACACGCTCTTCGGAGGTACCATAGTCAACCTTCTTCTTCTTAAAATCCCACTTTGAGAACTCTGCCATCTCTTTTAAATACGAATAGGGATACATCTTATGAATAGCCATCGCGCATTCAAAGGATGCATCGGAATAATACAAAATGACTAGGTCTCCACGTGCGAATACTTTCCCGTAGTCCGAAGTGCTGTTGGCAAAGCCGCCATCATCCTCTATGACCAAATGTCTCGGCGCCATTTGACGGATGTTCTCGACGACCCGAGAAGAGGTATTCTTGTAACTCATATCTGGGGTAAAGATGCTCAAAACGTTTTCTTTGCATACAGTTTCTACAGGAGCCCCAGGGAGTGAAGCTATATATTCTCCAACCCTTTCCACTGCACACTGTAACATGGATTGGTCATGATGATCATTGGCTGCACTCTTCGTCTTCTCTAGGATCTTAAGGAGGCTAGAGAGGTGCTTTCGACATTCCTCTGGGTTCTTAAGACATCGAGTATCATTGTTAATCAAACTTTCAATACTATCAATACTGATGTCCCCACGACGTCCAAATCCTTCTAGTGTTCTTACGTGTAGCCTAAACTTCCCATCTACATACAGAGTAAAATGACCTCTAACATCAAGACTCTTATCACTGTTTTGTATAAGGAATGGGGAATTGAAAACACGACCACTCACGTAGTTGATAGACACCTGACTCTGCTCCAATTTGGTGCATGCTGAACCAGTGTCCGCATAGGCAAAATTAGCTCCGACAAAGAACAATAGTGCTCCCGTTATGGTGTGCTGAATCCATTTATGCATACGCATTCTCCTTGATACCGTTGCAAATGTGTTGGGATTTATTTCCCAGGTTAACATTTTAAAACGATGTTGTTAATTTCCAGAGATCTTAAAGTAAAACTTGAAGTTTTTATAGTGTCTTCATTTTGTACAGTAAAAAAGACATCGTCAGAGCTTTAGATTCAATAAGTTTGATTCTGCGAGGTATTTTTTCAAATTTCTGTTTTGTTATATAAGTACTTTTTATTGGTCTTCTTGTTTTGATTTTCCACGATGGTGGTGATGATGGCAAGGAGGCCTTTTTTATGGAAAAACTTTCACTTCATATTGGTTCAGAGATTTCATTAAAAGATTTTTCATTTTCACAGCTTATAATAGCGGTTAAGAATTTATTTGATACTGAGGGTATTCCAGGGCTTTTAAGGGTATTAGTGATTTTGATTGAACAGATGTTAATCCGCTCGGGCCTTGAATGCCCACGCTGTCAGTCAAGTAAGCTACATAAGCATAGCGAAATGGATCGCAGAATTAAAACATCAATTGGGGAAGTGGTTTTGAAATTAAGCAGGCTCTCTTGTTACAAGTGTGGAAAGACTTTTGTTCCGTTTAATCAATTATTAGATTTAAATAAGTACTCCAGGAAAAGCCGTGAGTTTGAAAAGTTATCTTTGGAAACTGTTACTAATCAGAGCTTTCGCAGATCTGCTAGAAACTTAAATGATACCTTGGGGTTTAGCACTAGTCACACCACACTTCATCGATGGTTTAATAAAACTGACTCTATAAACATGAGCGTAAATAAAAAAGTAGATTTTTTAGTAGCTGATGGAACTGGATTTAAAAGAGCAAAAAGAGATGAATTTGATTCGAATAAAGGGAGCATTAAGGTGATGATTGGCTACAATAAAAATGGCGAAGTTGTTCCCTTTGGCGCTTGGACACGGGCCTCTTGGAAGGATATTGGAAGATATATTAAAAACGAAAATCATCCCTCTGATAAAATTAAATTTAAACCCATTGCTAGGACTTTGATTACGGATGGGGAAGAAGAAATAGTTCGTCAGTTTTGGACATTAGGTTTTGAAGCAATGTAAAA
>DDVI01000108.1 GCA_002345205.1 Bdellovibrionaceae bacterium UBA2316 | reverse complement strand
GGCACAAGAAAGTCGGAAGAACCCTTTTTTTGACTCTAAGTTTTCTCAGTTCAATCAATCTAACGTTACTTTTACAAGCGAGACCACAAAAACATCAACTGTTTTAGATCAAGTATTTCCTTCTGATATCGTGGCGCCGCTTTTGGTTCAAAATAAAGTTAAATCTTCAATTGGTCGTGGATGGCATTTGGGACTTACGCAAACAATTCTTAGCCCCAATAGCAACAAAATATTGTTAGAGGAAGAGTCTGGTGACTTGTCGACCTATGCCATAAATGATACGATCACTACTATTTTCAATTCTACTAACACCGGCGTTGATACAGATTTTGCTTTTGACTATTCTCGATGGCCCAAAGTAGTTGGGGTTTCCAAAGATTCCGCTAAAGACAATTATTTGGTGGAGGTTGACCTAAGTCTTCCCAATCCGACACCTGTGAGGCTAGTAAAAATTCCGCAGCTTGAAGGCGGCATTCCGGTGAATGCTTTTGAGTCAGGTGAGTGTAATGACAATGAATCGTTTGAAGTTGCTAACAGATTTTATACATACAAAACTCAAACTCATTTATCTGGACTGGTTAGAAATTCAAATGGTGAGTACTACGGCTTAACGTCGCTTGGAAATAGTCTATTTTCCTTAAAAAATGGAATTTTTTCGAATTTATATTTGTCATCCCGACCGACAAATAGCATTGTTCAAAACTTTAATCGACTATCAGAGTCACAGATCGAAAACGAATGTCTACGCTATTCTGGTGAGACATGTACTAAGTATACACTTTCTAGTTACAATTGTTTTATTGATTGTCCAAGTGGCTCTTGTCCTGGATTGTATCCAAAAGATTTATCCTATGGAGCTTTAGGAATCTACGGGGGAATTTCAGATCTTTACGGAAGCCATAACGGTTTTGAAATGCCTTTAAATGAAGCCGGTTTTAACAAAGCATCAAGTTTAACTACGTCTCCAGACGGATATTTAATTGTCGCTGATACAGGTAACAATATGGTTAGGAAAATCGATGTTGTAAATAACTTAGTCCACACCATCGCCGGTGATGGAAGTAATCTAGATATGGCAGACGGGGTGCCGGCAACAGAAGCAAAAATTTTCCATCCTAAAAGTGTTGCCTATGATAACGATGGAAACCTGTATATCCTGACACAAAATGGTTACATCCGCAAAGTCAATTCAACCGGAATGATTTCACATTTCGGCGGTGTACCTCCGGCTCAAGGCGGTGCACAGTTTGAGGCACCATTTAAACAAATGCCTCTCTATCAACCGTCAAGCATGGTGTTTGATAAGGTAAATCAGTACCTTTATGTAGCTGATACTGGAAATCATCGTGTCGTGCGACTTGATTTAAATACAGAAATTGCTAGTACCGTTGCTGGCACCGGCGCCTGTGATATAGGCCAAGTGGCTGACAATACAGCCGCTCTAAATTCTTCACTATGTAGTCCAAAAAATATCGGACTGGATTCGCAGCAAAATCTGATTGTTGTAGATTCTGGACACAATCGAATCAGAAAAGTAAATTTCAACTATGCCAATACTGGCACGCTAGCTTTTACTCCAACTTCAAAAGATGGCTCTGTACTTTATCGCTACAATGACAACTCATGGTCGCGAGTGCTAAGAAACGGGACTACGATTTACTTCAATACTATAGGTGCGCAAACAAAAACTAGAGATCGTTTAGGTAATCAAGTCGTTTATAGTTACAATTCCGAAGGAAAATTAGAAAAAGTCACGGATGCTGTTGGACAGGTTACTAGCCTTAATTATTCAGGAAGTCTTTTGTCTTCTATCGTTGATCCAGCAGGTAGAACAACTGGATTTAGTTATAGCTTCGGCAATTTGACATCAATTACTTTTCCCGATGGGTCTTCGAAATCATACGAGTATGATGGCAACGGACTAATGAAAAAAGAGATTAACCAAAGAGGTTTTTCGAAGAAGTATACGTATAATGAGTTTAGTCGTCTAGCCACTGTGACTGATGAGTTCGACAAGAGTGTGCAAATTAACGACGTGGTCTCCGGCTCTATGTCAAACAGCTACACTGGGGAAAATGCTGGCACGCTAAACAATCAAGGTGCCTCACAAACACAATTGCATGATAGGGTGGTCGATGCCAAAGAGGTTTCTACCGAAATAACAAAGGATTTCAACGGACTGGTTTTGAAACTAAAAGACGGCAAAGGCCAAATTACTTCGATAGAAAGAGATCTTGAAGGGTACACTAAAAAAGTAATCTTCCCCGATTCTTCCGAAGTCACCCTTGAATACGATGAACTTACAAAAGATCTTCTTAAAACGACAGATACTGGCACGGGTATTACGGAATCCCAAACTTTTAACCGTTTCGGACAATTGATTTCAAAAACCGACCCCAAAGGTTTTACTTACGTCAAGGAATATGACCCAACTACAGGTCTCCTTGTTAAAGAGACAGCTCCTAACTTGCAAAACTTGATTTATACTTATAATTCATCGGGCCTTCTTGCATCGGTTACCAAAACACCGGCGTCGGGTATAAGCATTACGACGAATATCGAGTACGATTCCCTAGGGAATAGATCAAAAATGATATTACCTGATGGAAAGTCAGTTTCCTACGCATATGACGGATCGGGAAATTTGATACAAAAGACTATGCAAATTTCCTCAAATTCACAGGAGATTACTAAGTATCAGTTCGATGTTTTAAACAGACTAAGAAAAGTGACGTCTCCAAAAAATGAAATAACAGAATACAACTATTTACCAACGGGCCAACTTTCAAACATCAAAGATCCTCTTAACAACGAAACCATATTCGAATACAATCAGAAGGGATTGCTCACTAAAAAAATTGAGCCTGACAATAAAACTTATACATTTAGTTATGATTTCAACGGGAATCTGGTTTCAGAAACCGATCCTAACGGAATTACTAAAGTGTACAGTATCGACGAGCACAACCAAATTTCAAAAATAACCTTGCCTGATGACGAGTACAATTTTGTGTATTCTGCGAAAGGCGAAGTTATTGTTGTCTCGAATAACGCCGCCAGTATTACCCAAAGTTATGACACCAAAAGTAGGGTTGTTGCAAGCGTGGTTCAAGCCAGCAGTTCTTTAGGAAGTTACCCTGTTGTCCCTCTAAGCTATTCGTACGATAAAAATGGAAACAGAGAGACCTTAAGATCAACTGCTTTGAATCTTGACTACGTTTACGATCAATCGAATCGCCTTCGACAAATTACAAACTCAAACGGAGACTACTTTAATTTTTATATCGACAATGCAAATAGAATTACAAAAATATCAAGGCCTGGATCTGAAACAAATTTTTCTTACAATGCCGGTGATCTTTTATCATCAATAGTGCATTCGAACTCAAATGGCGTAGTTGACTCGAATGGCTACTCATTTGACCAAAGAAATTTAACTACACAGAAAAGAACTATCGCTGGAAATTTTGATTATTCATATGATTCAAGCGGACAACTGACATCAGCGAATTCTCCGGAACTTGGTGAAAACTTTACATATGATGATATTGGAAATCGCCTAACGGATCAGCTTGGATCTTATTCATACAACCCATCAAGAAGGCTTGTCGAGCAAGACCATAGTTTTATCTACACACACGACAACAACGGAAACATGATTGGGAAATTTTCCAAAGCTCCTGGCGGCGATAAAATTAACTTTCTGTATACCTCTTTAAATCAGATCAAAGAAATTCGAATCTATTCAAGCACAGATACTTTAAAGAAAACTGCTAAATACTATTACGATCCATCGGGGCGAAGAATATTAAAATCCGTGGTCGACAATATAGATTCAACTAAATCATTCTCGAGGGCATATGTTTACGATAGAGAAAATATAATCGCAGAATATGATGCGGCAGGAAATAAACTAGCCAGTTATACCCATTCTTTAAACAACACTGATGATATTTTGGCCAGCGAGGTTACTTCATCGGGACAGGCTGCCGGTCTTGCTCAGTCTGCGGGAAGATATCACTATTTAAAGGATCACCTTGGGTCAGTGGACGCGATTGTCGACTCCAGCGGAAATTTAGTTCAAAAATATCACTACTCGGCATTTGGAAAAATTCTTAAGGTAACCGACAATCAGTTAAATGATATTTCCGCTAGCCAAAAAGTTAATACGTCATTCACCTACACTGGAAGAGAGTATGACCAGGAATCTGGTTTATATTTTTATAGAGCTAGATCCTATGACGCAAGCTTGGGACGATTCATGCAAAAAGATCCGGATGCGGGAAGACTCATGAATTCTCAAAGCGTTAACAACAAATTTAATTACGCTAGCAATAACCCGATCAGCTATTCTGATCCGACAGGACGAGCGAGCGTTTTTGGATGGCTGGCAGCAGTTGCTTTTCCTTTTCAGTCGTTAATTGCGATGAATACAAGCAGCTTCTTCCAAGATAACTTTGGCTTCTCAAGCAGCGACATTAAAGCATTTAATTCGGCGACACTTGCTGTGGCTATTATCGCTGCGTCTATTTTTACAGGTGGTGCAGCTGCGTCGGCTGCAGGTCTGACCGGCATGGGTTGGGGAGCGGCGGTCGGCGCCGGTGTTGGTGCTGCAACTGGCGGTGTGATTGGTTCAATAGGATTCCCCGCTCTTGGTCTAGGGTCGTCTCAGGATGGGTTTGCCTTTGGTGCGGCGCTGGGCGCTGTAGGAGGTGCAGCTGGTGGGTTTGGATTGGCGCATATTGGAGATTATGCTAGGCTTCAATTTGAACTCGCTCGTACAGATACGCTAAGGTATTTTTTCAGTAGGAGTTACGACAAGTCCCCACTATTTTCATCATCCTTAGGCGGCGGATTTGCTGGACCGTCTCTCGGTGGGACTGGAGTATTATTTTCTTTAACGCAAGTAATTGGAGAACCAAAAACTCCTGGGAACTAAAAATGAAAATGAATTTTCTATTGGGTGCGATTTTAATCCTATGTTTTAGTGGATGTATTGTTGTGCCTAAAAAAACTGAGGACAAATTTATAGTCGCACCAGTATTTGTGGACAAAAAGTGTTCAGCAACATCCGCAAAAATTATTTATAAGCAAGTTTTAAAATCTGACTTCACAAGTGAAAGATATGTTGATCCAAATGAAAATCATGGCGGAATTAGAGTCCCATCTAAATATATACTTGATACGATTCAAAAATATGGTTTTTTAGAAACAAATAGTAAGAACGGCAATTTTGATATTTTCATTGAATTTACAGTACATGAGGATGATTATTCAAATTTCTTGCAACAATCTAATTTTTGGTTAACGAATTTAACGCTTGGGATAATTCCCTCATGGGGATCTGGTAATATTCGTATCACATCTATGTTTCGCGATAAGGATGGTACTGTAGTTGGCGAGTACGCTTCTCAAAAAGTCGAATACAATTTCTTTAAAGGGATTATCTTTTTTCCATTTAACTTCGATAGTAAAAACACGCCAGCATATATGCATTCTGAGTATATCCCAAAAATGACTATTGATATCTTCAATCAAGCAGCAGCAAAAAATATTTTATGTGGTCCTCGCTAGCAGGGCGAGGACTTGAATAAATAGGTCTTAGTCAATTGGTATTTTTTAAACTCAGAATACGATACAGATCCACTGTTCGGGCGTGCTTTTTTTCAAAATGGAAAGAAGTAGTTTTATCGACCAATGTATTCCATAAGATTACAAATAAATTATTTCGACGTATCAATGAAAAAAATAATTGTTCGATTTGGAATCTTGTTCGATCTTTGATATTTTGTAGTCTTGTCATTTTATTAAAATGCTAATTCAAATTTAGGTAGATCAAATTGAAACAATATAAAGTTCTCAATTCAAATCCCGATAGATATATACTTAGGTGGGGGATGCATGAAATCTGAAAAGAAAACAGATGACCAACAAGCAATTGATGCAAAGATTCAACAGTATCAAAAATCGTTTGATGAAATTTTAAATGCGGTTCTTGCTCGCGTTTCTATTGTATTGAATTTTGATATTCTTTCTGAAACTATTGATAGCGCACTTTTAGTGAAAGCTTTAAGATCCTACAATTCAAAAGACGTGGTGGAAATACTTAGACCTTTTGATGATCAGCATCTTTATCACTACAACAGACACACCAATGCTAACGCGCTTCCCAGAACATATCTACAAGAGAATTATTTCTATCCTCAATTTAATATTATTCCTGATGGAAAGTTTAAAAAAATTGGTGTCCTTATGACAGAATCGTTTACTAGGGATGCCATTTTGGGTTTAGACGAAACTGATCCTTTTTTTATTGAAAATAATATAAATTATTTTACCAAGTACATGTGGCATACATACACACACAATGGACTTCAGGATATTAATCATAATAACTACAAGGACTTTAAAGGTGAGGCCCGCGAAGATTCAGATTACGTTGCTGATTCGATAGCTACCTATATGCTTTTGACATCTTATGGAATCCCAATGATAGGATGCAATCACGATCGTATAGTTGCAGAGCACTCAGAGGTAGTAAAAGATAGAATGATTTTCATTTTGAAGAATAACCGTTGCAATGCCGTTTTTCGCAAACGTGAAGATGAACGTCCGGAAGATAGCGGAAATGATGACATCGAGTTCAGATTCAAAAGAAATTTACTAAATTATCTGGCTGGATTTATTTTGGCCGAAGGCTTGGCGTTAGAAGACGTTAAGATATACTTAGGGCCTTCAAAGAAAATTATTGTGCGAATTAATGGTAAATTCATAAGCACCAGCGAAAGTCCAGCGACCACCAAGGATAACAAAATCGTATCGCCGTCTAGAAATGACAACAAGGCGCTGTTCGTAAGGCTTGCCAACCACATAACAGTTTTGATGAGGCAACAAAGAGCGGCCGCCGACCCTCATTCAAGAGTAAAAATTGACAAGGAAGCTTCGGATTACATCAGTAACATCATTTACAAAACGACTCGGTCTGAAAAAATCAATGAAAGCCTTAGGGATGAAAGAAACAGAATTCACAATAACGGTGATCTAGGATTTTATTTAAAAATGAACTCTAGGGTTGCATAGCTGACAATAAAAAATTGTCCGCGTCGTTTATCAGTGTTAGGTAGCATTCAGTGAAGCAAAAGTCCGTCTGGGACTTTTGTATTAAATTTTGCGATGGCTGGGGTCGGAGATTTAAATTTAGGTACTATGAACATACAGGATGGGCATTAGATTGCTCACCAAAACCCTACTACATCTATTTTGTTTTGGCTTTATTCAAAGTGGGTGCACCTCTTTTGCTCATAGTCCCTATGCATGTGATTCAGCCACTGAGAAAGCCGGTTCCTACCAATGGGCTTACGTATTTTTTGGAAATATCACTCAATTGGGCGACTGTGCTATCTCTAAAACGCTTAAGGTTGAGATGGGTGAATACTACTACTACAACAAAGAAAAGATCGATCATGAGGTTGAAATGAAATTTAGCGATAAAGAAGGCTATGAATTGAATCATTTTGCAAGGGCGTTCAATTGTAATTCCGAGTCCTTTGCTCGTTTTCACAGCGAAATTTTTAAAAAAAAGGATGACATTTTTGGAAAAAATTTCGACGCCTCAGCGCGGGTAGTAACTAAAGCCGTTCAACAGCTAATTGAAAATGACGAGATATTGTCAAAACTTTTTCGATAGACTGAATCCCGCAAGACATAAAATACGCCCGGCTTATCAGTTAAAAGTTCCGGATTGAATCGCTTCACTGAGGACATCATCTAACATTAATTCGGTTTCCACTATTTCAACAGATAAAACTTCTTTTTTTCGCTCTGAAAACATCATAGGTACAACCAGGAAAATTCCGCCATATACATCATATTGAAACTTTCTCGAAATGTAGTCCCCCATAAGTTTACCAGAGGAATCAAATACTTTAAGACGCAAATATTTCTCAGCATCAAGTTTTGAGGGTAAGATTCCAAAAGACAGGACAGAAATCCAAAGCCAACCATAGTTTTTCGTATTTTGAACCTCTGAAAATATAAGCGTAAAATCAGCCACCGAAAGTTTTGATTGTATCGTCACGGGAAGTCGCTTCAGAAGCTCATCCTTAAAAAGAAGTGTTTTATAATTATAATTTTGATTTGGCTCTCCAAGAGATGCAAACGGCAAGAAGTCAAAATCTGCATTTTCAAAGTTAGTATAGGCCACATGAGCATCGAACGGTTTTGTTCCTCGAGAAAAAGGAACAGTGACTTGAGGCGGTCCTTCTTTTGCGAGCGATAAAAATACACATCCGGTTTGGGATATTAATAAAACGATTAGTATTGAGAGTGCCCGTAGATCACTCAATGAAGGTGTTCTAAAAATTTCCAACCTCAACATCATTTTTCATTTTTTTCAGTATATCCTGAATTAAAATGTTCTCGGCAAAATATTTTTCTTTAGTTACGGATTGATAGATTCCTGCTGGAAATAAAAGAAAGAATCTCCATACCTCGTAATTTATCGAGGACTCATATTGTTTTCTTAACCCGTTCTTGTCGTAGACTTTCCAGATTAAACTTTTGGTGTGACGTTCGGGGATCGGAAGAAATATTCCATATCTAGGATCACCAAAGGTCAATTTAGAATTAAAAACCACTTCAATGACTACATCTGATGGTGATTCGTAGGATTCGATGTCTCTATTGATGGATTTGAAAAGATTCAGATCCTCAAGTTCCTTTGTTATTTTATCAGCTAGAAAATTTTGATCGATTCTTATTTCCGATCTGTTTAAGTATCCTGATGTTCCTTCGATAAAACTAAGGCTAACATTTATACTTGATGGTTTTTTTGACCGAACAGCCTTTTCTTCACTGTTGCGAGAATAGGTTGTGCAGCCAAGAATCGAAAAAATGGCGAAAAAAATAATAAACTGACTTAGATTATTCATCTGGATAAAGATTTACAAAAAACTATTGATTTGGCGAGTCCTAATTTGCATAATTGCGTATGCCGCGAATACTTTCACTGGTTTTGATTCAATTTCTCGTTGGATGTAGTCTGATTCCAAAGAAAAAAACTTTAGAATATATTACTTCTGCCTCCACTTGCAGTACAATTATAGCAAAGGCTCGCGAAAGTAAAATTGAGATGCGCTTGAACTATCTTCTGCAGTTGCACCATAGAAATTGCTATCAGGAAGTAATCGATCTTGGTTCTGAAATTCGCCAAAGTAACCGCGACAAGTATATAAGTATTTCCCAAGAGTTGGTTGAAACCGTTGCTTATGAAGGCTATTCAAAAGACTATGTTTTAGAGGCTTACGAAAGAATTTTTCTAAGTATTTTGATAGCAATATCCTATCAGAATCTGAATCAAATCCCGGCGGCTCAAATTGAGCTGAACAAGGCATACGATGAATCCGTAGCCAAAATATACAATTCCGGGGAAGATGAGATTAATACATTTCTTCAAGCCTTATTATGGAATCGAATATCCGGTTACGAAAAGGCAGAACCATTTTTTCGAAAAATTGATGAAACCAAGGAATGGTCAACGCATTTAAAGAAATTCGCAAGGAAAATAGCAACCGAAATTTCGGGGCTGAAACGGTCTAAAACTATTGATATCTACACCTTAAATCAAATGCCTAAAATTCATTTTGACTGGTTTGAAAACTACTCGAAAATGTTTAGCCCGCGATTGAGTGTAAAAGATTGCATTTCTGCCGACGGAATTATTCTAACGACAGCCGGTTGGGTTAAGCAGATAGAAGGCCGAGACAAGGATGGTAAAGATCCACTTCTTAATTACAAGCGCGCTGCCAGGTTACCTACGGCGTCGTTACTTTCGGCCTTGGTTGTTGGCCTCGGTGTTTCAGTGAGTGCAAATGCAGGTGGAAACTCTGGAGAGATTTTAGCTGTGACTGCAATTTTAGCATACGAAACGTTTGTCGCAGGAATGGCGCCAGATATGAGATATTGGTACGAACTTCCCCAGGCATTTTATTTTGGTACAGACGAGACTCTTAAAACCGATCCGTGCCTGCGGCGTTATCGAGATAACAGTAATACGATCACAAAATTTATTAGCTTGTAGAATTGAGAATTCACCGAATGGGAAATGTTGGACTTAGGATTAGACAAGTAGGGTCGATCACATAGGAATAAGCCATGAAATACACGGAAAAAGAAGGCGCATTACACATTAAAGGATTTGATTTAAATTTTTGCTTCGTAAATGGTTTGTCAGCATTCATTTTTTCTCTTGTTAGTCTCCTCTTTTGTTTTATGTATAGCTTGACTCCGTATTTGGGACCAAAAATTTTTGGATTTTTCTTGTTCATCCTGCCGTTTTCGTGTTTGGTTTATCTTTTTTTAGGCTACGCCTTTTTAGATATTTTTGTTACGGCGCACTCTATTAAAATAAAATTTTTATGGCGTATCTGGGAAATTCAAGACCGAGAAATAAAAATTAGGGTACAAAATAGTTACAGGCCAACTGGATGGATTATCACTTTTTATTTTGATTCGGGTCGTATTTCGCTTCCGATTTTAAAAAAAGACAAAGCTCTCATAATTATCGATAAAATAAAATTTTATTATAAGAATCCAATTAACATTGTTGACTACCAAAATTCTTTATCAAAAAGTTAAGCTATTCAAAATTAGTTAGGAACTATATAATATGAAAAGGATATGTTTATTGTCCGTATTTTTAATTGCATTCATTGTGATTGTCGGATGCGTTGTTAACCCGAAGTATTCCGATTATAATCGTCTATCCTCGGAACAAGTGCAAAAATATCCCAACCATTCAGACCAAATAAAAAATAACAAAGATGCCTACGATCAATGGTATGCTAAGGGACTTGCAATCACTACCTCTTCTGGAAAATACGAAATAACAGAAGAAAAAACTTCTGGTTGGTCAATGGGCGATCCGAACGCGGTTATACACGTAGGGCATAACAAATATAAATATCATCACAAAATCACGATTCAGTTTGTCTGTCGCAAATCCAGTATAATGCAGTTTCCGATACCTAACTTAACTGTAAAGTGGAAAATATCGGAAATAATTTTTGATTCAGCCCAAACTTTGCGATCAGGTGAATTACCTATACATTTTGTTTCTGATAAATCCGATAGATACGAAAAGATAGTGATCTCGACTAATGACAATCAATACTTGATTTCTCTTAAAAGTGATTTAACGATTGAGGGTAAACCTGGTGACTGTAATGAATAAAATAGCGATATTCTGATAATAGGGTAGGGATGAAAATTTTAATTTTAATAATCTTCAGTTCAATATTATGCGCTTATTCTGGTGCTGAAAGTCGGGATTCGCTTAGGCAGTCTGATTTGAAGAGAGAATTTAATGTCGAGTCACTTGAAGAAAAACAAAAGAAAATTAAAGAACAAAACGATTTACGCCCGGACGATACTAAGCTCGGCTTGTTTGAACTATCGGATACAGCGGGCGGGACCATCAAGACAAAAGATATTCCTGGATTATTCCTAAAATATAAAAAAGGACACTTCTATAAACTTACTATAAAGGTTTTGTGTGCAGATAAGGAAGAAATGTTTCAAGTTGTGCCGCGATACAAGAGTCTAAATTGGAAAATCAAGGTTTCCGAAAGTGAGGAGTTAAATGGCGTGGTTAGCACAAATGAAAAAGGAGCTGTTTCGATTTTGCTAAGAAGTCCAACAGCATTTTTGAGTGAAAAAATATCGATTGAACTAAATGAAAAAACGGTCGAAATTGGTCTATTAGATGGACCTTACGAGATATTTTTCCCACAGGACGCTTGTAGCAAAGAAGTCAAAAAAAGTAAGTAGTCGAAATAGATTTCAAGACCTAAGTTTTGATCCTGACGATTTTAAATACTAAATCAATTAACTTTAGTGGTAATATTTAACAATGAATACGGTAAAAAAGCAAATTGCAGAGATTATTAGAAAAAGAAGAATTGAAATGAATATGACCCAAGCGCAGGTTTCGGGGCTTTTGGGGTACGATAATTGCCAATTTTTAAGCACGATTGAAAGAGGGCTTTCGAAATGCCCAGTTCAAACTCTAGGGGCTCTATCAATTATTTTGAATATTCCTCAAGAGCGCTTTATTTCAATTTTGTTAACTGATTATAAAAATCAACTAATTGACAGTTTGAATGCTGGATCGAAGATGATCAAGAGTGCTCGTAAAACAGGGTAGATGGGTCCTTCTGTGGGGGAAAATTTACTTGCTTGTCTGAAAGATAGTTTTTGTTTACTGGCTTTCGTACTTTATTTTTAAGATTTGCGATTTTTCAATAGCCTCAGAAATACAGTCAAAAAGCTTATCACTATTGAATTTTTCAACTACACCTAGAAATGATGGATCAGAATTTTCGGGCACATCAACATATAATTGGGATGTGTAAAGAATGAAATATCCCGGGTAGCCGAAAGCCGTTTTGAATTTCAATAAATCAATTCCGTTACCGTTAGGCATATTGAAATCTGAAATATTAAAGTCAAATTTTTGGCCACCCGTCAGAAGACTAATGCCTTCATTTCCCGAAGAGGCGTTTGTAATGTTTATGTTTTTATATTTTTTAGTCAGATGTACGAAAGTTATTTCTTGCAAATCCGGCTCATCATCAAGCAGTAGAATTTCAATCATGTCCTTGTCCTTTTTTCTTTTTTTGTTTGTCAATTAGGATAGAAAGTCCGTTTTTACCAAGCATGCCAAGTAGAAGTGAAAGCGCCATTATATGGCTCGATCGTTTGGAAGGTTCAAATGCAGCAAGAATTTTCAATTCTCGATTCATTCTTTCTTCTGTTGATTCTCCTGGTAAGATGGGCGCATAGATAATTGTAGTTTTCTCGCCAATTGCATTTTCTGTTCTAAGGCAGTCAATATTTTCAAACTTCACCCGATGTGTAACGCTGACGAAGCCAAATAGATTCGGTTCTTCGTGGCTGCTTTGGTTGTAGTAGCGATAAAATTCATGAATAAGAGCGTCGAATCCCTGGGCCATATCCTCAAAATTATTGAATTTTAGGTCGGTTAGGGAAGGCTCAAGGATAGAAGGATTGAGTTCTTGTTCATGTGCTGAATCAGGTTTTAGACGCGCCTTTGACTTTTTAGCAGATGCTTTCTTCTTTCGAGATCTCATTTAATTCCTCTTATTCGTTAATATTAAATATAACATAACGTAATTAATATTTAACTACAAAATGAATTTATCCTAAAATTCGTTCAATTGAACACGCTCAAGGTAAGGCCGGCGGGTCATAATATTAGACAGAAGGCGGGATATTGGCTATTTTAAGAAAATGGCAAAGACTTCAAAAAAATTAAGCGATAAAACTTCGAAAACGGCAGCCCCTGTCAGGGACTTCTTAAAGAAAATTCTTAAAAAGCATATCAATACACTTGAAGACAGAAGGGCACTTGCTGAGTTTCTGGGCCATTCCCAATCATCTGTGGGTAATCTCCTGCGAGGAGAGGGTAGTTTAGATACTTGGATAGCTGTCGTATGCTACTACTATAAAATAGATGGGGAAAAACTATTAGAGATTGTTCAAAATTTTGATTCGCTGATGAAAAAATACCAACCGACAGAATCAGACAAAATCGCCTCTCAGATCAAATTGGAAGAAAATAAACGAAAGGCGTTGTTTAGTGCCTTGTTGACGGCCGTTAGAATCATTGAGGAAGATTAATACTGTCGGTTATGCATCGCTGATAATACCTTCTAAGTATCATAGGGTTCCAGCAACTCTTCAACTTCGGATTTTAATTAGGGCGCACTGCCAAATG
>DDVI01000115.1 GCA_002345205.1 Bdellovibrionaceae bacterium UBA2316 | reverse complement strand
CCTGCACTTAGTTTTTTAGCTAAATTGGGCATAAGTTGTAGCAGGCCTAATGCATCGACAGAACTGCGTGCGTACGGGTTGAATGCCGACTCCTGGCGCATAATTGAATATACGAAACTCATCGGGACCGACCTAAGCTGACTATTTTTTTGAACATCGTCAAAATATGGTTTCGGGAATAAAAGTTCCGGGAAAGAATATGTAATTGTATTCTTTTGCTCGCTAGTCAAAGATTGGATCGAGTTGAGTAAGTTTTGATACTGACCTGACTGCGAGTAAAGCAATAGGGTAGGCAGATAGTTATTCATAACTTCTTTTTCAACAACGTTTGACCAACTTTGCAAAACTTCATTTTGCTCAAGGCTGATTAACCAAAGTACTTCTGATATTTCTGTCTCCGTAAGGTTATTCTTTAGATTTTCGATCAAGAATTCGCGTTTATCACTGAGTGAAGATTTCTTAAGTAAAGGGATAGGTTCTTTAAGATCGCGGTAGGTCAGTAGTGTGTAGAAAGAAAGTGGTTCTTTCTTTCTTAATGCAAGAAGGGTTTCTTTATATACATCGTCTTTTCCTAATTTCAAATTAGCTTGCGCTAGCCAATACAAATACTTGGAGTCAGATTCGCCACCTAATTTATCAGTAATTTCTTGAAGCGAGTTTTTAGCGTCTTCGTATTTTCCATTTTTATATTCGAGCCAAGCTAAACTCCAAAGATTTTTTTCAAATAGTGAATTCTTTGTTTTAATACTCGCGTCTTTCTTCATTGGTGATTGATCATGACTCTTTTGGTATAAAGCTTTGGCTTTTTCGTAGTCCTTTTTCTCGTCATAAATACGGCCTAACGTGTACGATGCTTCTTCTTTTAAGCTGTCGCGAATTTTTTTATTTTCGTACGACTGCAAAATTTCAATGGCTTTACTTGTCTGAGATTCTGTCCAAAGCCACCGAGCTTTTAATATATCCCACTCTGTCAACCAAGCATAGTATTCAGAATTCTTTTTTTGAGTCTTTATCCATTTACCCCAGCGTTCGATAGCTGCCCACTGATCTTTTTTGTTTTGAGTCGTTTTGTAAACTCTGAATATGGTCTTAAACGACTTGAATTTTAAATCGGCTTTCACATCTTTGGATTGAATAAGGGTGTTAAGTCGTTTAATCGCATCATTAAATGATCGATCTTTAATTAAGTCTAAACTGATTTCATAACTATTTTTTAATGTGTCAGGTAAGTATTGTGGGAACTCACGTTTTAATTCAAAGCTAACTAAGTTTACCAATTTTTCATTGTTCAGGCGCTTGGCTTCATCTAATAATTTTAAATACGTTTGTTTTTTTACCTGGCGATTTTTTTCTTCTGCATTTAGTTCCATTAACAGAATAAATTTAACCTCGTGATTATTTTCAGCAACAGCTTGGGTCAATTCGACTTCTTTTATCCATTTTTTGTAAACTATTTTTTGCTTTTCGGTCAGGGTAACGTCAATTGCTGTTTTACCTGGGCAGCGTGTTTTAACTAAAAGACCGGCGAATGCATTTAACGGAAATTTTTTGTCTTGGTGAAGATCCTCTAGCAATTTGCACGCTGTAGTAATTTGGGACTGATCTTGAAGATACATTTGGGACCAGTGAAACTGTAACCACCATTTTTTATTTAGACTGTTTTCCTTAACCAATGAATCCCATGAGGCCACAGATTTGAGCTGGGTAACTTCATGCTCGTTAGGAGGAAGGGTGTTAGGTTCAACAGAGAGTTTTTGTTTATCTTTAGAAAATGTGCACGAAGCCGTCGTAATACAGAGAGGTAGTAGGACTAAAAAACAAAACCCAGATTTCCAAGTGGCCTTTTTCATGTATCTATTATGATATGGCCAAAGAAATCTGGGAATGTTTTTTTCGTTTAATTATAGTTAACTAGTCGCAGACTATCCGGCTCTTTGTAAGGCCTGAATTCTGACTTCTAGATCTGGATGCGTTTTAAATAGCGCCATCAAGCCGCCTTTGCCACGATTTGAAATTTTCATGGTAGCTAACATATCTTTTTCCTCTGCTTCATAAGGAGTTTGATACACAGCCTGAAGGCGACGTAATGCTGCAATCATGTTTTGACGTCCAGAATATTGCGCGCCCCCTTGGTCGGCACGAAATTCACGTTGACGAGAGAAGTAGCTAACAACCATTGAACCCAGAAGCGTGAACAAAATATCACCGATGATAGTCACTGCGAAATAAACTACATGACGTAACTTTTCGTCGACGCTATTGGAAATTACATTGGCTAAAATTCTTGAGAAGAACATCGAGAACGTATTCACCACGCCCGTGATTAGTGTCAATGTAACCATGTCGCCATTGGCGATGTGGGCGATTTCGTGTCCAAGTACGCCATCGACTTCATCGTCACTCATGCGACGCAGAAGTCCAGTAGAAACGGCCACGAGTGCGTTTCCTTTGCTGGGTCCGGTTGCAAACGCATTCACATCTTCAGATTCATAGATCCCAACTTCGGGTGGGCGAGGTAAACCCGCACGGCGTGCTAATTCGTGAACGCGTCCAACAAGATTGCGTAAAGTCGGATCGTTAGTATTTGGATCGATCGTTTTTACGCCGGCAGACCATTTCGCCATTACTTTAGATAGAAGTAGCGAGATAAGGGCGCCACCAAAACCGAACAGAGAACAGAACACCAAAAGCGACATCATCGATTGCCTGATGGCTTCAAGTCCGAAGAAAGAAGAAATCAGAGACCAAGCGATACCGATCGTCACCATGACCAAAAGATTGGTTAAAAGGAATAATGTAATACGTTTGAAAATTTGCATAGTTTAGCTCCTCAAGGATAATTTTGAGGAGCTTTTGGATTTTGTCAATAAGACAGCTAAATGTTGTCTTTACACGGTCTCAGGACGATTTTTAGAGCTAATGAGCGGGGGATGACTGGTGCTAAAATGGAACTTCAGTGCCGATTGTTCCAATTCGATAATTACTTTACCACCATCTGTTAAGCGACCGAAAAGTAATTCATCGACTAAAGGTTTTTTGAAATGTTCTTCTACTGCGCGAGCCATTGGGCGCGCGCCGTAGGCACGGTCGTAACCTTTTTTCGCTAGCCACTTCATTGCATCCGGAGACACAATCAGCTCGATTTTCTTTTCGGCTAGATTCATTTTCAAATCATCCACAAATTTGAATGCGACTTTAATGATTACATCTTCTGGTAAATCTTTAAAGTGCACTACGGCATCGAGACGATTTAAAAATTCAGGAGCAAAAGCTTTCTTGATTGCTTCCTGACTTAATCGTGAACTGCCTTCGTCAACTAAACCGATACTGCCTTTTGAAACTTCAAATGCGCCAGCGTTGGTTGTTAGAACTACAATTGTATTTCTAAAGTCAGCCACGCGACCTTGAGAATCAGTCAATCGACCGGCATCCATTACTTGCAGCAATGAATGTGTGATGTCGGGATGCGCTTTTTCAATCTCGTCCAGAAGTATGACTGAATATGGCTGCTTGCTGACGGCTTCAGTTAATAGACCACCAGATTCATAGCCAACATATCCCGGAGGTGCACCAATCAATTTAGCAACGGAATGCTTTTCCATGTATTCACTCATATCAAAGCGATGGAATGGCAATCCCAAGATTTGTGCGAGCTGTTTACATACTTCCGTTTTACCAACACCCGTCGGGCCAGCGAATAAGTAACTGCCAATGGGTTTATCCGGACGACCTAAACCGCTGCGCGCCAGTTTTACGCTGGAAGCCAGTTTGTCGATGGCATCATCTTGTCCGTAAATAAGCGCCTTCAGTTTTTTATCTAAGTCTTTTAATTTAATACGTTCATTTGAAGAAATTTGCTGTAATGGTAAGCCCGTCATTTGAGCAATCGTTTCTTCAATGGCTTCAACGGTAACCGTCACAGAGTCTTCTGTTTTGTTTTTTAATTTCAAGCTGCTGCCAGCTTCGTCCATTACATCAATTGCCTTATCCGGTAATAGTTTTCCAGAGATATGTTTTTGCGATAGATCAATAGCTGCCTTCAATGATTCTGAAGCGTATTTCACATTGTGAAATTTTTCATACTGAGGCGCTAGACCTTTTAAAATTTCTAAACAATCAGAAACTGACGGTTCACCGACGTCAAGGCGTTGGAAGCGGCGGTTTAACGCACGATCTTTTTCAAAATACTGACGGTATTCTGTGTGAGTTGTTGAACCCACGCAGGAAACTTCACCCGAAGCCAGTGCCGGTTTTAATAAATTGGATGCATCTAAGCTGCCTCCGCTGGTTGCACCGGCGCCAACAAGAGTATGGATTTCGTCGATGAATAAAACAAAATTAGGATTTTTCTTAATTTCTTTTACTACGGCTTTGATTCGATTTTCAAAATCCCCGCGGAATTTAGTTCCCGCAAGAAGTGAACCCATATCTAGCGAGTAGATCACTTTTTCTTTTAAAGACTCCGGAACGTCGCCATCCACAATTTTTTTAGCTAAGCCTTCAACGACGGCTGTTTTACCAACGCCAGGCTCGCCAATTAAAAGTGGATTGTTTTTCGTTCTGCGCGCCAGAATTTGTGTCATACGTGTTATTAAATCATGACGACCAATTAGCGGATCGACTTTTCCGTTACGAGCTTTTTCATTTAGGTTCGTGCAAAACTGTTCGAGCACGTTCACTTTGGAATCGTCAGCCGGTTGTCCATCGAATTCTTTTTTAACTTGATCTTCAGCATCGCCAAATTCAGGATCTTTTTGGATTCCATGAGAGATAAAGTTAATAATGTCGAACTGACTGATCCCTTGTTTGGAGAGTGAAAACACGGCGTGTGAGTCCTGCTCGTAGAAAAATGAAACCAGTAAGTTGCCTTCTGTGATTTGGTTTTTACCAGCACTTTTCATTTGCAAAGCTGAACGTTGAATCAGGCGATGGCAGGCCAATGTAAACTCAGGCGTCCATGATTCATAACCACCGTAGCTTTCTAGCTGGTCTTCTGTAATTTCGGGAGTGTTGTTTTCTAAATAACTCAATAGGTCTTTTTTAAGTTCTGGAATTTTAACTCCGCAGGCTTCTAGTATTTCTACCGAGCGAGGAGATTGAGCCAGACTATAAAGAATGTGTTCAAGAGTCACAAACTCATGACGCTGCTTTTTTGCCATATCTGTAGCTTCTGCCAGTCGACGTTCTAATTCTCTTGTCATCATAGTGACCTCTTTTGGTTTACGTTTCCTCTAAAATACTTTTCAGAGGGTATTGATTAAGCTGAGCAAATTGATTGGTTTGCATCACTTTCATTTCTGCGATTTCTAATGTGTACACACCCGCCGTGCCGGCACCTTTTTGGTGAACATCCAGCATGACCTTAATGGCGTCTTCTTCTTTTTTTCCGAAGAATTTTTTTAAAACTAAAACAACGAAGTCCATAGGAGTGTAGTCATCGTTCATTAGAATAACTTGATACATTTTCGGTGTTTCCACTTTTGGGATAACTTGAACCGATGAATCCCCATCTGGAGAGAAGGGTAAGTTTTTATTATCTTGAGACATCCTTATTTCCATCATTCTTTAAGTTTAATCGCGCTCATATAACCTGTCCATCAGCTTCATTGACAGATTTAAATTTAATATGTGTACTGAAACAGAATGCACCAGGTTGCGAACGTATTTTTTTTAATTTATTTTATCTATCATATATTGGTGGGAATCCCCGGCATTGTGTCGGTTAAGGTGACACGCATGTTGGCTTATAAGTTATATAAGCTACAATTAGAGGAAAACTTAGATTTAAAATATCAGTACGCGCTTAAGGCCTTAGGATTTTATGCGCTCTATACGGGACTTTTGTGCTATTTTGGATTAACGTCTGAAAATGCTGAACTTAAAGCTAAGCTATTATTTGCGCTTGGAGTTTTGACTTTATTACGGGCGTTAGGCCGATTGGTCAGTAAGGATTTAATCACTAAAGCATTTAGTCTTAAATCTGACCGCAATATTTTTCATGTGAGTTTAAATTCGGCGATGGCTTTGGGTATGTTCTATGTGGCTGGGCATCTGGCCTAGGTCCAGGTTATGGTCTGTCTTCTGAATCATAATTTTTGCTAAATAGCATCATAGTGTTCACCTTAAACTTACAAGAAAGAGGACCGATATAAAAACATGGATTTTAATATTTTTGAAAATTCTTTTGATGTGGTGATTGTTTACGACGACTCGGGTGTCATCGAGTACGCGAATTCATCGTTCTATTTATTTTCGGGATTATCCGTAGCTCGGGTAGTTGGTAAAATGAATTTAACAAAAGTATTTCTAGAAATGGACGAACAACCGCTTCAGCTTAGCAGTTTTGTGGGAATCAAAGATGTGCGTCCGATGAAAGTTATTTCATTTAAAACTAAAAGCATCGAAAAAGGTTTAGGACAATATTCAATCGTGCCTTTTGAAGGCAAATACATCATGTTCTTTAAAGATGTGACGGTGGAGGAAGAACTTCATCGCAAGTATCGTCGTGAGATGGGTTTAAAGGATAAGAAAATCGAAGAGATGGACTCTTTGATTGAGTTACTTCAGAACACACGTTTGGTGAAAGAACCAAGCAAAATTTTGGAAGAGTTTATTAAGCATATTCTGAACAATTTTGGTTTGGGTGTGGGTTTTTTAAAAAATAATGAAAAGCAAACCGTAGTTAAGCTACTGAATACAAATCACGTTGGGCAATCTACAGTTTTTGACTCTTTAAATAAGAAAATCCAACAGTTGCCTGCTACAGAAAAGTACACGTATTTCGAAAACAGTAAAATTAAAGATATTTTTTCGACGAATCATATTCATAGTATGGTGGTAATCCCGGTGAATCCGCAGGCGAAGGATTCCTACGAAATTTTCTTGCCGATTCATGGGCCAGAAAAGGATCAGCAGTTTGATCACCAAAAGGTGATCACCCTGACTGAACAGATGAAACTGTTAATTCAAAATATGGCGTTAGAACGTTTGTCGATTTTTGACGATTTGACGAAGCTTCATAACTCAAGATTCTTTAGAGAAAAATTGACGGAATATACGAACCGTTATGAAAAATTGAATCTAGTATTGTTAGATATCGATTTCTTTAAAAAAGTAAACGATACGTATGGGCACCCAGGTGGCGATGCGGTATTGGTGCATGTTGGTCAAATCTTAAAGCTATATCAAGATAAAGAAGTTTTAGTGTCACGCGTAGGCGGCGAAGAATTCGCAATTTTAGCGGCCAACCAAACACTAGATGAAACATTAGATATGGCGGCTAAAATATCGGACCAAATTAAATCCAGCGTGATTTACTATGAAGAAAAGCAAATCAAATGCACAATCAGCATAGGAATTTGCAGCTGGAATCCAGAAGTTCAATCCGTACGCGATTTCTACAAGAAAACCGATGAAGCCTTATACGAAAGTAAGGCGAACGGTCGAGACAGAATTACAGTGTTGCAGTCGGCATAACTCGAAATTTGACAAAAACGAAATGTGGTATAGAATTTGGTTTTTAACCGCCGAGGATAAGGCTAATTTTGTCTAACATAGTAATTGTCATCCCTACCTATAATCCAACGCAATTGCTGCTCGATACGCTTATGGATTTGGACAGCTATCCCGAGCTTAGAGCGCTTCCTAAATTAATTGTTAATGATGGTTCTGTTTATGGAAGTGAGTATTTAATAGAGGCAAAAAAGAATCCATCTGTGATCCTTGTTAATCATGATGTTAATTTAGGTAAGGGCGCGGCGATTAAGACGGCCATTCAATTTTTAATGGGACATCGGTCTGAGCTGAAATACATGTTGACGGTTGATTCAGATAGGCAGCATTTGGGAAAAGACGTGCTCTCGGTTGTCCAATCCATTATTAGTAATGGCACCGGAATGCATATTGGTTTTAGGCAGTTGAAGAAAGAAAAGACCCCGGTGAGAAGCTTTTGGGGGAATTTATTTTCTCGTAAGTTCTTCTATTGTTTTTATGGTGTAGAGCTACAAGATACTCAATCTGGCTTGCGGGCCTATCCAAAATCCTGCCTTCCAGATTTAGTTAAGCTAAAGAGCCAACGTTACGAATTTGAAATGGAAGCGATTATCAATACGCTGTCAAGAAAAGTTAAGATTTATGAGACGCCCATAGAAGCAGTCTATTTTAATAAAAATCAATCATCACATTTTAGACCTATAGTGGACTCTGTTAAAGTAGTATGGGTAATTATGAAGATGAAATTTCCTAAATTTTAAATTTGTTTTTTTGCTGTGGCCAATTTAGTTAAAGCCTCGGTTGTGAATTTTCTTTGGGCTCTAATTTTATGCTCAGGGATAGGCTCATCTAATGTGGATAAGTATTCTTCTGGTAAAAGATTACGCATGTCAAAATCTTCATCGATAGTTCCGATATCAAAATGTTCCGCTTTTAAATCCTGAAACTTAATTACAGAATTGCTCCAAACAAAGAACCAGAAATTAAAGTATTTCCATACGCTTTTTCCTTGTAGCTTTAGTTTAAATGAAAGCAAAAGCGCTTTAGAAAAGTAAAAAAAACGATTAGGAGAGGAAAGTAATTTTAAGATACGTTGTAATAAAAGAATCATAGGCTTTTGATTCTTCATTGCAAGCTTAAATAAACTCGTCACATTTATATATCCAGTCGAGTTTTTTTGGGGGAAGTATTCAGGCTGAATTACCTCTGTAAAGTTTCTGAAACGAGTGTATTGAAACTTACCAGTATTGTATACTTTAACGAACGTCATGAAATTTTCAATGATGTGCTCACGACTTCTTAAATATTTAATATTTGTTTGATATTTATATCCGCCAAGACCAAGTTTGCCATCACGCAAACGATTTGAGAATTTCATCCTTTTGTAAAGCGGCGTTCCTGGAAGTGCTGTTAATAGTGATGGCTCTCCAGAAATTAAACCGCTTGCTTGGATCCCGTCTAAAGTAGAGTAGCAAACTCCATCTGATTCTGTATCAAAACCGAAAATTAATCCAGCAACAACTATAAAGCCATAGGATTGAATTTTTCGGATAGAATCTGTTAGACCAGCTTTCACATTTTGGATTTTTGCCGTTTCTAGTAGTTGATTACTATCAAAGCTTTCGACTCCAATAAAAAACATGTCGAATCCGGCTTTGTGCAGCTTCTCCATAAGTTTTGGATAGTTCGCTAGATTGATGGTGAGCCAAGTGTAAATATTTACGTTAAGACCAGTCTTTTCCTTCCATTCAATAATAGCGTTGCAAACAGCCTCGGCCCAAAGGGGGTCACCAATGAAATTATCACACGCAAATAAAATTTGATAAACACCTTTACGAACGAAGTAATCAATCTCCTTCACGATTTTTTCTGGAGTATGATTGTGGGGCTTGTTATTATCTTTTTGAATACGAATATCGCAAAATTCGCATAGAAATGGGCAGCCACGAGAAACCTCAATAACGGCACCGTAATAGTTTTGAATGGTTTCGTCTAAAAGTTTTTTATCCATTTCCAATGACTGAGCTACTTCAAACTTTTTATTCCAGGATAATATTTTAGGGAGGGCTTCTCCTTTAATCAATTTGGAAATAAGCTCGATGATAACAGGTTCACCATCACCAACCACTAGGTGGTCAAAATCGTAAAGTTTTTCAATACGACCAGCTTGTTGGTACGACCAGCAGATGGGGCCCCCAAGAACATATCGGGAGTCTGGATGGCGCCTGCGGGCCTCATTTAGAAAGCTAAATATAGCGTCGTAGTCTTGATTAATGCCCGTAAAAAGATAGATGTCGGCGTCCGGAAGGATATCGTCTTCGCTAGTTCTACAGTCATACATTTTAATTTGAATATCTGGTAGATTTTTGCGGACGTACGAGCTTAAAGTATATATCCAAACTGGCATATAATGCACCCCAAACATTTGAGTTTGGGCAATTTCTTTGTTTACCTGGTGTACGAAACAGATCGATGTCAGAATAAATCCTTATGGTTGAGTGCTAGATTAGTCTAATCTAGCACTTTTGCCTTTGGCAAGGTTTGTGACTGTTAGATTTTCTTTTCAAGCTTTTTATCTTTCGCTTCAATTCCGTCTTTCAGTTCAATTAGGATCTTTAGATTAGGATTTTTTAATAACTCACTTTCAATCTCATTTTTTAACTCTGGGAATTTAATGTTATAAGCCATATATAAGATTGCTTTTATCTCAAGATATCCTAGGTAGTCGGTTGACCTAAATATTTCAATATACTGAGGAGAAAGCAAAAATCTGCCTAGCATCAGGAAATTAGAAATTGGGCCGCTAAAGCTATTACGATTTGTTAGGAAGTATTTCATTTGTCTTCCTAAAGCTAGTTCAATTCGTATTAACATGGAGATATCTTCACTTTTGTTAGCAAAATCTTCGATTAAAATTTTATTAACAAAAATTCTAGAGTATTTTTGAAGTGCTCGATTTTGAGCAAAATCCAGAAAGACGTTTAAAAAAGACATCCTCATTGTTATAGGAGTTTTATAGTAATCAAGGATATGGACCAGGATGTCGTAATCTTTATTTGGCTTTATATTAGGGTAGTTTCGAATAATCGGTTCTATTTTTTCAAAATTTCCGGATCTAGCGAGTAGATAACAAAGCATGAAATTATGATAGTCATATTGATTCGAGTTTTCTAATGTGTGAAGCGCCCAGTCGCCATACCTCTTAATTTCTAAGTTTCTAGACTGGTTTAAAATTAAATATAAGCCAGATAGGCCAAAAAATGCTATTTTCCCAAGCTGTCGAGCGGCATCATTTGGATGCCAAAGAGTTAAGGTGCTGCCTATAAAAATAAAGAAGAAAATAAGAGCGAAATAGGTCCTGTGCTCAAAAGCTAAATGGTTAATAGGAAAAAAACTCGATTCCGGAACAAATGATAGATAAAAAAGCGAAACTAAAACGAATAACTTTCGTGGCAGTTTTGTATAAGCAACTAGTAGGATAAATGCGTGAGCTAGAACAAGTAGCCAATTTCTGTTCATCCAAGGGTCAGGTGGTAGGTCGAAGTCATAGAGAAACTTTAAGTTGAATGGCGCCAAAATAAGTCGAAAGTAAGTAAATAGTACATCAGATTGAACCAGAAAATAGAATAGGCTCGAATGCTCATTCTGAGTATTTTTCCCTAACTTTGTGTAAAATAAAATTGGTATAATAAAAGTGAAAGCGTAAGCTAATAAAACTTTTGCTTTAGTTAAGTTATTGCCGCGTATTTTATTTTTGTAAATCAAGTAAAATAAAGCAAGGAAGACAAGATTTGGTTTGCAGAGAATTCCTAAAAGAAAAAATATAAGCGATTTTATAAAATTAGGGTCCAGCGTGCTTGTTATGCCTCTTAAAAAATACTTAAGAGATAGCAATCCAAAAAGACCTGTTAGTAAAACGCTCATTTGGATACTTGTAGTGATGGATTGGCTACTTAACGGGTGAAGGGCGAACAGAAAACTACAAGCTAACGCAATGTAATTCTTATTTGGATTGGAATAATCTTTATTATATTCCATAATAAATTTATAGACTTCCACTGCCACCAAGCAATGGATAAAAATGCTAACCAGTCGGAATGCAATCGATTCTAAACCGAAAAGTTTAAATATCCCAGTTACAATTAACATTAACACCGGGCGATCACCTAGCTCGCCAGTTAAGGCAGACCAAAAAGAATTAAGTTCTGAGTTTAAAAATATTCGATCCACGTCATCACCTAAAAAATCACCGTTCAAGACGTATGCGTAACTTAAAGTGACCAAAACAAATAGGGTGATGAAGTTTTTTAGCGAAAATTTGGTAGGCATGGCAAATCGTACGATTGATTTTAAAACCGAGCAACTTTAACTATATTTAAAATCATTTTGCAGAGTCTCATTATTAGACAGTTGCGTACTAATGCTATGTAACTATAATATTCTCAATCTGATAGATTTATGATTTAAAATCCAGTTAAAAGTCGTGTTTAGAGCGATACAGACTTTTACGAAACAGACACTTGAGTCAAGAGCGAATGTGTGAAAAACTTATACACGAGCGCACTTTTTAAACACCAAATTTTATTAGGAGAATAAAATGAAAACAAAATGTCGTACGTCGATTAAAAACAGAAGCAAACGAGGTTTCTCGTTAGTAGAATTAATGGTGGTAGTTGCCATCATAGGTATATTAGCCGTGATAGGTATTCCTCAATATCAAAAATTTATGTCCAAGGCACGTCAAGCAGAAGCTAAAACTCATTTGAATGCGATTTTTCAAGGTGAGTCATCTTTCTTTACTGAATACAATCAATATACTCCTAGTTTGAAGGTTATTGGCGTAGGTGCTGTTGGACAGCAACTACGTTACAATGCAGGATTTACTGCGGTAACCTGTACTGCTTATACTACAGCTAACGGAGCCCCTCCGTTGCCTGTAACGGCAGAGATTGATTTGATTGCTATAGATACAGCAGAGGCAACACCGGCTACCTGGGCATACACTATTGCCAATACTGGTGTTACTACAGCGTGTGATTCGACTTCGACAGTTCGTGCATACTCAGCATGGGCTTGGGGAAATCCGACTAACGTGAACGGTGCTGCACCTAATAATGCGAATAACAACTTAGATCGTTTTTCAATTAATCAGACCCGACTTCTGACTCAGCAATCAATCGGTATGTAATTTTTAAGTTACGACGATTTTTTTAAAGCCTTCCGTAAAAGGGAGGCTTTTTTATTTGGTTGTCTGTAATTGCTCGTGCATAATCAAAAGTTATGTGGTCGACTTTAGTATCTTTTGTTGCTGCTTTTTGTTTGCTCTGGGCAAATGTTTTTTTTGATCGTTTCGGTATAAAAAATACTGAATCGCGGCTAATATGTGTAAGTGAGTTTATTCAATATTTAAGCTTTGGTTTTAATACACAAATTTCTGATAGTCTTTGGGTCAGGTTTCTTCAAGAATTAGATGCATACAATGAAAGTGGAATTGCAACACCTCACCTTTGCCCTGACCGAACCTCAAGTTGGCATTTCCACATAATCAATGCGGCTATGAACATGGATCATAAATTTTATGAAATATCTGTTATGGCTCCTCTCCTAATTTCAATAACCATTGGAGATACAGAGGGGGCATCTGTATTATTTGATAAAGCTGTCACAAACTTCCCAAATGACTGGAAGGTTTTATATCGGGCTTCCTATCAAGCGCAAATTGAGGAAAAAAACAAATCAAAAGCGGCCGATTTGCTTTATCGTGCTGGTAAAAACGGTGCGCCAAATTGGGTCATGAGCTTAGCGGGGGGGCTTTTTAACGATACAGGTAACAGGGAAATGGCTGAGCAGATATACAAGGAGCTTTTGACTGAAGAGAAAAATGTTGATGTCGCAAATAGGTTGAAACTTAAATTAGAAAAAAAAATGAAAAACTATTTTGAAAGTGTAGATCATCCTTCAAATCAAAAGGAAGAAAAATAAATGAAAACTCACTTTAAAGCATTAGTAATCACTGTTTGTGTATTTTTAACTTTAGTCGGCGTTTACAATTTTACTTTGGGAAAAAAAAACGAGCAAAGTGTTGAATCAAAAACATCGACACCGGAAAAGTTAGTTTTTCCCGAAGCAGAACTAATCACTCTTTCCCATGGGAAGCTGAACCTTCAGCAATTCGCGGGAAAAATTATTATTTTTAATTTTTGGGCAAGCTGGTGCGCGCCTTGTATTGAAGAAGTTCCATCATTGATTTCATTGGTTGCCGCTGATCCTGAAATTGTAGTGATAGCGGTTTCCGGAGACCAAAATAAAGATGATATCTCGGCGTTCTTAAAATCGTTTCCCAAATTTAATAAACCACCCATATATGTAGTTCAGGAAAATGCTAAAGCTTTAATGGATCATTTTAAGGTGGATAAATTACCGGAAAGTTTTATCTTTGATACAAAACGCGAAATGGTGAAAAAGATTTCTGGCACTATAAATTGGCATACGAGCGACTCGATAGAGTATTTTAAAGCAATAAGAAAGAAATAGACCAGCGATTATTTTTTTGTCGCTGTTACAATTCTAAAAAAAGTAAATATCGGAAATAATCTCTTTCGTAATTTGACTTTAAATGCTTGTGCTAAGTCAAGTTCAACCTCTTTAGCGGCTTTTAGGTGAAATTCACCTTGGTACCCAGGACCTGCAAATTTGCGTACAGATTTATAAACGAAATTCTCAGTCGGGGATGACACAATAATTACACCATTAGGTTTCAATATCCGTTTGAATTCGATAAGTAGCTCAGGAAGAGCGTCGATGTGTTCAAGTACATCAAGAGCAAAAATCACATCGATCGATTCAGTGGGTAAAATGGAAATATTTTCTGTAAGAATTTTAATGTTGTTCCAATTGTTTTTCTCGCAAATCTTTCGAGCGGCTACTTGCGATTTGATATCAATATCGTAGGCAATTACCTCTTTAAATTTTCGATGAAGCCATGGGAAAGTGGCTCCCGCACCGCAACCATAATCCAACGCTCTTTCAGAAGAGCGGGCTAGCTTGATGGCAGAATGAACTCGTTTCCAAAATACATAGCGAACAATCGCAATTGGATGAAGATATGACGGGATCGCTTGTTCATCCCAAGCGTGATCAGGAAACGATGAGCGGCTAGACTCAAGAAACGGAACTATTTCGTGTTTGTATGAAAAATCTTCATTTTGTGAGTATGGCTGCAAATCGGGTCCTTTGGATTCCATGTTAGGATTCTTTTTTTTTCTAAACAATTGTAAACACAATGTCGCTAAAAGTGCGAGGCAAATATAAACATAGTATGGAGTGAAGTATTTAAAATTCAGGGTCTCGGTAGTTAAGCCGCCTAATGTTGCACCGACGAACGCATAAAATACTGTGGCCGGTAACATTCCAATCGCGCTTGAAAAAAGAAACTGAGTGCTTGCGATATGTGTAAAACCTAAAGAAAAATTTGTAATTGGCAGCGGTAAAAAAGGAAAAAGACGAATTTGAATGAGTGACAGCATGCTGTTGTCCTGAATTTGAATATTCACCTTACTGATTGGTTTTGCCCATTTTTTCCAAATGAAATCTCTAGCTGTGTAACGAGCAAACAGAAAGGCGAGCCATGACCCCGCAAGAATCGACAAATAGGAAATAACAAAACCAAGTTTAAAACCGAATAACCATCCGGATAGTACTTTTGTAATCACTCCAAGGGGAAGCGTAATGAAGCAGACTAAAATGCAAATGCTTATATAAATTGGAAGACTGACGGGATTGTCCTTTATGGACTCTGCCCAGCCGATAATGGTAGCGATAGGAATATTTCGGCTATAAAAATAGGCGACGACTGAAAGCGCGAGTATTAAAATGAACAAAGCCTGCTTAAGCATATAATCAGATTAAGTAAGAGAGTCACCTTGAGCAATCGATTCCATTAAAACTAACGAAATGAAGGCATTATTG
>DDVI01000085.1 GCA_002345205.1 Bdellovibrionaceae bacterium UBA2316 | reverse complement strand
TTGGGATCTATGAAAAATCCCGGATTTTTGATTTTTCCGATGTAAAGTATTTTAATTTAGGTGCGTTTGGTTTCCTTGTTTTGATTTTCCACATTTGTGGAACTGATGGCAAGGAGGCCTTTTTATGTCGAAGCTTTCCCTTCATATTGGCTCTGAAATCTCCATTAAAGAGTTCTCGTTTTCTCAGTTAATAGTTGCCGTTAAGAATCTCTTTGATACTGAGGGGGTTCCTGGATTAGTAAAGGTGCTGGTAACTTTGATAGAGCAGATGCTTATCCGCTCAGGAGTTGAGTGTCCGCACTGTAAGTCAAATGAGTTTCATCGACATAGCGAAGGCCATCGCAGAGTAAAGACATCGATTGGTGAAGTGATGCTCACGCTAAGTCGCCTAGTATGTATGAAGTGTAAGAAAACATTCGTTCCATTTAATCGATTATTTGACATTGACCCTTATGCCAGAAAAAGCCGAGAGTTTGAAAAGCTGTCGCTAGAAACCGTCACCAATCAAAGCTTTCGAAGATCGGCTAAGAATTTGAATGACACTATGGGATTTGCTACGAGCCACACCACTTTGCATCGTTGGTTTAATGAAACTGACTCGATAAGTATTGATGTGGAGAAAAAAGTAGATTTTTTGATAGCTGACGGCACAGGATTTAAGCGAGCCAAAAAAGATAAGTTTGACTCCAATAAAGGTAGTATTAAGGTGCTGATTGGATACAACAAAAACGGTGATGTGATCCCGTTTGGTGCCTGGACAAGGGCTTCTTGGAAAGACATTGGCCGATATGTAAAAAAAGAAAATCATCCTTCAGATAAAATTAAGTTTAAACCGATCGCAGGCACCCTAATTACTGACGGAGAAGAAGAGATAGTTCGGCAGTTAAAAAAACTAGCCATGAGCCACCAGCGGTGTTTGTTCCATATGACCCATGAGCTGACGCCGCTTCTGAGATATAAAGATATTGTCGGGAAAGACGAAGCCATTAAAATCTCGACAGAACTTAATGAATTACTTTATCTTGATTTACCCGACGCGGATGCCGATCCACTGAAATCATTAGAAGATAAATTAAAAATTGAAATTAAACCAAAAGCCATGAAAGAAGCCATAGACGCCTTTATCAAGGAGCTTCATGCGCTTGGTTATGCAAAGGCAAAGACGTTCGTTGAAAACGCAAAAAGCCAACTCTTTACCTATATCGACAACTGGATAAAAACTGGAATATCAAATCCCAAAGTAACTTCGCTGGTGGAAAGAATGATGAGAGAAATAAAAAGGCGAATTAAAAGAATGGGATATCGCTGGTCAGAAAAAGGAGCTGAGAAAATGACTCGATTAATTTTACTTCAGCTCAGTTCAACAAAACATTTTTGGGAAACTCACTGGCAAGAAAAAATGGGCATCAATGCGAATATTAAACTTACTTTTTTAGGAATCACTGTGGATCAGGTCTAGATTTAAAATCCCAACACCTTTGCAACGGTATCGACTCCGGGCAAGGGGTTCTAGAGAGGTAAATGCAAGCCCCAAACAACGATATTACAGTTTTAAACGCATTTGACAGAGAGAGTTTCTAGACAAATTAAATATTTGTTTGAAGGGATAGATTTTAATTCAAAATATCAAACATTTAGGCTGTCTAAAACTTAGATAGGTCAATCAAAGGATTAGTGACCATTTATGTTAATTCGCGAGTTCTAATGCCGGTGTTTCCGCTTCTTCAGACGGCAGTGCGAAATCGTCTTTCTCTAAAGATTCTGTTACGATCTTCACCTTTTTCGCCGCCCGCGGCTTAGCTGTTCCCGCGGAGGCGCGAATTTCTGCCGTGGTTGGAATAAGTCCCGACGCCATTAACATCTGCGTGCGCTCCTCGATTAATTTTTTAACCTTAGCACGAGGGACACCATATTCATCGGCGCGATTGACGATTTCATCTAGAGTCGTCCGGGCTTGGTCTTGCTGTTCTTTTGCCGCCTCAAGAGATAACTTTACCGCCTCCACTTGGGCGCGTGCTTTTTCGAATTCGATTGAGGCCACATCAGCTTCTTGGATTAGATTCATTAAATCAGACATAGAATATCTCCTTTTATTTACATATAATTTACATACTAAAAAGGAGCAAGCTGTTTTTTTACTAGTCCTGAAATTCGTACCTACGTGTTAACCGAATTACGCAAATTTCGGTTATTTCTTAAGCTCGACGACTACCGGACAGTGATCCGAACCAAAGATTTCATTGCGGTGATAGGAGTTTTTCAAACGACCTTTAAATTCCTCATTCGTCATAAAATAATCCAAACGCCAACCTACATTTTTCTCGCGCACGCCCGGACGATAGCTCCACCATGTGTAGTGCCCACCCTCTTTTTGAAATTCGCGAAATGCATCAACGTAACCCGTTTTTATAAACTGATCCATCCAGGCGCGTTCTTCTGGCAAAAAACCCGCATTCTTTTTGTTTGATTTTGGATTTTTCAAATCAATTTCTTGATGGGCGATATTCCAGTCCGCACACATAATGACGTTCTCGCCTTTTTTGCGCAACGATTCGGCTTTCTTTAAAAACTTATTACAAAACTCTAACTTAAATGGCAAACGCGTGTGTTCACGCTGACTATTAGGAAAATAGGAATTGATCAAAGTAAACTTAGGATACTTAACAATGATGACTCGACCTTCTTTATCGATGTCTTTATCACCAATACCTATTTGCACATCGATTGGTTCTTTCTTGGAGAAAATCGCGGTTCCACTGTATCCCGGTTTCTGTGCGGGATTCCAAATAGCGTGATACTTAAATGGATTTTTCAAATTATCTTCCAGCTGATCGGGATGCGCCTTGATTTCTTGCACGCATACAATATCAGCACCTTCTTCTTCAAACCACTTTAGAAATCCACTCTTACCGCAGGCGCGGATTCCATTTACATTCCAGCTGACTAATTTCATATTCCAATATTGTATTTAGCGCCCGTCGGAAACGCAAATCAAAATACCACCGCGTGCCTGCCAATGCGTTTCAAACTCCATAAGTTTTAGCATATTGTCTTTACCGGCACGCGCTTCCCATGGGTCCATCAAAGTTATACTTTTTTCGTCGATATGTTTTACTAAACTATAGTGGCCAGAATCCTCATACCACCAAGTGACAAATAACACAGACGTCTGCGAAAACTGGGCATATACATCTTTGATAGTCGCATGACGCTGAAATAAAACCTGAAACCCATTCGTCCGCGCAAGGTCCACCAATTTGGCGGGATCGGTATATCCTGATGCTAATGTCCCTAGTTGCTCGGCAAACCGCAGTTCCCCCGGCGAGTCCTTGCGGAAATAACGAAACATAGAATCAAAGCACGCAGGCCCGCACGTGAAGTCAAGCGATTGTGGAACTTGAGGAAACGTCATCGCCGGAACTTTATTTTCCGATTTCAAAATCAAATGTACAATACCCACAAATACAATCGATAAGATTAAATGCGGCAGGCTTAAGGATTCACGAAACAGAAACGCTTCCATCGGCTGAATGAAAATGGATGAAATCAATGTTGGAAATTCGGCTGTTGCAATGTCGGCGTGTTCATACAATCGCATCGTAGCGTAGTAGGCACCAAACATCCCGACGCCGGAAAGCAAGCAAAGTCCAACAGAGCTTTGATTCCAATTCATGAAAACACTCGGAATCGAATGTGTTAAACTATCATTTATAGTTGAGCTAACGTCGCCAGAAAAAAGTGAAACCGCAAATGGAAAGCCTCCATAAGCGATAAGTGCAAGTGATGGTGTAAGCACTGTAATCGCCTCATTTTCCTCTGCCATACTTTTCTTAATGAAAAAGTAGCCAAAGCATAATAAAAAACATCCTAATCCCAGCGTGGAAAGTCCAAGTATCCAATTGGACTCTTTGTGCAAAGTTAAAGTATAGATAACTAACACGGAAACAGAAATCACCGACAGAAACTTGGCTCGCGCTGATGACCGCTGCCCCACCCACGATCCCAGGATCACCAACAAAGGGACATCGATATTCGACAACACGGCAATGGTTGACGCCGACAACCAATTGTAACTCATCGAAAAAAATGTCAGCGCCAGGCCTGCGATCAACGCCCGAAATATTTGCGTCGAAACCGATTTTGGTTTTAAAGATAGATTTTTGTTCAGTGACCAACCGATGACGAGTACCAAACACACCAAACCACGCACGACTAAACTTTCTGCCAACGGAATTTTCTGATCCGCAAGAAAACGAATGGCAAGGCCCGTAACAGAAAGACTCAAAATTAAAACTCCCGACCAAGCGTAGAAAATGGAATTCAAGAAACACCTCACTAGAAGATATTTACTCTTACAGAGAGGCGATTAAAATTGATGATTTTAGAATGGAATCGATGAGAAAACGAGAACAATGACAGAAACGGTTTGGCACGAAAAGTAACACGTTCGCCTTAGTCTTCGAAGATCTAAATACAACGTGAATCCCACAGCCTTGCAAAAGACCCAGAAAATATGCGGTGCGTGGCAGAATTGTAGGAGGTACAGTTAAGGAGGTACAGTTATCTGGCGATAGACTTAACTTTTTTGGTTACGCCTTCGATTACGTGGTCTAATGCTTGTGTGCGAATTCGATATTTTGGCCAAACAGCTACGATTTTGTAATCGGCATCCCAGGCGCGCGGTATGTAGGACTCGATTTCGTTTCTGTGATTGTAGGCGATGAAATCTGGTAACAGTGTCCAGGCTTGGCTGTGCTTTAATGACTCGATTCCCACATCATAGCTGTCAAACATGTTTATAATCTTGGGTTGAAGTCTCAATCTTTGAAATGCTGGATGATTTTCGCAGTTTTCGATTCCCTGCGCCGCCAGTGCCGCAATGGATGGATAGCGATCTAGATCCTCAATGCGGCGGTCTTTCAAGAAAGGGTGTTTCTTTCCAAAACAAATAACCAACTTTCCTTGATGAAGGATTTCTTGCTCATGATTAGGGCCTGTTTGTGGCGAAAAGCAAATGCCTAGATCAACTTCGCCAGAACTTACGCGCGCTAGAACCTCGCCAGATCGTAACGAATGTAAAGTGGATGTTAATGCTGGATGTTCTGCCTGAATGCCCATCCATACCGGCGCAAGAAATTCCGAGCATAATGTATGAGTCGCGGCCATCCTGTAATGCCCCCGCATTGTTGACTGTTCCGACGAGATCTCTTCACGAATACGTCCCGCCTCGGATAACAAGAACTCAGCGCGATCCAGTAGTAACTTTCCATGTTGAGTGAGTTTAATTTGTCGTCCTTGTTTTTCAAACAACACCCGACCAAATTCTTCCTCTAAGGCTGCGATGCTATGGCTGATGGCACTTGGGGAAATATTTAAAAAGCGAGCCGCTTGACCGATGTGTTGGCGTCGTGCGGTTTCTACAAAATATTGAAGTTGATCGAATTTCATTATGATCTCCCGAGCAAGGTCATTCCCTTGCCTTCTGAGCGCCTTTGTATCAATCATTCATATTTTTTCAACGAAAAATATGAAAATTGATCATTTTTATTCATTTATAAAATGTTGTAGTTTGCTCTTCAGAAAAGGGGATCACTGTATGAACATTTCATCCTTTAATAAAGTCGAATTTAAGTCTGCTTACGGTATTCTATGCCATTCCGTAACTAATCTAGGCCCCTCGGATGCGCTCAAACCGACATTTTGCGTAGTTAAACCCGGTGATCACACCACTCCACATGCGCATTTTGAACCAGAAATTTTTTTCATTATTCGCGGTCAAGGAATCATGACAATTGGTGAAAATTCACGATTAATTCAATCCGGGGACCTGGTTAAAATCCCCTCATTTACCACGCACCAATTAACTAACACTCAGAATGAGCCCTTAGAATTTCTATCTGTGTACACAGACAGTTTAGATCTTCCTAAAATTCCCCCGCAAGTTTTAATCACAGCGGCACCGCCCACCCCCAATGGTCCTCTTCATTTAGGTCACATCAGTGGACCGTACTTAGCAGCGGATATAGTGGCTCGTTATCTAAAATTAAAAAATGCTGATGTCTTTACCCACAGTGGCACGGACGATCATCAAAACTACGTGTCTGAAAAAGCTCACTCTTTAAATAGAACCACCGAAGAATTTAGATTCGGTCGACGAGCACGGATTAAGCGCGGCTTATTAAATATGGATATTTCATTTGATGAATTTATCGAGCCTTCCACAGACGACGCTTACCAAAATAAAATTCGAGTTTTTTTCGATCGTGCGGTGAAATCTAAAGTTATCGAAAAAGAAACTATTTCTATTCCTCACTGCGAATCGTGCGAGTTAACTTTAGTGGATGTACATGCCGATGGCATTTGCCCAAATTGTCAGTCACCGAGCCGCGGTGGTTGTGAATCGTGCGGGATTGTGGTTGCGCCTTATAACTTACTAAATATTCAGTGCGGTCATTGTGGTAAAACAGCGTCGTCTAAACCGACTGAGGTTTATACGTTTAATTTAAGCCAGCATTTGCCTTTAATTCTAAAAGATCTACAAAAACTGCCGCTATCCGGGCGGATAAAGCAGTTAGTTTCACTCGTAGAATCGCAATCTAATTTGAAAGTATTAGTGGCATATCCAACGAACGAACCAATTGGAATCAAGGTCGCTGACCAGACCCTTCATGTGTGGTTCGAAATGGCCGCACATTACGAATCGCATGCGACCCAATCTAGATATTGGATTCACAGTTTCGGTTTTGATAATAGCTTTTACTATTTACTGTACATCCCTACATTACTACGTGCGATGAATCCAAGCGCACGTTTGCCCGATGTAGTCTTAACGAATGAATTCTTGCTATTAGACGGAACCAAATTTTCAACGAGCCGTGGTCATGCGATCTGGGCTGACGAATTCGAAGGCAATACAGAACATTTACGTTTGTATCTGACTCACATTCGTCCTAGCCAACACCCTACTGATTTTTCAATGGATGCATTTAATGCATTTTCTAAGGATTTAAAAATGAAGCTCGATAAACTGTTTCAACAATTAAATGACCTATCCGACATTGGCTCTGAAATGCCAAAAGAACAGACGCTATTTCAGATTCAAAAATTCACTCGTGATTTAGACCTGTTATTCGGTATGGGTGATCTGCGTAGCGCGGCTCATTTGATTGTAGCCTATTTGGATTCAGCGATTCATGGTCACGACGATGTCGTTAACTTTTCGGCAAAGGCGAATGCCCTTGCCCAAGGACTATCCCCGTTTATGCCAGAAACATCAAATCGTATCCTTCGCCTACTTGAATTAGAAACAAATTTACAACCTACCTTAAACTCGTCACTCACTGCAAACGGTGCTCTATGAAAAATGTAGAATTTGATATTGCAATTGTTGGAGCCGGCTGCATCGGCAGCAGTATTGGATACGAAATAGCTCGTCGCGGTTATAGAAACAGCGTTATCATTGATAATGGTCGTAAGCATTTAAGTGCCACGGCCAGTTCTGGGGGGATGCTGCGAGTATTTCATGAAAATATCGAGCATCTGCAATTAGCCCTGAATAATTTTGCCCTGTTGAAGAAATACCAAGATCGTGGTTTGATCCAAGAAAAGAACCAGCCGAATGGTCACCTATATTTCTTTAACTCAAGACGGTTTCCACACTACGCCGCTAATTTTCAAAAGATGGAGTCTGCTGGCTACGCATTTGAAATCCTGACGTCGTCCACGGGGCGCACGAAATTTCCACAGTTCCATTGGAATGATGATGAATGGGCTGTTTACGAGCCTCTCGGCACTCATTTATCTCCGACTGGATTTTCAAATGACCTACTTTCCGCGAGTCAAAAAAGTGGACTTACAATTCTAGATAATTTCGAAGTGGATCGTATTTGCCATTTCCGTGGTCAATATAAAATCTTTTCGCAGACGTCAGGTATAATGGCAAAGACCGTGATCCTTGCTGGTGGCGCTCGCTTGCTGCCGTACATAACAAATCTTGGAATAGCTCATTCGCTTAAGTCCCAACGTTTGACGGTCTATCAAGCAGAAAAGAAAAATGAATTTCTGATACTGCCCAACTACTTTGATCGTGAAACATTAGATTTTGCGCGATTAGGCCCCGGTCGACATTTGATTTTAGGTCAACCGGAATCAAAGCGCATAAAAGAGAAATACTGGACCGGCGAATTTACAAAAATCAGCGCTGAGGATTGCTATTCTCCGAATCGCATGGGTTATGCCGGTTTTTTAATGGGTCAGCCGCGTATGATGATAGCTACTGGCTGGGGCGGAACCGCTTTTAAATTTTCACTCGAAATTGGACAACGTATCGGCCGGGCACTAGAGAACGGTCAAAATGAAAGGAGTTTACTCCATGCTTAAATCAAATAGAAAAACGCTGGCGGTTATTGGCGCAGGACCGAAAGGCATCGCGACGGCAGTGAAAGCAAAAGTCTTAGAAGAGTTCGGCCTCCCCGTAGATCAAGTGATCTTAATTGAAAAGCACACTGTCGCTGCCAACTGGTCTGGTGAATTTGGTTACACTAATGGCGAAATGAAACTTGGAACGTCTCCCGAAAAAGATGTCGTGTTCCCAATGGAAATAGACGTTGCGGATAAAATTCTTAACGAACGCATTAAGCAGCGATTGATGCATTTCACATGGATGTCCTACCTCGTTCAAACAAATCGGTTTTCGGATTGGGTGGATCGCGGCCGGCCAGCGCCATGTCATATTTCGTGGACCAATTATTTGCGCTGGGTTTCGGCGCAGCTATTGCCTCAGATTTTTATTGTTTCGGCCGAGGTTTTAAAAATTGATTTGAATGCGACCAAAGACAAATGGGAACTGAAACTAGTTCAAACAGACGGCAATGCTGACCATTACACACTGCAAGCGGATCGACTGATGTTAACGGGTCCAGGGCAAACACGTATGGATTTTTTAAATGGTCAACCTATACCAGAAAAAACGTACGACTTAGAATCATTCTGGGCCGCACTGAAAGACAAAACGTTTCAGAGCAGAGGCCGCCTGGCCATTGTTGGCGCTGGTGAAAATGCGGCTTCGGCACTGCTGGCATTGTCCCAGTATGCTCCGAATATGCGCGTGGATATAATTTCTCCGAAAGGATTTATTTCAACACGTGCGGAAAGCTACTACGAAAATCAAATGTACAGCCAGCCTGAACGCAACGATTGGGATAAACTGCAGGTCAAAGACCGCATCGATTTTATCGAACGTACAGATTTAGGGGCCTTTTTCAACTCATGCGATGAGTATTTTGAATGAACAAATTCGTCATCAAATTATTCCTGGCCGCGTGACCAGTCTAGCGCCTAAAAATGGCGCCCTATCACTGACGCTGTCGTATGGTTTGAGGGACTCAGAACGCGAATATGATCAAGTGATTTTGGCTAGTGGATTTGATCAGATGTCGACGTTAAGAAAATTCTTAACTCCATCGGCTCTTGATCATTTAGAACACGCGCTAGGCGAACCACTGACGCAAACGAAAATTTCGGAATCGATTCAGGCCGACTTATCCGTTGGCGGTTTATTCCCAACTTTGCATTTACCGATGTTAGCAGGACTTATGCAAGGACCGGGATTTGCGAATCTATCATGCTTGGGTCGCCTATCTGACCGTATCGTAACACTACCGACGAATGAACGTTTGCAGCACACGCAACCAAAATCACAGCGATTAACACTGATGGATGGAACTTTATGAAACAGATCTATTTCGCAAAAAACGATAGCACGGGTGAAATTGAAAACCTACGCAGGCAAGAGTATGCAAAAGCCAGTGGTTATACTTTAAATTTAAATACTCTTCGCTGGAGCGCATCTGACAGTCAAAGCTTTGTTATGGTCGCTAAGGATGGCGATACTATTATTTCTACCATGCGCGGGGAAATAATTACAGACGCATCGTTGATGGAAAAAAAATTAGAATGTCCTTGGGATTTTCCGCTGGCTCTGCAGCTACCCACACTTTTATTAAGTCGTGCGGCGACCGCAAAGTCTTACCAATCCCAAGGGCTCAACTTAATTTTAAGGTATCAGTTTTTAAAAATGGCACAGCATTATCAAATACCGATGGTAATCGGCACATTTGTCAGCGGTTCGCCAAGGCAAAACACGTTACTTGCTATGGGCTATCAGTTTTTCGAAAATACGTTAGGCTGGCAGCAATCGACCTATCGGTCTCACCGTCCCGTGATTGTGGCCGTACTAGATATGAAAACCCATGGTGAACAGGCTCTTAATTATTGTTTAGAAAAATTAGGTGCCCAACCAAAATATGAATTAACCGAATCGTACCCTGAACTTCGCTATGTGAGGAATTTATGACGGCAACAGGATCCTATCAATTTGAATTACTAGAAGGTCGAAGCCATGAAGCAAACATGCTGGCCGAACGCGCACAGATGAGGCTAGATGGCTTTACAGATTTACTTAAACGCCACGGCTTTCCAGAACAAGGCCGCGCGCTTGAAGTCGGAACGGCACAAGGCATTCGCGCACGCTTAATGGCCGAACATTTTCCAAATACACATGTCACGGCCATTGATCGCAGCAATGAGTTACTCATCAACACGCCTCACCATACGAATTTAAGTTTTGAGCAGGCCGATCTGTATGAATTACCTTTTCCTGACGAACATTTTAATTTTGTATACGCACGACTTGTGTTCATGCACCTAACAGATCCTTTGAAGGCGATCGCCAGCCTTAAGCGAGTGTTAAAACCCGGCGGTCGATTGTTGATAGAGGATGCTGATCGTGATTGCATGTTTTTTGAACCCGCACCTGCTTCATTCGCCAGTTTTTGGAATAAAGTTCAAGATGGTCAACGTCGCCTAGGCGGTGATCCTAACGTTGGCAGAAAATTAGCGACCTATTTAAAACACTCTGGGTTTTCAAACGTCACGACCGAGGTTCAAACTATTCTTGGTGCGGGACCGGATATTGAATTTTTAGTCAGAACATTGATGCCGAGTTTGAACATATATCTTGACCCTAAAGATCGCGCGAGCGGACACCTAGCTATCAATGATCTGTACACACTGTCGCAAAACCCAAATGCTAGTTTTTACCACTTCTGGTTTGTAGTGAGCGGAGGCAAAGCATGAACACCGTTCAAGAAATAAAAATGAAGCCCTTTAATTTTGGAACGCTGAATGAACCCATCCAACATTTAGGTATTTGGGCCCAGACTGACAGCGGCGATATCCAAATTGGCGTTTGGGAAAGCGGCCCGGGTGTACTGAATCTAGATTTTCAATGGTCTGAAACGGTGTATATTCTAGAAGGCCGCGCCGAAATAGAAAACATGATCACTCAGGAACGCTTTGAGCTGAAGCCCGGCATGATGCTGCTTTTTGAAGCGGGTTCGCGCTGGCGGTGGCACATTCCGTGGCGACTTAAAAAGGTATTCACTATCATTGACCGCTAAACGGAGATCAGCTTAAAATCGCTCGTTATGTCGAGTGCGCCTATTGAGCTTCAATCCATTAGCTTAGTTCTTGATGAGCCCGCGTTGCTTAGAGGCGCGAGTGTATCTAGTTTACTTCCGGTCGCACCGCTTAGTTATAAACTCATTGGTCCTTCAAAAAACATCGAGGTACCAGCATCGCATTTAAATTTTATGCCGGAAGTTTTTGTTCGCAAACTCTCGGCGTATTCTAAATATGAATTTATGATCATCAATCAGCTATACCGAATGGCAGAAATGATACGTTATAACTTTAGTAATGGCGCTCAGGTCACGGCGAAAGAAATTCTGCGATTATCTATTCACAAATATGTGCCGGAAGAATTTTTACCTCAGCTCAAACCTTCACATTGGCATCATAATAGCGTTTCACTTAAGCCATGGCCATTGACTCAAACATTTGTGGGCGCTGAAGTCCGACCAACAGAAGACATCATGCAATCGTTGCTGAATCGAATTATCTTGGCGCATAGGCAAAAGCGACTTTCGCTATATATGCAAACACATAGTCAATCGACAAAGAGCTTACCAATTCAGAGTATCGAATTTGAGCCTGGTCATGAATTAGATTGGCGAATTGAATTTGATGACCGGAACGGTTTTAAAGCTGAATTCAAATTAGTTTCCCATCGTAATCGTCGTTTCTATTTTTACGATTCGTTTGCATTTGAACCCGAATGCGCCGTCATTGTTGCTCATCCCTGGAAAACAGAATGGAGTCAACTTCAGGAACGACTATCTTTTATTGCGGATACCCTGATACTGGATACAAGTAATGGAATGCCGGCGTTTGAGCTTAAGTCAGAAACTAAGGCAAAAGACATTATCACTTATTTACGAAGTCGCTCTCTTCCCGTGAAAATCACAGGCGATTCCCAATCCATTGAGGCGCACAAAAGCCTGACCGAAATTCATTTTAACGACAACGGGAACTTTACCATTCAGCATGAGGCGCGCGTTCCGGGTCAGAAAAACATCACTCGTCCCGGCTGGTCACCATTAGCGGCTCACTATCTGATGTGTTTGTCTCAAGGATTGACGTACGCCACACAAAGCCAAGCGCGCGATATCGCCAGTCAAGACGTGTTTCATCGGGATTGGGATCTAGCCCTGATCAAACACCTAGGCATATTTCAATACGTCGTCTTAGAAACTCTGACGGCTTATTTTGAAGGAACACGAATGGATGGAACCCCAGTGGCAGCAGATGCGGTTTTCCAGTCTGTCGACGAAAAAGTAAAATTACTTCTTATTAGGCAGAACGATCAATCAACTGACCTCGCCATTTCAGAAACCGCAACGCTATCTGATTTAGTCTCGCGGCCAGTCCTAGCGTGCTACGATCAGTTTGTAACGCAGCTATTAGCGGACATCAAACAGCCGGAATCATTCTACTCTGAAACTGGCGAAGTCATAATGGACGGTATCTTTGAACGCGAACTACGACTAATTTACGAAATGTTGAAACGTTTGGCACTGACTACCCAAGGCGGAATGTTTAAGAAAACACGTGTTCCGTTTTTAAGCCGAGTCAGTACTGGTGATTTTGATTCCGAAGTCGCCGTTGCTAAAGCCAATTTCTATTTCTCAGAAACATCGTTGGGTGGCGCACTGGAAATAACTCAGAGTCTAGTTCCGTTTGGTTTTAAACTTTTCTTAAACCAACAGCCTATTAACGAACTTGCGGACACGGAATTAAAAATCGGTTTTGGTTTAAATACGCGGCACGACCAGGCTCAGATCAATTGGTTTGAGCTAAGTCCTAAATTTTTCTTGCGAGGACAAGAGATTGATCCCAGCAATATTCTGCGTTTAGGTTCTGGCGGCGTGATCGAATACGATAATAAATTATACTTGGTTCCGCAAAAACAAATACCCTCGCTTCGATTGTTAGAAGAATTCTGGCGTAAACTCCAGCAAAGCAAAGTCGAATCCTCACGACGAGGCCGCGATACTTATTATCAATTGCCTCGCAGCCAAACTTTGTTTCTGCTGGCTCTACGTAAAGCGGGAGTTCCCTTTCAAGGTGATTCGGGCTGGAGTTCGCTGTGTGAATTTTACGATCACTTAGGTGAAACCACGAAAACGCTAGAAATACCAAAAACAGTAAAGGCTGACCTTAAGCCCTATCAACAAACCGGCGTACAATGGTTAAATGATTTGTATCGATTGCGCTTAGGGGCCCTACTTGCGGATGATATGGGCCTTGGAAAGACCTTGCAGGCACTGACTTTCTTGGAATGCCTAAGAATCAAAGACGATATGGGACCTGTTCTAGTGGTAGTTCCGTCATCGCTTGTTTTTAACTGGCGTAACGAAATAGAAAAATTCACACCGGAAATTCCCGTAGCGATCTACTCGAACGATTCACGCGAAAAAATTGCTGACTTAGTTTCCCAAAACAAAACCAAACTCGTTTTGATTACCTATGGATTAATGCTGGAACATAGCGAAGCCGTTAGTCGTCATCCTTGGAATGTGATTATTTTCGACGAAGCCCAAAACTTAAAAAACATTAATTCCAAACGAACATCAGTCGCACGTTCACTAAAGACTAAGTTCAAAATCGCCCTGACGGGAACACCCATGGAAAACCACTACGGCGAGTTCTATTCCCTGATTGATTTGCTAGTTCCCGGCAGTCTTGGTCCACTAGACGATTTCCGTCGTGGGTACGTAAATAGTCCCGTTATCGATTATGAATTAGTACAAAACTTGAAATTAAAAATCAAACCGCTGATCTTACGACGGGCTAAAAAAGAAATCCTAGATCAATTGCCACCGAAACAAGAAACGGTGGTGAAAATCGCATTTGAAGAACAACAGAAAGAAATCTATCGTAATGTGGCTTTATCATTCAATCGTCGTATTCACGAAGTCATGGCGGTTCAAGGCGTGGCCGAAGTTCAGCTGGAAATGTTTACCGCCCTTTTGCGACTTCGCCAGGTGTGTTCAGATCCAGCCTCATTGCCAGATGTAAAATACGATAAAGTGCCACCGAAGCTTGAAACTTTAGTAGATTCCGTTAAGGAAATTATTGAAGCCGGCGAAAGTGTTTTAGTATTCACCCAGTTCCTACAAACTTTGGAACATACTGAAAAGCTGCTGATCAACGCCAGCATACCTGTTCGAGTTATCCATGGCGGCATTAGCGCAAGTAAACGGCAAAAGGTTATCGCTGAATTTACGAACTCCCCAGACGCCTGCGTATTATTAATGACTCTTAAAACCGGCGGCGTGGGCCTGAACTTGACGAAAGCCAGTTACGTCTTCCACGTCGAACCGTGGTGGAACCCAGCTGTCGAGAACCAAGCCACTGACCGTGCCCATCGCATGGGGCAAACGAAGGCCGTACAAGTTTTCAAATACATCATGCATGAATCACTCGAAGAAAAAATCGAGATTTTAAAAGATCGCAAAGATCAAAAATTCCAATCTTTGTTTACGGATGAGGAACAGGCCACGGGTGCAGCCGCTGCGCACAACTCGGGTCCCCGTTCACTATCTAAAGACGACTTTGAACGCTTAATTGAAATTTAGCCCCACGTGGCGGCTAGATCTGCGTTCATCATTTTTCGTCTTGATTAACTCCGCAACCTCAAGTTAACTTTAGGTCAATGGATAAAATAAAAAGACCGACTGATTTGTTTAAATCAGATTTAACGGTAGGCGAAGTATCAAAACGCTCTGGGATTGCGGTGTCGGCACTGCATTTTTACGAAGCCAAGGGCTTAATTGGGAGTCACCGCACCGAAGGCAATCAGCGACGTTACCACCGCGACATCCTAAGGCGCGTATCACTCATCAAAGTCGCACAGTACTTGGGAGTTTCACTTAGTGAAATCAAAGCGGCATTTAAAGAATTACCACCCGATCACCAGGCAACATCAATAGAATGGAAAGCAATGTCTTCGAAATGGAAGAAAAGGCTAGATGATCGTATCGAGCACTTAATTAAACTACGCGATCAACTGACATCCTGTATTGGGTGCGGATGTTTATCCTTGAAGGACTGCCCTCTTCGCAATCCTCAGGATCAATTAGCTAAGCAAGGCTCGGGCCCCCAATTATTAGAATAACTATTTAATGGCTAATTTACCATCGTCTTCTATTTCCAAATTTGAATCTGGAAATTCTTTCGACGAAAGCTTTCTGATGAACATTATTCCGCGACGAGTGTGGTCGACTTCGATCCTCTGTGGATCGCGCTGTTGGATAAACGGAACTATCTGCCCAGACGCAAACGCGCCATCAGGATGAATTTCAATGCGAATCAACGGCGCCAGTGCCGCATATCCCGCTAGTGAAATACCTTTTCCTGTCATGAAGTTTCCCAAACTATATACGATGATTCGATTTTTATAGAGTTCAAGCCCACGTGGTACGTGAGGACCATGCATAATAATAACATCGGCTCCGGCATCAATCGCTTCGTGAGCAAACTCGATTGAATCACCCCGTTTTTCTCCCAAGAATAGTTCCATACCTCGGCGAATATACTCTGCGCCGCCCCCTTCACGACCAGCGTGAGCTGAAACAATTACAAGTTCATTGTTGCCTTTTAAGTTTTTAATTTCAGAAATAGTATCCGCGTACTCAACTATGCTTCGGGGTGCTTTATAGAAATCAGCAGCGATCAGCGCTATATCCGTTTCGCGTACCTTGAAACGCGCTACTTCACCCGCCTTACTCGAGTATTGAATGCCAGCTTTGGCTAGAGTTTCTTTCGTCGATTTTATTCCGGCAGCACCAAAATCTTTCACGTGATTATTTGCTAAGCTCATCACGTTAAATCCGGCATCCTTTAATACAGAAACCATACGCGTCGGGGTTCTAAACGCGAAACGATTTGGACCTGCTGACTTACCATCTTTTTGTGGAGGCCCATCAAAAAAAGTTCCTTCAAAATTACCAAAACGGATATGCGCGGCTTTTAACCATGGCAATGCAGGATCAAATAATCCCTTGCCATCGTTAGCTGGCAAAGCATTACTAGGATACGTTGTACCCATCATGATATCGCCAACGGCTGATATCGCGATAGTCTCAGCCCCCCGCGCGCTGGAAAATAAAAATAACAAACAGAAAAATAAACCCCGAACCATGATACCATCCCCAGAAAAAATCCCAGAGATGGTCATAGTATGAGTTTAGAGTCCCAACCAGTGTATGAAAATCAGTCGGTAAAACTTACGGTGTCCACCAATTAGATTCCGCACCGTTCACGTACAATTTGGATGTTGTACACGCATATACAATTTCTAGCGTGTTAGCAGAATCAGAAATCACAATAGATCCCGACTTATACCATAGCGAACAGGTACTGTCGTACGTTAAATCTTTTGTGGTGAAATCAATTAGCCATGTTCCGTTGTACTGTTGATATTTACTATCGACCTCAATTACAAAATCACCCGTCATTCCAAATGACCCCGACATTTCCATTTTACCTTTATCAAAGGCCTTTGCAGAACTATCCGGAGTCATGACATAGCTCCATTTTTGAGTGTAGCTATAGTCCAATTTTAAACCACGCTCCTCCCCGCTTAAACCACCGGTGTATTCGGAACTTGATACCAATTTACCCGCCACATTTTTGTATTCCCAAAAACCAGTGTGAGTAAAATTAAATGTAAAACCCGTCGAAGGATCGACAACCTTAAAGAGTGGCAAAGAAAAATCGCCGCGCATGCCGCCATACACACCTTTTACGGATTCATCTAGATCGCGGTATGTAATTACACCTTTTTGAGTAACTGTTACGCCACCCATCGATTCATTTATACAATCGATCGTGTATGTTTTAATCGCTGCGATTCCATCACTATCCGCGTCCGTTGCTGGATTTGGATTCACCGAATAGCATGAGGTTGCCTGTGTGCTCAGTGCACTTGCGGACACTCCCGACAAACCCGACACCAAAGTTGGCGTCGTGTTGGATTTAGGAATGGCTGCAAATTGAGTTTTCAATTGCGATAGTACGAGTTTAGAGGACGTACTATCTAATGGTTTACGACCGTCGCCACCGCAGCTTAAGACACTCAAACACGACAAAGCTAGAAAACCGTGTAGAACAGTTTGTAGTCTCATAGTTCACCTTAGAAGTTATAGGTTACAGATGCTTGTGATAAAAACTGATTACCGTTGATATCGCCGCTTGTCCCCGCAGTTAATACGCCATCAAGAGTTAAGTTATTATACTTAAAGCCAAGGCCCGCCGATGCTGTCGTGTTTGAAGTGATACCATCCGCATCCGTTGATGTACCCGTTTCATCTTTAGTATTACCTATTAAAAGATTCTGAGACACTGAACCACGGAATGTCACCCATGAAGCCACTGGCGTTTCAATGCCGATGAAGATTGGCAACTGAGATTTAGAAATTTTCTTACCTTCGACATCACGTTCAGAGAATTCCAAACGAGTGCCAAAATAAATATCCGCATCTGCTTTTCTCATCGAACGGTCTTCAATGCCCAGCTTGATATCTAGATCTTTAATTGTTGTCGATACATTTCCCGCTTCGTCTTTGTAATTACCATAAACGATCGAACCAAAATAACGGTAGTTTGTGTTTTCTTTAGCCCCACCAACTAGGATACCGGGAGCCGCGTTAATTTTTTTACTACCGGCCGTGATTTCAGCAGACGACATTAAAGACACATGCGCAAATAGGTACACATCATTGCTGATCATACCCCATTTACCGATTAGAGTTGTTTCCTTAGTTCCCGATTTTTTATTATCTACTGTAGATACGGATCCGCCAAATGCTATATCACCTACGCCGTAAAGAACTTCAACTGGGTTGTTTTGCCCCAGGTAGCCTCGAGTTGTTCTTAAATCACCCGATGCTGTAATTACCGTTGTATTCTGATGGCCAGCATACACTAGACCTCTTTCGTGACTATTCG
>DDVI01000143.1:162-8764 GCA_002345205.1 Bdellovibrionaceae bacterium UBA2316 | reverse complement strand
GCAATTGGGCCAGTTCGGCGGCGCGACCGACCAGCGCACCGGTATAGAAGCGTTCGGCGTTGTCGCCCTGGTGACGCAATAGGCGGTAGATAGCACGTTCTTCGGCAAAGCCTTTGAAACGCAGCGTTGCCGGTTGTGACACAGTAAAGGCAGGACCGGCCAGATGAGTGGTTGCTTCATCGAGCCAGATCTCACCCCAGCCGGCCATAACCATCTGGCGGGCGGCCAGGTTGACGTGGGCGCCGTAACAGGTGTACTCCTCACGCAAGGGGGAACCAACNNCTATGCTGCGGCCTGATTAATATTTACCGCGGATATCTATCGCTATAATGAAAATGATGTTCGTGCGCGTTTCATGGGGACGATCAATCGCGGAACGGTGAAAGCTAAGGCCGGTATTAATTGGCTTTATAGTTTTAAAGGATCAAAAATTTTACCTCGCTGGTTCCGGGAGCTATTTGAAGTTAATCTTGATTTCAATATTTCTAAGTCATTTAACTTTTTCGACAAATACCCAATTGAAACTCATGTTGCGGACTACTATTTCCGCTTTAACAATATGACATTGATGCAGGCGGCGATTCCACCGGGTTGTAACTTCCAGGTGCCAACAGGAATTGCATCCATCGACAATGCTGGATTAAGCCCTGAATCTGCTTTTGATGAAGTCCTTGCGAACGTTCGCCGTGGAAAATTCATGGCGGTTTTTAATCCAAATGTTGACGAGGCTGAACTATCAGCTTCGTTCCAAAGAAATGCATCACGTGCGGAAACAATTGCGTGTGTGGATGCTTCATTGCCGAATTATAAAAAACGCGTTCAACACTTTTTCAAAGGTCGCATGTCATCTGACGTGTTCTCGTTAGATTTTGGTCCAAAGATCAGTCACTTTTTACGAAATAAGCATACAGAAGGAAGTTCCGAAGTTTACGTAACGTCGTTAGAAAAAGGACAAGAATTTAATTACTATGTTCTTTTAAATACAGCAACGAAATCGGAACAGTCTTATTTGTTTGGTCGTTGGGAAAATGAATACGAAACCGATCTAGATGCTTTATACCAATCAGATAAAGATAAAAACATTCACAGTTTCTTGGATTTCGTAAAGCGTATTCAGTATCGTGATAAATCTATGTCGGTATCTAGATTAAACAACATTCGTAGTACATTAGATCGTTCAATACCTGCGAATTTTCCAGATCGTAATAGATTGTTGGATTTAGTTCCGAAAACAGAACAACGGGACGCTTGGATTTCATTCGTATATACGTTATCGAGCCAAGTGATGTTCGAACTTGAAAAGATGGATCGCGTGACTTTATATCGTAAATTAGAATCATTCCTATTAAACCATCCCGAAAAATTTAAAATGGGATTGCCATCAGAAAACTTGAGTGATTCCGGCGGTCCAAACCTAACGGAATACATCAACGAAATGTACTATCGTTTGGTACGTTTGTCAGACTCCAAGGTATCATCAAGAGATCGCTTCAATGCTTTGGAACAATTGATGGGTGACAAAGTGTTTTCTGAATATGTCTTCAGGGAACTATTTCCATCGTTAATTACATCTGATATTGCAACAAATGAAATGAGTATCGCGATGAGCGTAACGTCAAAGGATATAACGTTAGTTGAAGACCGCATTGGCAATAATCGTTATTCGCAAGTGTACAGTGCCGTATTGTTGTTGCGATCGATCCTGAATGATCGGTCATTAGATATCCGTTTAGAAGGCGCGACGGCAGTTGACCTAACGTCTGATGTGATTATAGATGAAAATCCAGTTAAGATGAAGGGCTTTAACGTATTTTAGTTAGTTCATGACGTCCTGTTTATATTTTGTAAACACATGTTTACGTCAAAGATTGACTCACGTTTACGATTTTCGTTAACGTGAGTGTTATGATGGCCATCCAAAGCATTCTCATCAAAGAGTTAGGGCAAAGAAAGGAACGTAATCCGTTGTTTTCTTTGCGCGCGTTTGCTCGCCAGTTAAATATAAGTCCGGCTCAGTTGTCTTTGCTTATTAATGGCAAAAAACATCTGACGCCTAAGTTGGCTGAACACTTAATTGAAAAGTTAAATCTAACTCCGTCTGAAGCTATGGAGTTACTGGATGATTCTGCTCCATTGAAAAAGAAACTAAAAACATCCATAACAGAACTTCGTTTATTATCCGAAGAAGAGTTTAGTTTAATCGCAGACTGGGTTCATTTTGCTATTTTAGAACTTGCCGTTTTAAAAAAGAATGTAGCTACTTCAAGGTGGATTGGGGCAGAGCTAGGAGTTGAGCCTACGCGAGTAATGGACGCTCTGGTGCGACTTCAGCGTATGGGATTTGTTTCTGTTGAAAATGGAAAGCTAAAGAGAACCGCAAAGCCACTTGTCACCCAAACCGAAGTGCCGTCGGCTGCTATCCGCAAATATCACAAAGGTAACTTAGATTTGGCGCGCGAAAAAATTGATAGTATTCCCGTAGAGCTTCGCGAGTTTTCTGCGATGACCACGTCCGTAAGTTTGAAGAAACTTAAAAAAGTGAAAGCGCTGATAAATGAATTTAAGCATAGATTGAATCAAGAATTGGAAGGTGACGACGCCAGTGAAATCTACACGTTATCGATTCAATTATTTCCGTTAACCCAGGTACAAAAAAGAGTAACTCCAAGCAAGGGGACTGCATGAGGAGCATAGTTTTTCTATTTTCCATAGTATTTAGCTTGAGTGTTTTTGCTGGCGGCAGTTTTGTCGGGAATGGTGGGGATTGGTTTATCCGCAAATTGCCCCTGCTAAAGGTAAAGCTGCCTGATGATTTCGGAGTCGTAGAAGGTATTCAGTATAAGAAAGTGGGTTTACGTAAGTGCGATGCTAAAGATCTGAATCGATTGAAGGTAAAAGGCGATATTCCAGATAAAATTAATATCATTTATTTGCCAGATCAAAACTGGAATGCCTATCGAGTTATGCTAGAAAATAGCAAGTATCTAGTATGCAGTTTAGGTGTTGCCGATAAAAATCCTAAAACGTCGTTGCAGACATTAGTTATCAATGAAGACACTGATCGAGTTTTGTATCGAAGTAATGGAGAGGTTAAGTACTCTAAGTCGTACGGCTCTTCGGAAGAAAAGTTTGGTACTTTGCCAATAGGATCATTCTTTATCAACATAGACCCTGCCGGTTCCTATATTGGCTATAATCTGCAAGATGGAATGAACGCAATCGGCTATCCTCGAAGTATCTATTTTAGGCCCGAACCAGTTCCTACAGATTTTGTTTATATTTCGCTTTCTATCCAAGAGCGTGATCGGCCTTACTTTGTTCAAACGGTAGTGGATAACTCAGCGGCCCCTGTTTGGAGAATTATTTTACCAGTCGCTTTTGAGAAGAGTGATTTGCCAATTGCAAAATTAGCCAGCGAGTTAAGATCAAATCAGAATATGCAGTTGATGCGAATGTTTTCGGGAATTAAGAATACGTATTACAGAAATGAAACGACGACTCGAATGTTGGCTTGGAGTAGTGTAAATAAAACGCCAACAAGTCAAAGTTTACGCCGCCAACTGATGGCTCGCTATGGATTTGATGAATATTCTGCCTTTTATAGTCCAGAGAGTTTACTTCCTCATTTGAAAATAAATTTTGTCCCATCGATTCTTGGTGGAAAATTAAACCACGCTGCATTTATTCATTTGGGAAATAGTGGTGAGTTAACAATACCAATTGTAAGTCAAACATGGAGAATAGGAGCTGATGTCGTTCATGAGCTTGTGCATGCTCTTCAGACTCCGTTTAATTCAGGCTGCGACGATGATAAGATTTTTGATATGGAAATGGAAGCTCACAGTCTTGAGCGACAGCATCTACAAGAAATGACTCAAATGGACCCAGTAACTAAATATGCCGATGATGCCTTCAATTATTTGGTAGCCGCTTCATTGCCAAATGTCGAGTGGGCTACCACGCTCAGAAAACCCGTGAAAGGAAATCTGTGTGTGGATGTGATTTCAAATTACAAACTAGATATAGAAAAAATTAGCTCACAGACCTTAGCAAAATATAACTGTCCGCCGTTGTCAAAAAAGCCGGCGACAATCTCAAGGAGGAGATAATGAAATTAGGAATGATTTTTGTCTTGGTGTGCTCATCGGCAGTTTTGGTAGCCTGCAATAAGGGTTCTAACGACGCTTTAGCCGTGTCACCAGAAAAACAAGGTGTAGTTGTCCCTGCACTTCAAGGAAATTGGACATCTGGCAAATGTGATGATTGGGGCGGAGGCGGAGAGTACCGTTATAGCGGCCATCAATTTGTTACGATTAAAGGAAGCTCAATGGAGTCTTATGTAAAAGACTACAATAATGGAACGTGCTCGGGCCCCGAGCGAAGTATTCTGAGATTCAAAATGAAATTCGACATATCCAGCGACGCTAAAGACGACTGGTACAATATCGACGTCGTTGCGACGGCTATTACTCAAACAGTTTACGATCAAGATACAGCAAATCTATTTAACACGTCGGCCTACTGCGGATTTACGGACTGGTTAGTGAACGAAGAAAAAAATATCAGTGATAGGAACTGCATGAGCGGAATTAAAACCAATCGGACGATCTATTCGATGGTTAAGGTCACTGGCGCCAATATCCAGCTAGGCGAAGAAGATAAAGATAAGATCTATGACGGAACAACCCCAGAGAAACGGCATAATACGCCAGGAGCAATTTTTAAACGAGAATAAAAAAAACCGGTGAGTCCCACCGGTTTTTTCGTCTTACTTATTCAAATGTACGTGTTCTGCGTTGTGAAGGAGCCCCATCACGACGGGGAGGTGGCATTGATCCACCGCTGCGTGGGCGACGGCTGAAGCCACCGCGTTCACCACGACCTTCACTGCGCTCGCTGCGTTCAGAACGCTCTGGGCGTTCTTCACTGCGATCACGATCACGGAATGATGTCGGCGCTTCTTCACCGCGTTTTGCAAAACGATCTTTAGCAAAGTGAATCGAGTTCGAGCGTTCGCGACGACGATCACCGCGCATGAAGCCAGGGCGTGAATCCGTGCGAGGACCACGGCTGCCATAGCTGCCAGCTTTGAAGTTAGGATCCATTTCGCGAGGAATACGACCATTCAAGAAATCGAAGGGAACTTCGTAATCGCTAGCAGAGGCATCTACTTTAGAAGCTAAAACCCTAAAGATTAACTCTTCTTTAGTTAAATCATTCAATGCTTGAAATTCAGCAGATACCTTGAAGCTTTCCTTTAGTGATTCTTTTAAACCACCTTTAAGGTTCAATATTGTTTCACTTGCTGTTTTAAGCTTGTGATTTAAAACTTCTGCTAATGTTGGGATGTTACCCTTGATCAAGTTAGCTTTTGTTTTTTGCTGAACTGTTTTTAACAAAGATAATTCACGCGGAGAAACTAAAGTATAAGAGAAGCCAGTTTTACCGTTACGACCTGTACGACCGATACGGTGAACATAAGACTCAACATCCCATGGAAGTGAATAATTCACTACGTGAGTTAAATCAGAAATGTCCAAACCACGTGCGGCTACGTCCGTAGCTACGATGACTTTGACATCTTTGTTTTTGAAACGTTTTAATGTCCACTCACGTTCTTTTTGGCTCTTGTCGCCGTGAAGAGATTCAACGTGGTAACCTTTTTTATTTAACTCTTGTTCGATTTGCGCACACTTCATTTTAGTTTCGCAGAAGATGATGCCGTAGAAATCATTTAAAGCATCTAATAAGTGAGTTAACGCTTTTAATTTCAAATCTTCTTTTACTGTGAAGTAAAGCTGCGTGATTTGTTCAGATAAGTTACCTTTTCTTTGAACTTCAACTAGTGTTGGATCATTCAAGTAAAGGCTAGTGATCTTTTTGATCGCTGGACTCATCGTCGCAGAGAATAACCATGTTCGGCAACCGGCACGACGTTGCTTAGCACCTTTTTCTTCACCGTCTTGTTTTTCCGCATGAGTTTGTTCCAAGATTTCTTCTAAAGAATCACGGAAACCCATAGAGATCATTTCATCGGCTTCATCCAGAACTAAAGTTTTTAATTCACGGATATGGAAAACACCTTGATCTAATAAATCGATCAAACGACCTGGAGTCGCCACGATCACGTGAGCTCCACGTCTGACTTCATCGATTTGAGTGCGGTAGCTAGAACCACCGTAAATCGCCGCTACTTTCATTTTTTTGAACGTAGAAAGAGTCTTTAACTGCTCAACGATTTGTAGTGCTAATTCTCGAGTTGGGCTTAGGATCAAAGCTTGTGGGACTTTCTTGGACATGTCCAATTGTTCGATCATGGGTAGACCGAACGCTGCTGTTTTACCAGTACCTGTTGCGGCTAAACCGATAAAATCGCCTTCATGTTTTAATAATATTGGGATTGCTTTTGTTTGAATTTCCGTTGGAGCAACGAAACCAATGCCTTCCAAATGGGTGATCAGCTCAGGCGATAAGCCTAAGTCTTCGAACGAACTCATAGTACCTCTTTCAAACAAGTCGCAACCTGTTCTATGTGTCGAGGGCATCTGAGTCGGCTTCACTATGTAACGTTTCAAACGCTCTCGTTTATTTAGTAGTGCGCAATCTACAGTAAATACCGGGAAATTCCCAGTTATAAAATAATTTTGTCTTTTTTATCGGGTAAAAATGAGAAAATACAGCCTTTAGAAGCCAAAACCGACGCTAAAGACGCCAAAAACATCACCAGCACCGTTGAATTGTCCGGGATTTGAGGTCGCTGTAACTATAAGTTTGTACGTTAGGCGGTTCATTTTACCAGCTATCCCGGTACTTAAATCGAAGTAATTTTGTAAGTTTTCTACGCTTAATACCGTGTATCCGATCTGATTTTCCCATAAGAAGTCGTTGCTGATCTTGAACGTTTTATTGAAGGCAAAGTACTTTGATTTGGTTTCGGTACCTTCCCAGTTCGATTCGATTTCATGAATAATCAAGTAATCGAATACATCCAAGTTTAGGCTAGTCGTGTTGCCATCACGAATGCGGCTTTTGAAATATTGGTTTAATGAGTAACCAATTGTTAGATTCACGTCTTTGTTAAACTCTAGTTTAAGCTCAAATGGAATTTTAATAACAATATGGTTGTCTTGTCCTTCATAGCTGACGTTAGAGCCCCACAAGCCAAGGCGAAACTGTGGTCCGATATTCATAAATAACGACGTTTGCAGACTTGGATCTTTATTAGTTTGGCTTAACCCATGGTGAACAAAATGCGATAAAATAGAAGCCGAACCTTCTGTTTGATTTTCACCCTTATTGTCTCGACTTATTTGTGCATGAACAGATGCTGATGATAAAAAAATAGCAAATATTACTAGAGTTAAAACATTGAAAGTGCTATTGCTAGACCGCATAGAAAGGTTCATGGCTTAATTATTTATCAAAATAGTCGAGTTTAAAAGAGAAAAATGAACAAAGAGAATAACAATCCCTCAGATACTCAGACTATAGTACCAACTACATCACCACTATCCAGTTTAGATACGCCGACAGCGTTGAAAACTAAAATTTCGGATTTAGCTTTTGTAGCATTTGATACCGAAACTTCGGGCGCATTTCCTATCAAAGAAGACATAGTGGAATTTGGCGCCGTCAAATGGCACGGTGGAAAAGAAGTCGATCGTATCGAATTTCTATTCAAGCCTCGCCGTCCGATGACGGATTTTATAATTGGTATTCATGGTATTACGAATGAAATGGTGGCTAACTCGCCGTTGATCGGGATCCATCTGCAAGAAATTAAAACATTTATGTCGGATGCAATTCCGGTGGCTCATCATGCGCCATTTGACATGGGTTTTTTGTCTGTTGAATTTGAGCGAGCACGCATGAAGTCGCTTCATTTACCTGTATTGTGCACAAGTTTGATTTCTAGAAAATTAATTCCGGAAACTATCGATCACAAATTGCAAACACTGGTTAAGCATTTTCAATTTAACAGCTTAGCTGCACATCGCGCGTATGAAGATGCGCGTTCGTGTATGATGGTATTTAACAAATGCCTGGAACGAATGAGTCCGAACGCAACTTTAGAGGACGTGATTGTAGTTCAAGGCAAACGCTTGGTTTGGGACAATTTCTTTTTACTAAACCATAAAAATGCCGATGTTAAAACACTTATCCAAGCGGTTGAGGCTGATAAATTAGTTCTGCTTCGTTACTCAAAAGGTGAAAAAAAGAACGAAACTCGTAAGCTGTTACCTCAAGGAGTAGTCAGATCTCCAGATGGTGATTACTTACAAGCCGTAGATGTTGACGATAAAGAACAGAAATCAAAGAGATATAAATTAGAATATATCTCTGATGTTCATATTGAATATACTTAGTTGGCCACGGGAGTATTCGCGACGTCTTGTCCGCGAGTGTTCTCTAGCTGAGAAATTTTTTCAGGATGAATAAACAGAATAAAACCTTTCGGTAATAAAGCATCTACTTGAATAGATTTCCTAATGTCCGGGTTTAGATCTATTAACTCTTCTTTAGAAATTGAGCCCATTTTAAAGATTTTCGATGGCTTCAAACGTCGTGTTAATTTATAGATATCGTTCCAAATGTTGTGGGA
>DDVI01000143.1:0-136 GCA_002345205.1 Bdellovibrionaceae bacterium UBA2316 | reverse complement strand
TGAATATACTTAGTTGGCCACGGGGAACCCCAGTAAAAATTGAATTGCCCGAACCTGTTACGAATATTGGAGCAGGAGAAAACTTTGCATTTGCATGGAATAAACAGAGTTTGTATAGCTGGGGATTGGGTTATGG
>DDVI01000072.1:56128-102647 GCA_002345205.1 Bdellovibrionaceae bacterium UBA2316 | reverse complement strand
TTTTGATACGAAAAATCCCGGTTTGGGGGTGTTTTTGGTTCTCTTGACACCTGATAGAAAACTGACAGTCAAATTCACCCAGTGATTTATAACCGGGAATCCCAATTGCTTTGTACGTAAAGCATGAATGCATATTGGCTTGGAACTCAAACGTCAGATTCTCCACTTATGAACTTAATCTCGAAATGGAACATTCAGTCGGTGCCAAGCGAAGACGCCTTAAAGGGTATTCTTGGGATTCCAAGCGATAAGGCTCGTCATTTTTTGATGGAGCTTTCAGAGATTAATGAAAAGAAATACGTTGAGCTAAAATCCATGGGTGAGCGTTATGGTAAAAAAATCAAATTTATCGTTTTCTATCAAACCTTAAAGCCGTCACCTTTAATCAATAAGCTACATGGATCCGAGATCCTTTTGATCGGTCCCCAAGAACGAAACATCACGAACATTCTGTTAAAGCGTTTCTTTCAAAACTCAGAGCCTTTGTTCAGAAGATGGGAGCGGTTTCAGGTACTTACATCGGGAACATTAAGTCTTTTATCGGGCGAGGGGAGCGCGATCAATGTTAATGTAAGTCACTTTAGCTCTCACGGCGCACGCATTGAGATGAACCAAGAGTCATTCAAGAAAAAGGACTTTGTTGTTCTAGATTACGTCAGCCACGACGGTAAGAAAATTCGCATGCAGTCCCGAGTGACTTGGACTCAAGGGAAAGATAAAATATGGGTTGGCGGCCTTCAGTTCATCTCTCGAGTTGCATAATAACGCGCTGAATCCTTAAGGCTAAACACATTGAAAACATAACCCTTTATGTTACTTTTTGCCTTATAAATGACGCGTCTAATGAATACACACTCTATTTCAATGTCTACGGCCTCTTAAATGTCTTCAATTTCTATCATTCTACCAGATAACTCAAAGAAAACGTTTGATCATGAACCTACGGTTTTAGAGGTCGCTGAATCTATTGGCCCACGTTTAGCTAAGGATACCTTAGGTGGTAAAGTCGATGGCAGTAGTGAAATCATAGATCTTCGCCACAAACTTAAAGACGGAACAAAGTTATCCATCATCACCATTAAGAGCGACGAAGCGAATGAAGTGATCCGTCACTCGGGGGCTCACGTATTAGCGCAGGCCGTTCAGCGTTTATGGCCGGACGTTAAAGTTACGATTGGTCCCGTTATTGAAAATGGATTCTTCTACGACTTTGATTCTCCATTCACCTTCACTGAAGAACATTTCGAGAAAATTGAAAAGGAAATGCAGAAAGTAATCGATGCTGGCTTTCCAATCGTTCGTAGAGACGTGCCAATTGATGAAGCGATCGCAACGTTCATTAAAATGGGCGAGCGTTTTAAAGTGGAAATCATCAAAGATTTAAAAGCTAAAGGTGAAACAGTAGTTGGTATTTACGACCAAGGCGAATGGTTTGATCTCTGCCGTGGTCCGCATATTCAAAATACAAATCAAATTAAAGCGTTCAAATTATTAAGCGTAGCCGGTGCCTACTGGCGCGGCGATGAAAAGAACCCGATGCTTCAGCGTGTATATGCCACAGCGTTCAAAGATAAAAAAGAGCTAGACGCTTACCTTCACCAAATCGAAGAGGCAAAAAAACGTGACCATCGTAGGCTGGGTAAAGAATTAGATCTGTTCATGTTCCACGAATGGGCTCCCGGATCACCGTTCTTTACGAATAAAGGGGCCTTGGTTTACAACCAGCTGGTTAACTTCATCCGTGAAATGTACATCGAGTTTGGTTACGGCGAAGTTATCACGCCGCAAATTTTTGACGTTAACTTATTCCATAAATCTGGCCACTACGAAAACTACAAAGAGAACATGTACTTCACGCGTGTGGATGAACGCGATTTTTCGGCTAAACCTATGAACTGCCCGTCACACTGCTTGATGTTTCATAATGGTCAGCATTCCTATCGTGATCTACCTGTTCGTATGGCCGACTTCGGTCGCCTGCACCGTTATGAAAAATCCGGAGCGATGCACGGGTTGACTCGTGTTCGCACATTCTGCCAAGACGATGCGCATATTTTCTGTCGCGTCGATCAATTGCAATCTGAAATTGCTAGCTTCATGGTTTTGTTAAACAAAGTATATAAAACATTAGGCATGGATAACTTTAAAATCTACCTTAGCACGCGCCCTGAAAAACGAATGGGCAGTGATGAGGTTTGGGATCGCGCCGAAGGGGCTTTGTCGGACGCTCTTAAGCAGCTTGATTTGCCGTACACGGTAAATCCTGGTGATGGCGCGTTCTACGGACCAAAATTAGATATCATGTTCGTCGATGCGATAGGGCGTCCATGGCAGTTAGGTACATTACAATGTGACTTCAACTTGCCTCAAAACTTTGATCTTAAATATACAGGTGAAGACAATAAAGAACACAGACCCGTTATGCTCCACAGAGCTATCTTGGGTTCACTAGAGCGCTTTATCGGTGTCTACCTTGAGCACACGGCAGGGCACTTACCGTTGTGGTTAGCGCCAAATCAAGTCACGATTTTAAACGTTACCGATCGTGTGAATGAGCACTGCGAAAAGATTCAGAAAATGATGCGAGATCAAGGTCTTCGCGTTGAGTTTGACCGTCGAAATGAAAAATTGAATTTTAAGATTCGTGAAGCGCAAATGGCAAAGACGCCGTACATGATCATCATCGGTGATAAAGAAGCCGAGCAGGGTGAGTTATCTCTTCGTACGAAGAGTGGTAAAATTATAAACAATCTAAAACTGGAAGCAGTGGTAGATCAGTTAGTAAATGAAGTAAAAACAAGAGCACTTAAAGGAATCGAGGCTTAGCTTCGTACAAACTTCGAGGCTTAGCTTCGTCGTAATTAAGGCTTAAAATATTTTAATCGGAGGTTTCCCATTAATAAGTTCGAAAACAGAGGCAATTTCTCAAAAGGTGGCGATCGTTTTAAGAAAAAAGACGATAAAGACAGTCTTCGTGTTAACCGCGAGATCCGTGCTCCGCAAATTCGAGTAATCGATGATGAGGGGCAGATGCTTGGCGTGATGACCGTACCTGAAGCTATCCGTATTGCTGAAGAAAAAGGCCTGGACTTGTTAGAAATCGCTCCAACTGCGACGCCACCAACATGTAAAATCATGGATTACGGCAAATGGAAATACGAGAATAAAAAGAAACAAGCGGCGTCTCGTAAGAAGCAAACGGTTATCGTGATCAAAGAAATTCAGTTACGCCCGCGTACGGATATCCATGATTTCGAAACTAAAATGAAACACGCTCGCAGCTTCTTGTTGGAGGGCGATAAAGTTAAAATTAATATGCGTTTCTTAGGTCGTGAATTAGCCCATCAAGAATTCGGTATGGAGTTAATGAGAAAAGCGATCGCATTCGTTGACGATTTAGCGATGGTTGAAACGACACCAAGATTTGAAGGTAAGCAAATGTATACGTTGCTAGCTCCAGATCCAGCTAAAATCAAAGAATATGAAAAGAAACACCCTAAGAAAGTCACTCCGGGCGATGCTAAGTCTAAGAAAGATGAAGACGACGGTGACGAAGCTGACGATCAAGAGTAAATCTAAAGATTATAAATAAAGATGAAAAGGAGGCGAAAGCCTCCTTTTTTTTTGGCTTGTGTAAAATAGTCCTTACTTGAACAGGTTTTTTAAAACTGGCCCAGCTGAAAATGTGCTAACCGAGTTTGCTCCAAAATTCTGCGCAACGGTCCGCCAGATAGTTTCTGGATAAATATAGTCGAAGCACTTGTTTCCTTTACATGTTCCGAAAGTTTCTATTGCTGTCGAAGAATGCTCTTCTTTTGTCATCGGTTTTTGAGTGTAAAAGTTAAACGGTGTCGCGTGGTAGAGGCCATTAGTCATTTCGCTGTTTGGAAGACTAAGCTCTGATTTTTTATAGATGTGTGACCTGCCAATCAAAGTTCCTCCATTTACGTTTCCGCCAAACAATAAACAGGAATTCGTGTATTGATTATGAGCCGTGCCTAATTCGTTTTCAGGGTAGGCTGTGCGAGCAAATTCACTAGTTACAACTACTGTGATCATATCGAACAGGGTTTTTTGCGACGACGGATCTAATCGATACGGAGTCTCTTTCATAAACTTGATCATTTTTGCTAAATGATCAAAACCTTCCGTTAGTTTAGTTTTGTGAGTCGATTGATGATCAAAGTGAGTGTCAAGGTCACTATCTCTTGTCATGTCCACTTGGGCCATCTTTAGGTAGCCGGAGCCTAATCCAGCAAGCGCTAAGGACGCCTGCTGAATTTGAGAATTGTTAGTAACTAACGAAGTCTTTGTCATATCTATCAATTTGTTTAAGATAACGATGGTATCTTTGTCTTTACGTGTCTGTGAGATCACGCGCTTTTGCATAGAAGCCGCGGTAGTTTCATCGTCCAGAACGCTCTCAAAAGGGTCATCGACTGACTCAGTGAACGAATTTAAATTCTTTGTAGGGGCTATGTTTGCATAATTGCCACTATGTAATGTTTCGTATTCCATGTGGTAACCAATTCGGAAGTCTGGCTGCTGAATAGCCTGTGCAAGGGCAAAGGGGAAAAACGTAGTGCCCGTCAATAAATTTCCTGACGACATGTACTCACGATTTGTTTCGTGTGCACTTGATTTCATATTCATCATTACGCCGTTAATAATGCAAATATCGTCTAGATATTCAAATAATGGCTTCATGCTGATTCCCAGTTGCGCGTCTTTATATTGTTTGATCGAAGTGCGATCATCGAAAGCTAAGAACTCCGATGTGGAAAAATTAGCGGCATTTAAATATTCTTTCGTTCGTGCATCCATCGCCATTAAAGTGTCCCAAGCGCCATTGAATCGCAATACAAGTAATAACTTTTCTGCACCAGGGTCTTGCTGGGCTAGTGCTGGTTTGGGTAGGATGGAACTTAACGAAAATAGAAGTCCCGAGTTAATAGCGGCTTGAATAAATTGACGTCTATCCATATTTTTCATCATAGAATACTCAGTATACCAGGAAAGAGTTAGAGTTAAGGATGTAGTACAGCGAGAAGTAAGACGCAGAAATTAGTTCATTTTTAGATTGATTAGCGGTGACGCGATCAACTGCCTTCACTATATTTTTCGCAAGATCAATTTCTGTTTCGATATGATTTATATTTGGTCCAACTACGAAGTCGATCTGTTGTTGTACTATTTTTAGTTTTTGTCCTTCGTTTAGATCGCTCCATTTCAATTTCGAAATGATGCTATACAGATTTTCTGACGGTGTTTCTTTGGCGATCTGTATAGCTAGGGAGTACAAGCCAGTGGATTGCATTCTAAGCGGAACGGCCGGGTTATTCAAAACGCCAAGTTCCGTCAAATTAGGGGGTAAATTAGTAGCGAATAAAGTTTGTGATTGTTTTAATAAGCGAACGATACACTTGCGATACGATTCACGATACGCATTATCGAGCAGTTCAGAAACGGGGCGGGCTGTGTATAAATCCGGGTGGCCTAGCATATATTTTTTACTTAAAAGTTCGCTAGCGCAGGTTGAAGGATTGCTGCCCGAAGAATCGATTTTTAATGGCAGAGTTTTGATTAGCTCGCTGTAGGTAAGCAGACGCTGCCATGTCGGACGCAAGGTTGGAACCAACAGGCTAGGCCGATTTGCGATGTCCATAATTCCTGGTTTCGCTGGAGCTAGAATTTTATTTTTTTGTTCAGTGGTAATTGTGTCGATCCCATTTTCATCTTTAGCGCCATCCGCAATCCATTTAATCAAAGTGCTACGTTCTGTATCTGAAATTTTCCAACCGGCATCTTTAGTAGGCATCTTGATTCCTTTTTGATCGCCTAGAATATTAGTTAATTTAACTACGCTTGTTAAAATCTCTGAATGGTCAGCTATTTTTTCCGCTTGCGTAGTGCGGTTGAAATTAAATGGAATTTCTAAAAGCGACGGGATTGTTGGATCGGACTTGTGGCATCCATGGCATTTTTGAAAAATGGGACGAACATTATTAAACTGTTTAGGTTCTGATAAAAATGAGTCCGATGAAAACAGTTTTAAGCTTGTTAGGTATTTGATGATTTCTAGCGGCTTAGATTCATTCACAACGTAAACCTTTTCTAGCTCATCTCGTTGCTTTGGACTCAGAGGGACATCGGTTCCAATTAACCAATTCCAGAATTTCTCGCTTTGGCAGCGAATGTATTGAGGTTGTTTTGAAATCAAAGCCGGTAATTCGTCGACGTTTTTAGCGGAAATGGTGATCGTACGTCCATTGTAGTCATCGTACGAAAAGTTGAACACCGATTGCTTTGGTCCGGTCGCTGTAAAGGATAAACGATCAAATTTTTTATTGAAAATGGATTCCATCGGGTCGAGCTTTATGTGGCAACCTAAACACTGCTGTTGAACATGCTGTGGTTTTACATTTGAAACGGTAGCTGATTGGGGTGGGGGCGGCGCATCGCCGACCGCTGCTGCGCTAGAGGTGCTCACTGCCGATTGGGGGTTATGAATGTATTTGAAGGCCTCTTGGCTTTTCGATCCGCCGTTAGGTAAAGCGACTGGTTGCATATCATCGCATAAATAGATTCTAAAGAATGCTGCGGCCTTGCTATAGATTGTTTTTTTATATCTTGACGATACATCGTTCAGGCTAAAAATCATTTGAGGCAATTCTTTATTGCTAGCGTTCGCAATCGTAGCTGCGGTTTGATTAGGTGGAATGAATTGGCTAGATGTAATTTGTGACGAATAATAATTTAAGTCTTTTACTTGGCGAAGGTGAGCAACAAGGTCGTTGTATTTGGTTGAGCCAAATTCTAAAGCCCCCTGAAGAATTAATATAGTTAGCTTCATGTCTAAGTGCGAGTTACGCACAAACGGCGTGGGGCTATTTGATGTGAATATCGAATTTTGAGTTGGGGAGTCTAAGGGGTTTTCCTTTAAATAGGCATCTAATACCGCCTGAATTTCTTCAGTTGTGTCCATTTTTTTACCAGCAGAAATGGCAGAATCCTTGAATGCCTTTATCCGAGATTGGCCATAGGACTCGTAAACTTGACGGATCTTTTGGATCGTCGAAGATATTTCTGTAACTTTTAAAAATGAGTTTGAAATTAGAATTTGATCCCAAGAATCGCCATTCGCAAGAGCCGTTTGCATCACTTTAATTAATGCAGTGTCATTTGCAGAAGACGGAGGATAGTTAAGATGTATCACGGAATCTTTTTGATCTATTAAAGCTTCGTTCAGCGGTGTTCCTGGGTTTTCTATGCGCCAGTCTTCAAATAGTCGCTCAGTCAATTTCGATGCAGTCCATGGCGACTTATAGTAGTCTTCGACTTTACCTCTGAAAAAAATATTTAAGCTGGAAGCTGATTCTTTTGCTTTCTCTAGAGCGGCAAACTCTTGAGGAGTTGGTGGGAAACCACGCATTTGGTAGCTTATTTTTCTGAGTTTGGCTTCGGGAGTAAGCTCCAATCCATAGGATTTAGATTGAAATAATGCAATGGCTATAGCGATGATAACTAAACCTGATTTTGAACCCACGTCAGCTCCGATTTCATCGATATAAACAACATTAATACCAAGAAGAGGGCGATTTTATATGTCTTTGATAGAATTCTAACGGGCGAGTGACAATTACCGCTATACAGTTTAACTGAAATTGGCTCGCTTTTTTTTCTGAATGCGAATAAATTGCAGTTAAAATCAATTCTATTGTTAAATAGTTTTAATCCCTAGGTATGAGAACTGCATTATCTCTGTATAAGATAGTGTCACTCTCATGAGGAGCGTTTGTTTTGAGTCACTTAAGCCGAGCTAAATATCTGGTATACGTCCTTACTCTAGCTTACCTAGTGGCTTGTGGTCGTAATTTTAAAACATTAGATGCAGAAACAATCAAAGCTTTAGAAACAGCGCCTGCCGCTGGTGATAGTGCTGACCCTGCAAAGTCCGGCGATGGTTCAAAGAAGGAACCCCTAGCTGCCGTATCTGATTTATGGGTTCAAGAAATTCCCACCAAGTATGACGACGTAGGTGATTTCTTTCGGGTTAAAGAAGTTCCCGGTTTGACAAAAGAACAAGTCATTGATTCGATGCCGATGGGACAAGGGTCAAGCAATAAAACTCTAAAATTAATTCGCGGAAAATTAAAATTCAGCAAAGTGTCCCACCATTTTGATTCGGTAACGAATCAACTCGAAGTAAAAGGCGATGTAGTTTTCAATGATGGGAATCCATTCGCGTTCGTTTTGCTGGGTCCAATAGGTAACGGCGAGATTCCGCTACAAATTAAAGATGATAAATCTTCGATCAAAGATTTATTTCGAGCGAAAGCAGTGTGTTCAGTTAGTGCCTCCGTTGATGAATTGAATAAACCGGAAAACTCGGCGGATTTCTGTCGTCGGTTAACAATCGACTTTTACTACCGTCACCAAGATACATTCTATACGGATCAGTTGATTTCAAAAGACATTCTCTATAATGAAATTAAGAAAACAGAGAATACTCCAGATTTAATTCCAGATCCTATTTTTGAAAACGTTCCTGAAGAAAATCTATCTGACTACGAAAAAGCGCAGAAGAAAGGTCTGCTTGAAGGTTCGGATCCTAATGCTGTTGAAGAACTGCCATACTATTTTGCTGAACCAAGTATTGATGACGTTGCGACGTTATACCCGGACGTAAGCAAAGAAGTTGAAGAGCAAAAGAAAACATTTTTTAAATCACAAAAGAAAATCAAAGCCGTTCCGAAATTAACGGGTGAAGAGAAAATTCCAGAAAAAGATGGACAGCAACTGCCGCCAATGCCGGACTTTGATGATCAAAAACCGACGGTGCCGCAAGGGACGACTCCGGCACCGAATCCGCCGCCGACACCGACACCGACGCCGAAGCCAACACCGAACCCGAAGCCGTCGCCGACACCGAATCCGAAACCGTCGCCGACACCGAATCCGAAACCGTCGCCGACACCGAATCCGAAACCGAATCCGAAACCGTTGCCGACACCGAAGCCGACTCCTGATCTTAAACCGGGAGTGCCAGCTCCAATACCGGCGCCTAAGCCTCCGGTTGTGGTGCCGCCGCCGATTGATGGCTCACGTCCAGTTGACCAGGCGTGGGGTAAACCAAATACCGGTAAATGGTTAGCTGATGTTAAAAAAATGGTTTATCTGACACAGTCGAATAGTATTCTTGAGGCCGCTCAGAAACTGGGCCCTAATGCTGGTTTTGAAGTGTTATGGCCGACTAAGAAGCGTCACTATGGAACCTACGATATGGTTGAATTGGTAGTAAATTTAGGCGAGTGGCTGCGTGAAAACGTAACGGGTGTGATTTTATCAGTAGCTGATACCGCCGCCAAAAATGGTGGACCAATCGGTAGTCATGCGAGCCACAAAACTGGATTGGATATCGATTTATCGTATTTATCTCGTAATCCTAAGCTTATTATGAATCGTATAGATGTTCCTGATAAGGGTGGCTATACTCATAGTGGCTTCCTGGCGGCGGAACAGTGGCGTTTGATCAAAGCGGCCCATGAAATCACGCCGATCGAAGTTATTTATGTGAACCGTAACGTCAAGAATGAAATGTGTAAGCAGGCGCTTAAAGCCGGGGATTTGATCTCTAAAACGGATACGACCTCGCCCGCTGCTAAAATTTTGACCAAACTTATCGTAGAGGATACGGCTCACGGTAACCACTGGCATGTGCGTTTAGACTGTGCCGTTCTTAAGGTCTTGAAGTTGCAGACAAAATGTATCGTTCATCCTCAGGCGTACGTAGGCCCTGAATGCAAAAATGTTAAGCTGTAAACCCTTCATTTTCCTGAAATAAATCCTGGACATTCCACGTCACATTTATTAGAAACAGGGATCACCAAGCTGGCCCAAAAGTTCGATTTTATTCTAAAATCGACGCCTCGTTTGAGAAAGGTATACAATGAAACAGAAAACACACTCAGGAGCTAAGAAACGCATGCGTCTTACTCCAAGCGGTAAAGTTAAGCGCAAACAAGTTGGAATGCGCCACTTAAACTCTCACATGAAATCTAAAACAAAACGACATTTAGGCGACGTGACTTATGTTCATTCAGCTAACATGTACCAAACTAGCCGAACATTGGTATTCTAAGGAGCCGACATGCCACGCGTAAAATCAGGTAAAACAAATAAAGCAAGACACAAAAAGGTTTTAAAAAGAGCAAAAGGCTTTTACTCAGCCGGCTCTCGTTCATTCATCCACGCTACTGAAAAAGTAGACCGTGCGATGGCGTACATGTTCAAAGGTCGTAAGATGAACAAACGTGCATTCCGCACGCTTTGGAATCAACGCATCAATGCAGGTGCGCGTTTGAATGGAACTACTTACTCTCGTCTAATCGGTGGATTAATCAAAGCGGGTGTAGAAGTGAATCGTAAAAATCTAGCTGAAATGGCGATCAACGATCCAGCTGGATTCACAACACTTTGCAAACACGCAATCAAGTAGTCCGAGCGGGCGCTTAAAAAGGCCGAACTCGTCGGTCGGTCTCGATTTCGACCTTTTTAATCACCCTTGGTTGGGTGATTAATGAAGAAGTAGAAAAATTATTAAAAGGATCTTCTTCGAAGATCCTTTTTTATTTTCGGGGATGAAAATTGAAGAAAAAAATATCTAATAAGTCGTCCGGTAAAAAAGCTATTTCAAAAAAAAATAATTCGAGCGATCCTTCTTTTGATTCTCGTAAGTCGGATCATTTGTCTCTTTCTCTTGATGATATTACCCAAACTACTGAGCTTAGGGTTTTAGATTATCTTTCTCTTAAATCGACGGCGTTTCCGGAAATGAATTTTGACGAGGTTGATCTTTCGACCGAGTTTAATGGAACCAACCTCTCAGCTCCTTTTTTTATTAGCTCTATGACCTCAGGAACCTCCTTAGGTGAGCCTATTAATGAAGCTTTTGCTCAGCTTAGCCAAGATAAGCAAATCTTAATGGGTGTTGGTTCTCAGCGCAAAGAACTGACTGATGATAACGCTCTTAATGAGTGGAAACGTATTCGCAAGAAGTACCCTAAGGCTATCTTGCTTTCAAATTTAGGTTTAAGCCAGCTCATCACAACGCCGATCGATCAGGTAAAGAGAATTACCGACAATATAGAAGCCGCCGGCCTCATTGTGCATTGTAATGCCCTACAAGAGTGTATCCAAAAAGAAGGGACGCCCCAGTTTAAAGACGGTTTAAAAACGATTGAAAAATTAACTAAATCGATCGGGATTCCCGTCATAGTCAAAGAGGTCGGCTTCGGGTTTTCCCAGGCGGACCTGGTTCGTTTAAATCAGACTGGGATCTATGCGGTAGATTTTTCAGGCCAGGGGGGAACCAATTGGGCTAGAATTGAAGCTCTTCGATACCCTAAAAAATCTTTAGGATTAGATACAGGATTTGTGTTTTCTGACTGGGGTTATGATATAACGGAGTGGATGGGTTTTCACGATAAAGACTCTGTTTCTTATCAGTTTTGGGGTAGTGGCGGTGTTCGCACAGGGCTTGATGCTGCTAAAATGATAGCCATGGGATCACATTTAGTGGGAATGGCTCAGCCTTGGTTGAATAGTTTAGTTATTGATATGAAAAAGAAAAAACTAAGTACGGATAATCTGTTTAGTTTTTACGATAAAACCTATCGAGAATTAAAAATAGCGATGTTCTGTTGCGGTTATAGAAACGTTGATTCATTTAGGAAAAGTAAGGCGTTTTATGTCAAATAAGAAAAATTTAGATAACTTGTTTAGCGGGTTTTCGAAGTTAGATTATCAGGAACGCCTGTTTCGTTTGCGCGAAATGGGGTTCATTCAAGACGAAGACATTGCATTTCTTTCTACGGGTGGAGTTAAAGACATCTCGTTAGGTGAAAACTTCATTGAAAATGCTATCGGTTATTTTCAATTGCCGATGGGTGTAGCTACACATTTCAGAATCGATGGTGTGGATCGTTTAATTCCAATGGCGGTTGAAGAAACATCCATTATTGCAGCGGCCAGCAAATCTGCAAAATGGGTAAAAGAAAATGGCGAAATTAAAACGTCAGTGACAGGTGATGATATCATCGGCCAGATCCAGCTTGCAAAAATCAAAGATTTTCCTCGTTTTGAAAACGTCATTTTAAAAAACAAAGATCATTTTATCACAATCGCTAACCGTGATGCTGTCGCTTCACTCGTAGCGCGTGGTGGTGGCGTTCGTGATATTCAAGTTAGAAAAATAATGCGACCTGATGGTCATTTTATGGGAATTGTCCATGTTTACATGGACCCATGCGAAGCGATGGGTGCGAACTTAATCAATCAAGTGTGTGAATACTTAAAGAAACCAATCGAAGAATTAACGGGTGAAAAAGTCACTATGTGTATTCTGTCTAATTTGGTGGATTCAAAACTAACTCAAGTAAATATTAATATCAAAGTGGACACTGAGTTAGGTGAAAAGATCGAAGAAGCGAGTTTGTTCGCAGAACTTGATCCTTACCGTGCCGCTACCAATAATAAAGGTATCTTAAATGGGATCGATCCAATTGTTATCGCGACAGGAAATGACTGGCGTGCAGTCGAGGCTGGTATGCATGCCTACACGGCGCGATTTGGTCACTATACTTCATTATCAAAATGGCGCTTTAGCAAAGGTATCTTAAGTGGTGAATTGAAAGCTCCGATTATTCTGGGCACGGTGGGTGGGGTCACTCGTCTACATCCGACTTCAAAATTAGCGTTAAAGATATTGGATATTGATAGCTCCAATGATTTAAGCCGTATTTGTGGTGCTGTTGGTCTGACGCAGAATCTAGGAGCTCTAAGAGCTCTAACTACGGTCGGAATTATTGAAGGGCATATGAAACTTCATATTAAAAACTTGTCTTTGGGCGCGGGCGCGACGGATTCAGAGATTCCAATCCTGCAAAAAAAACTAGAAGAAATCTTGGTGGCAAGAAAGCGTATTACGATGTCCAACGCGGTTGAAGCGCTCCGTGAAATGCGCACGATGCCTCCACAGTAGTTAGTAGGATGTTTTGAAATACCACCTTCAAATACCCGGAAAGACATTTTGCTTTGGAGAGTACGCGGCGTTAGTCGGTGGAACGGCTATGCTGATTACAACTAAGCCTGGTTTTGATATTGAATTCGAAGCCACGAATCAGCCTCAAGAGTGTCCATTCCATCCGCAATCACCGGCGGGACTTTACTATAAAAATAATGAATCGTTTTACTCGTCATGGAACGTTACCTTTAAAGATAACTATAAAGGCCGCGGCGGATTTGGTGCGAGTACGGCCCAATTTATTGGTCTTTCATTTTTTAAACGCCAAACGCAAGCGCCAGAAACGACGATTTCGCAAAGTTCATTTTTCAAATCTATTTGGCAAGACTATCAAGATGTTAATAGAGAACTAAACCCGTCAGTTCCTGAATCACAATTGCCAAGTGGTTATGATCTTTGGTCGCAATTGATAGGCTCAGTGAGTACGGTGAAACGTTTTTCGACGGATAGTGCCGTTCAATTCAATTATCAGCGTATGGAATGGCCATTTGCGGATCTAGATTTTTTGATCGTTCCGACTGGTTTTAAAGTAGCGACCCATGAGCACTTGGGAAAATTGAAAACAGAGTCCTTAAAAGGGCTATCGCAATTGTCAGATAAAATGATGGTGTCGCTTCAAACAAAAGATCCTACAGGTTTTTTAGAAGAATTAAAGACATGGAACAAGCGTTTGCAGTCGCTCGATTTAGTTCATCCCAATACACTTGAAATATTAAATTCGTTAAATAAGCACTCGGAAGTCGCTTTTGCTAAAGGCTGTGGCGCTTTAGGTGCTGATATAGTGTTTGTCGCCTTTATGCGCGGCGAACACGCTCGCATTCGGTTGATTTTAAGTGAAATGAACTTTAATGAAGCGTACGATCGCAGCGATTTATGGGATCAGGAAGTCAGAGTACAATTATGCTAAAATCAAAGGTATATTCAGCACCGTCAAATATTGCGATCATCAAGTATATGGGTAAAACCAGTGCGCAGCAGAATTTGCCAACAAATGCGTCGATTTCCTATACGTTGAATCATCTGCGTTCCTTTGTAACCATAGAACCTATCGCGGGTGAAAACGATCAATGGCAACCCTTAGCTGGCGACGATCTATTATCAATGGAACTGAGTGAAAAAGGAAAAACTAAATTCCTAAATCACTTGTCTCGTATCAAAGATCTTTGGGGTGTCAAGCAATCCTACTTAGTTAGGTCGGCAAATAATTTTCCGTCGGATTGTGGAATTGCGAGCTCAAGTTCTAGCTTTGCGGCGCTAACAATGGCGGCGGCGACTGAATTTGAAAAAATTCGGCCGAACGGTAAAGCTACTGCAGAAGCAATGTCCAAAATATCGAGACTAGGTTCAGGTTCTTCGTGTCGCAGTTTCTTTGACCCTTGGGCGGTGTGGGAAACGGATGGTGCTCAGAAGTGGAACGGACAGTTCAAAGACCTTAACCACAGTGTGATACTGTTAGACTCTACAAAAAAAGAAGTATCGTCATCGGATGCGCATGTCCGTGTTCCTTCGAGCCCTTTATTTACTGAACGTCAAAAAAATGTGAAACGTCGTCTAGAGTTGCTTGAAACTGCAAACATGAACAAAGATTGGAATGCATTCTGTGCTTTAGCGATCGAAGAGTTTGAAGAAATGCATCAGCTTTTTGAAACTAGTGTGCCAAGCTTTAGTTATCGCAACGACAAAACTATGTCTGTCCTAAAACGTTTACATCAGATTAATGGCGAATTAAAATCCAAGATGCTAATTACTATGGATGCTGGTAATAATATTCATTTCTTGACATTGCCAGACCATCGCGAAGATCTACAAAATTTAGCTGAACTATTTCCGCAAAATACATTTATTAATTCTTGGTTGTTTACAGGGGCCCAAAGTGTCTAGCTTCAGTACGACGACGTATGGAAAATGGATTTTTTCAGGTGAACATACGGTTCTGCGTGGCGGACCGGCGTTGGTTTTTCCATTATTTAAAAAGATACTAGATTTACAGTATAATCAAACATCAGCACCTTTGACAGTTAAAGCCTCTGGCGAGAACGCATCTGATATTGAAGAGTTATTTCCAGGAGTTTTAGCTAAAGCCCTTGAACTTTTGAATCGTAAAAATGAGCACCTAACAGGTGATATTGAGTTTAAAAATGAGTTGCCACTAGGCTCTGGAATGGGTGCAAGTTCAAGTTTGTGTGTGGCTTTTAGTCGCTGGTTTCATTATTTAGGTTTTCTAAATGCGGCTGATATATATGAGTTTGCTCGTCAGCTTGAAAATATTTTTCATGGCGAAAGTAGCGGCGTTGATATTGCTGTGGTGTTGCACGAAAAGCCGTTAATATTTAAACGTCCAAATATCATCGAGACCTTGAATGTTCAAAATCCGTTTAAACTTTATCTAAGTCACACGGGACAAAAAGGTATTACAAAAGAATGTGTTAACAAGGTGAATAGTTTCATTAAGGCAGATCCAGAATCTGGTAAGCGCGTTGATGATAAAATGATTCAAGTCACTTTAGACGCCATCAAATTGTTTTCGAGCGCTCAGGCTGACCAAGATCCCAAAAAGTTAGTGACGATCTTGAATGCGGGGTATGAGTGTTTTAAAGAGTGGGGGTTGGCCGACGGTGCCGTCGATCAGCATATTTCACTTTTGAAATCTAAAGGTGCATTGGCGGCCAAACCAACGGGTAGTGGCGGTGGTGGTTACGTTTTAAGTTTATGGACTGATAAAATTAAGTATAAATTTGATTTTGAAACGATCGAATTATTTGAATAGACCATTCAGTTTTTTAAGCGCTTCACTTTCTAATTCTTTTTTACGCTTTTCAAATTCGGCGTCGGCTTCTTTCTTTTTCTTATTAATTTCATTTTGGGCTTGCTGTTGTACTTCTGCGACTTTGCGATTGACGGCCGCCTGGGCTTGTTTTTTTTGATATTCGATAAAGTTTTGAGTCATTTTTTCTAGAGTGTTGCCAACGAAACTCCACTTGGGTTGCATTAGGTTACCTTCGATAAAGACTGGTATTTCTAAGTGTCCGGACTTGCTTTGATTGGCGAGTAGGAAGTCGCCCCGAACGGGTACATTCACTAATTTTACAACGGCCGCTATTTTGCTATTCAGATCAAATTGCACATTGCCGTCTAGGTTGATTTCGTCTTTAGTTCCCGCGGTCGCATTGAACTTTGTTAGTTGCAGATTCAAATTTTTGATTTCAAATTCAGATTGAGTCGACGCCGACATGTCGCCAACCTTCACTGCAGAAGGCACACCGAAGTCTTTAATTGATGCGAATCGCTGTTTTACTTCGTTGATAAGATTCATCGTGTGGACTTGGGATACCGGGATTACGAAGCGACCTTTGGCCGCTAGATCTTTTTTAAAATTTAAAGTTCCTGGCATTTTCGTGTGGCCTTTGACTTCAAAATTGCTAACTCCCGAAATTAGGTTCTTATACTCTGGCATTACAAACTCTACTAGCGGCGAAAATGACAGATTGGCAGATGTCATTTTAAATAAGATTAATGGGTCTGGTTCGACGAGAGGCACGACCACATCCGAAAAGTTCATTTTGCCATTGAAAAATTGGCCAATCTCACCTTGCATGGCTAGATTGTTATTAGATAGATTAGCCACTAAAGATATTTTTTGAAACTGAGCCGGAGAGCCCTTGAATGTTACATTTTCAATATTGACTTTGTGATTCCAGCGCACTGTTTTTAGTAAGGTTCTGTCTTTGATAAAAGCCGCAGGTATTGTAAGCGCCGGCTCTGGCGGGGCGTTGGCCACCACAGGCTTGTTAGTTAGGTGGAAATTAAACGGCATCGCCAATGTTGATATCGTCGTTTGCATATTTGTATCCATCGACCACTTAGAGTGTTGAATTTCAAATGGATCTAAGCGACCACGAACCTGGATGGAACCTTTGTTGTTCATATCAGCAATTGTATCTAGCCACTCATTGGGTGGAAGATACGCTTTTGCTTTTTTCCAGTTTAGTGACTCTAAGTTTAAAGTTAAGTCAAAGGAGTCTTCTTGTGATAGAGGAGGGCGCCCTTTTAAACTAAAATTAGTAAGAAATGTATTTACATCAAGTTTTTCGATACTCAGGTGTCCGTCTTTAGCCTGAACAAACCAATTTAACTTAAACGGATCTGTCGCTGCTTTTCGAATCGTTTTATCTTGTGTGATCACTAGGGACGATAAATCACTGTTGCCGGTAATTGAACCTTTTGATACCTTCGAATTTTCAACTGACAGACTTCCTAAAAAGTGCAAAGAAATGGGCCCTTCAACGGCAACCAAATTATTTTTATATTTTAAGAAATATTTAATATTGTTGGCCTGAATTTTTCTAACATTGACAGACAAGTATTTTGGCTGACTTAAGAATCCTTTGATCTGTGCATCGACTTCAATGTCGCCCGAAATGTCGTGGTTCTTGTTGTTGGGTAGAAACTGTTTAAAATCCTGCAGCTTAAATGGTTTAACAGCGATCGAAATGTCTGAGGCCTTGTTTTGGCTAGCGGAGCCTTTAAGAGTCACATCTAATTTATGAAAAAGAAGTTTAAAGCGTTCGATAGATAGGTCTGTAATGTAAGACACCGTGCCTTCGGACGTTAAGCGAACTCCAGGCTGCTTTTGAAAAAAGTCTTTATAGGAAATTGTGCAGTTGTCGAGTTTTAAATCCCAAGTGGTAGAATTAATGGCGGGAACCATATTTGTAAACGTAAACGACGTTTTCGAATTTAGGGCGAGTGGACCATTAATATTTATATCGGCGTTTTTATACTTTGCCAGCGCTTCGAACGATTTGAGTTCGAAAATTCCTTTTACTTGAGACGCGGGTAAGTTGTTCAAATTTCCTCGCACCACAATTTCTAACCCGGCAGAGCCCCGAGCATCACTAATTGGAAACTTGTCTTTGTAAGTATTTAAAAAATTAAGAGCCTCAATTTTTGGAATTTGCGTTCTGAGAGTAGTATCGAAATCCATGTTTTTTAAGCCAACTAGACCACTGAATGTATTTTTAATTCCGGCAATTTGAATTTCACTTTTCAAAATATTGGCGGCGGCATCTTTAACGGTTACTTGTGAATGGATGTTGATTGGAACATAGGCTTTGCTCAATGGTCCAAGGTTTTCGTCGCTGTATAAATACGAATTCAGGGTGAAATCGATGGGAGTTTCAATATTAGAAATTTTAAGAGTCGTATTGTTCCCATAGAGTCTATATTTTCCGGCCGAGACATGAACTGTGTAGTCGAATTTGCCAATTTTAATAAGTAAATCCAATTCATTAATGTTGTATCTAGACTTTAGGAAATCACGCATATTCGCAGCCGCTGCAGCATTCATATCGTTAGGTAATTTGGTTTCTTTTTCCATTCCGGCGATGGGAACGTCCTTGTAGAACACATTCACACCATCAATAATCAGGTGAAATTTCACAAACTTGTTTCCCCAGTTAAGAAGTATATCTTTTAAATTTAACTCTGCGGAAACCGACTTGGCTGAAAAGTGAAAGTCGTTGCTTTTCTTTCCCGTGATGTTGGTGATGCTAACTTTAACTGGATTATACGATTCAATCTTTATTTGATCATAGCTGGCCTCAACGCGTGCAAGAGCATAAACATAGAGTTTTACTTTTCTTTTTAAGTAAGATGGGCCTAATAGGTAAACAACGGCAGAAAAACCGCATAGAATAACAAATAGAAAAATAAGCATGCGCTTAAGCATGCATACATATCGGCTAGACGTAGGGAAATATCGAGTCTAGATCACACACTGAGGTAGTTTGCTTCTAGGGATTAGAAACGAACTCATGTTAAATAGGTCAGTATAGATTTTATGCTTTTCTGCGGTGTCTTTTAGGTAATCAGTCCCACTTGAGCCCCCAGTACCAATCTTTCGTCCAAGCATTCGGTGAGCCATCAAGGCATGGCGATAGCGCCAGGTTGTTAAAGCTTCATCAATATCCATCAACGCATTCAAGATGCTGAACGGTACTTGAAGAATAGGTTCATCACGGTAAAGTGAAATAAATAGCGCAGCTTGGAACGCTTTAAAGCTAAAACGAAATTGGCCTTGGGCTTTAAGAGCATTATACTTTTCTTCATCAAATACGACATCAATTTGGTCCATGAATGTTTGAATATTCTTAGCGCTTCGGTCTTTATCGGCTTCACTCAGGCGGGGATTGTTCTTTATAACGTCTAGATCTTCATTGTAGACGTTGATCAGGGCCGTTTTGTATTCGGTGCCAAAATCAAATTTTGCAGTTTTCAAAAATGGAGTGCGACTTAACCAGTTTTCTAAACCATCGAAAAGAGTATTGCCTTTCATCATTTGTAACAGCTCTGAGCGTAATGGCTCTTTTAAGTGATCATAAAACGGTGATTCCGTTAGCTTGAGTCTGTTTTCCGCTTTTAGCCCTAAAAGAACTTCGATCATACGAAATTGGGCGCTTTGAAACCCACTCGCAGGGTATAGGTAGTCCCGGAAATCTAGAAATTCATGAGGTGTCATCGTTTCTAATATATCAAGAGGACTCGTTAAGTTTTTGCAGATGGTAAGAATTCGGTTAATACGATGGGAAATAGTTCCCATATCGCGCTCAGGAATAGTCGGCTGACTGAACAGGGGTAAGAGCGATTGAATTTCTTTTAGAATTTGAAAAAACCAAACTTCGTAAACTTGGTGAACGGAAATGAAAAGCCACTCTTCATGAGCTGGCTTCCCGAATTCTTCCGAGCGGCGCTTTTGGCTATTAAGGAGTTTATCTAGACCTAAATAATCATGATAGTGTACCGGTTCGTATTTCATCGGTTAGTTTCCTTTCTCTAGTTGTACAATTTTTTTAACGAATGACTGGATTTCTGTTTCTGCTGTATCCCAGGAAAACATGATTCGGCAGACAAAGGTCGTTTCATCCCAAACATAAAAAAAGCGTTCTTTTTTAAGTTCTTTAATCCAAGCTTTTGGAAATTTAACAAAGGCAGCATTACTTTGCACAGGATATTCTGGTTTCAATCGTGTGTGTTTAACCAATTCGGTTGAAAAGTAGGTCGCTGATTTAAGGCTCATTTCTGCAATCGTTTTCCAAAGGTTGTTTTCTAAGTAGGCGTCAAATTGCGCCGCCAAGAATCTAGATTTCGAAGGTAATTGGCCAAGTTGTTTGCGAATATATTTAAAGTCGTGGGATAAGGCTGTATTCAGAAAAACAACAAGTTCTGCACCCATTAAGCCATTTTTAGTTCCGCCAAAAGAAACCACATCGACTCCTAGATGAGTCGTAATATCCGCGAATGATTTTTGTAAACTTACACAGGCATTGGCAAAGCGAGACCCGTCGACATGGACATACAAATTTTCTGACTTTGCCCAAGCGCAAATGGCTTTAAGTTCTTCGACTGTGTAGCATGTGCCTAGCTCTGTCGGTTGGGTGAGTGAAATCGTTTTGATTTGTGAATAGTGTTGGTCGCCTCTACGAATCAGTTGTGCTTTTAAACTTTCTAACGGAATTTTTCCATCAATAGATTTTACCGGAAGTAGTTTGTAACCGCCGTGAATTTCGGGACCAGCACATTCATCGACATGAATGTGAGCTACGTCGGAGCATAAAACAGTTTGATAGCTGCGTGTACATGCTTTTAAAGCGAGGATATTCGCTGCGGTTCCGTTGAAAACAAAAAATGACTTAGCTGAAGTTTCAAATAATTCAGCGACTTTTTTTTCTACTCGCTCTGTAAGCGGATCTAGTCCATAGCTATGAGCGTGATCGACATTAGCCGCAACTAAGCTTTGGATAACGGCGGGGTGGACGCTGGCGTGATTGTCGCTGCCGAAACCTTTTGGTTCAAATTGTACCGGCGCCAAGTTCACGTTAGCCTCCTTGTGACTCCAGATTGTGGGACATAAATTCATAGGCAGCAAGTGCCGCACACTTTTGTGTGATATTTTGAACATCTAATGATGGTGCGACTTCGTAGATTCCCAAATGATTCCAAGCTGCGAAACGATCGAGTTGAGATAAAATGTATTTTACAGTGTTAAAGCTAAGACCACCTGGCCAAGATTGTGAGCATCCTGGTGCCTCGCAGGCTGTAATTGCATCAATGTCTAAACTCAGGAATACGGGCTGTAGTTGGTGCGTTTTCACGATGCCGTTCATGATTGTACTGATGCCTTTGGAATCAATTTCATCTTTCATGATTACCTGAACCGACTTGCCCTTAGAGTACTCTAAATGTTTTTTTGAATTGCAGTGAGGTTGTATTCCTATTTGTATTAAATCAAATTGTTTAGAGAATTTTTCTAGAGCTTTAAAGAACGGCGTTCCCGAGTTAACACCATTTTTATCAGAACGAACATCTAAATGCGCATCGATATTAATAACCAACGGACGACGATTGTTTTTCAATTCTTGTGTTATAAATGAACTGACATCACAAAACGCCCAATCATGTCCGCCACCCAGTGATAGAATTTTGTTTCCGCCGGCATTTAACTGATCTAAAGCCTGAATTACAACCAGTTGATCCTGAGCTAATTCTGTGGGAGCATTAAAGTCCCCAACATCTGAAATCTTATTATTAAAAGAAGCCGGCGCGACTAATTTGTATAGAATTTGGCGAATGCCCGTCGGTCCCTCTTTAGCGCCAACACGTCCGCCATTGGCTTGAATTCCACGATCATCAGGATAGCCAATCACGACTAACTGATTTTTAACTGAATCCATTTTCGTTTGAGCGACGACGACGTCGCCAAGTCTTAAATCATCCGGATCATTTTTAGAGAAAAATAAATTTTTATTAGGAAGAGCGAAGGAGCTCATTTTGAAATTTTGCTTAGGGCAACTTCTCTCTGGAAAGCACCAGTCTGAACATCGAAAAAACGGATATAGGCCTTTGATTCAGAAACGGTTAGATTAGAATAGTAAATTTGGTCCGCATCCGTTAGGAACATACCCCACGCATTACCATCGGCTGGAGTGATAGAATAATTCAGCGCTGATTTTGAAGAACTGGAAGCTGTTGAATAAAGGCTAAGACTACTGAAGTCTGTCACTTGGAACAATCCAAGAGGCGACATCCATAAGCCTAGGAAGTTCGCTAGACCGACAAAGTCGATCGTTTCTAAACGAACTGTGTTGCCGGCAATTGTACTTCCAAGTCCCGAAATGAAATCGCGTGACTTCAGCTTATAGAGTTGAGCTTTCACATCATTATTTTCTGCGATTAAGGCATACTGTTGACTGCCAATTTTTAAAGCTTTTTGAGGCCCGTTTTGAATGATGTAGCCAGAGAAAGTCTGTACAGCTAAGCTCGAAATCGATATGGAAAGTAATGTGATGACAGAAAGTAACAATCGCATGACCTCTTGAATCACAGTACCGAAGATAGAGTCAAAAAAAATTTATAACACCTTGCGAAACTGCAGTGGAAGTTTTAGTTTCCGTAACTATTTAAGAGTGTTTAGTGAGGGATTGATGAATTGGAATTTCAATTCCCTTTTGTGACTATCAAGTATAGTAAATAGTCGACTTAGCGATTGAGCGTTATATTAGGAGCCAGAGATGAAAAACGTGCGTGTAGCGGCAGTGAGTTTGAATCAGACCCCGCTAGCTTGGGATAATAATTTTGAAAACATTAAGCAGGCCCTTTTAGAGTGCGATAAGCGCGGTATTCAAATCGTATGTTTTCCAGAATTAAGTATTTCTGGTTATGGATGTGAAGATGCGTTCTTTTCTCCCTTCGTCGGAGAAAAATCACTCGAAGTTCTTTATTCGTTATTACCTTTCACTCGAGATAAAGTCGTTACCTTAGGATTGCCGCTGTTTTTTAAAGGTAGCGTATTTAATGTGAACGCGGTGATCGTTGATGGTCATTTAAAAGGCTTAGTGCCGAAGAAATTTTTAGCAGGCGATGGTGTCCATTATGAAAATCGTTGGTTCCGTCCTTGGGAAAATCAAGCTCTAGAGTCGTTAACTTTGAAAGTGGGTCAGATTACAGAAGAAGTTCAAATCGGCGACTACTTCTTTGAAATCGGCGGTCTTAAAATTGGATTGGAAATTTGTGAAGAAGCTTGGGTGGCGCAACGGGTGGGTGCTAGTTTGTCACGAAAGGGCGTGGATATTATTTTAAATCCAAGCGCCTCACATTTTGCGTTTGGAAAACAAGAAGTGCGTAAACGGTTTGTAATTGAAGGTTCGCGCGCGTTTGGTGTGGCCTATGTTTACTCGAACTTGTTAGGTAACGAATCTGGTCGAATCATTTTCGATGGCGGTGCTTTAATTGCTAGCAATGGATTATTGGTAATGGAAAGCCCGCGCTTTTCATTTAATGAATTTGAAGTTTATGACGCCGTAATCGATGTAGAAGCCAATCGAATTAGACGTCTGCAAACGGCAAGCTTTAAACCAGAATTAGGAATCACTGAAGAATCAAAAATCACTTCAGCCTTTAACTGGAAATTCTTGGCGCCGGTTCGCCCAAAAATAGAATTACCGGCATGGGAAAGTGTTGAGCCGCTTAAAAATGAAGAGTTCTACCGCGCTGTCTGCTTGGGACTATTTGATTATTTACGCAAAAGTCGATCACATGGATTTGTCATATCGTTAAGTGGTGGTGTGGATTCCTCTGTTGTTACGATTATGGCTGTAAAATGCTTAACCGAAGCGTTTAGAAGTCTAGGTAAAGATAAGTTCGTGCAAAAATTAAAATATTTGGGTCCTTCGGTATTTAAAATGGATTGGGATATACAGCACGTTATTAAATCCCTTGTTACGACGGTGTATCAAAGTTCTGAAAACTCTTCAGTTGAAACTAAACGTGCGGCTCAGGAGTTATCAAAAGAACTGGGAACAAATTTCTACGATTGGAGCATTGCTGCTGTCCAAGAAAATTACAAACAAATAGTTGAAACAGTCATCCACCGAAAGCTGTCTTGGGAAGCGGACGATATCACTCTACAAAATATCCAAGCGCGTGTGCGTTCACCGGGGATTTGGATGATGGCTAATATCAGAAACGCACTTCTTTTAGCTACGAGCAATCGTTCCGAAGCAGCGGTTGGATACGCCACAATGGATGGGGATACTTCTGGAGGATTTAGTCCAATTGCAGGTGTCGATAAGTCGTTCCTAAATAAATGGTTAAAATGGTTCAATGAAATCGGTCCATCAGGCGTGGGTTCAATGATGAGTCTGAAATATGTGTTTATGAAACCACCCACGGCTGAGCTTCGTCCAACTAAAATGCACCAAACGGATGAGTCCGATTTAATGCCATATGACTTGTTGAATGCGGTTGAAAAAGAGTTCATTCGAGATCGGCAGCGCCCAGCAGATATCGTGGAAGTGTTAAAAGTTGATTTTCCATCGTATCCAGTTATGGAGTTAGCAAAGTATGTGATTAAGTTTCTAACACTTTGGTCGCGTAACCAGTGGAAACGTGAGCGATATGCTCCTGCGTTTCATTTGGATGACGAATCGTTAGATCCAAAGACTTGGTGTCGTTATCCTATACTTATGTCCTCATTTGAGAGCGAAATTAGCGAGATTCAGGAAAAATATTTAAAAACGTAAAAGAGTTCAATAAACTTTGAAGTGTGAAATGTTTATTAGTGCACGATATACAAAATGATTTTTTCGCTCAAGGCCCGATTCCGGCAATTAAGTCGTTAGACTTTGTCGATCGGGTTAACCAAATGCTTCGGCTGTCAGGTAAAAAATTCGATGCCGTAGTTGGTTCTCAAGACTACCATAAGCCTCAGCATCATGCGTTTGCTTCCAATAACCCAGGTAAAAAAATCGAAGATAAAATTGAATTGCATCACGATCGTCAGATTCTTTGGGCGGATCATTGCATTCAGAATACCCCGGGGGCCTCGTTTCACCCCGCGCTTGATGTTTATTATTTAAGTTATGTTATAAAAAAAGGCATGAACCCTATGTACGACACAGGAAGTGCATTTTTTGATAAAGGCAAAGGCGAGAAAACTTTACTGGATGAATACTTAAAGTTTAAATCAATAAAAGAAGTCTATGTTCTTGGAAATGCTATTGATTTGGGTATTACTCAAACAGCTTTGGATGGGTTGGAGTTGGGTTACAAGATGACTTTAATTCGCGATTTGTGTCCAACTTATAAATTACCTGAAGACAAAGTTGAATTTCGTTGGGAAGATTTAAAACAAAAAGGCGTTCGCGTAATTACGTCGGATGTTCTTAATGTGTAAAAACTAATTTTTAAGGGAGTGTTTATGAAAAATCTAATTATGATGTGTGTTGTTGGTATGTCTTTAGTTTTTGGTGCGTGTGCGCATAAGCATTGCGGTGGATGCAAAGACGGCGCGTGCAAAATGGAAAGTAAAGATAAGAAAGAATGTGGTTGCGGTCATAAGCATGATGATGCAGCTAAAAAAACTGAAGAGAAAAAGTAATCTAATTTTACCTTACGCCAAACGATGATGGAGTTTGCTCCAGTCATCGTTTTGGTCGATCGCATCCCAAATCGTTTCGATTTCATCAATCACTAAATTCTGTTTACGAATATTGATCTGCTCTTTGGTCAATTTTCCCATAGATGACGTGTAGTCAGAAAACAATTTCAAAGTTTCGTCGGAAAAATAAGACGTAGTTTTATCATTCTGTGTCCAATTCAAAATTTCAAAAAATGCGGTTTCAAAATCACGGCTCTTATTTTGATATAAATCTTGGAAAAAATTTTCAATAATTTTTTGTATGTTTGCAAAAAACTGGGTACGGCTTATTTCGGCAAATGGTATCGCGTTAATTCGATTCATATCTAATATAGGTGTATCTTCGTCATCATAGTAGCTAGGAGCTATAGATGCGAACGCCTTTTCTAAAGCGGATTCAGACGCGTTCGCGTTTGCTTTTAGATTAAGTTTTTTCAGAAATCGGGACGTGAAGAAAACGTTAAACTGCATTGCAAAATCGTCATTCAGTTGCGAAAGATCCGCTGCGGGTTCAGCAAAATTCAAAGTCCCTTTGAGTTGGTTTAAATTCCAAAGAAAGCTTGGGGGCTGGCGACCAAAACTATAAAGACCTTCTTGATCAAAATAAGCGGCCGTAAAGTACGGATCGTAGTAAGGTAAGAATCGATAGGGTCCGTAGTCAAAACTTTCACCTGAAATATTCATGTTGTCGGTATTAAGAACACCATGAACAAATCCGGCCACCATGTAGGACGCGCACAGGTCGGCAAGGCGGAAAGTCGCGCTCTGAAATAGTAATTCAATTTTTTCTTTTGAACTATCGGGTATAGCAAGTTCAGGATAGAAGTTGCGTAGCGAATAATCCACGAGCTTTAAAATATTTTCACTTTTTTTGTAAAACAAAGCGCGCTGAAAATTGCCAATTCTAATATGACCTCGACTTAAACGAAATAAAATTGCCGAACGAGTCGGAGAAGGTTCGTCGTGGCGAACCAGTTTTTCTGCCGTTTCAACAATAGAAAAAGTGTGACTAGTTAAGACTTTCTGTTTGGTGAGGTAGTCCGTGGCTAATAATTCCCGAACAGCACCTTTTAGTGTTAATCGACCATCTCCGCGCCGGGAGTAGGGCGTTTGCCCACTGCCTTTGGTTCCGAGTTCAAACAGATGTTGGCCATTCATGAACTGGGCAAAAACGAAACCGCGTCCGTCACCTAAATCAGGATTATAATTCTGAAACTGGTGCCCATGATATTTCATTGCTAACGGTTTTTCTAAGTTTGATTTCAAAGGAGTGAATTTTCCAAAATGTTGCAGCCATTCATCATCCGAAATTCTGTCTAGTCCTAGAAAAACGGCCTGTTTCTGATTTCTGTATCTCAATATAGGATTAGTGTAATTACCTCCAGAAACCGGTGTGTAAAATTCTTCTCCTAAATCTAATATTGGTAACGTTTTGCCCATAATTGAGAAGACTCTTACGTATATTGCGCGCCAAGGCAAATAGAATATTAGCTTCATTGAATATGTCCCAAAATGAGAACGCCGTTTTTTTTCTGGTCATGATTAGGACTAAATAAATTTCGAAAAAGTGACGATACTTCAATGGGATGCAACTACTAACAAGAATTTTTATTGCCGTCAAAACACTACTCCAATGTTCGCGAGTTATTGTGTTGCTTACTAGTTTTATTCTCGCAAGCTGTGGCGTGGGGGTTAGTAACTTTGGAACAAAGGTGGACGCGTCGGATGCCACTCTTCGATCGTGTAAACCAAACGAGTTGAATTCTAAAGAATGTATTGTGGACAAAGTCGGTTCGTATATCTACGACGCCGAATACGGCGGACGGTCGCAATTAGGAAAATCATTCTTAGGTGCTAATGGACTTTCTGTGTTGTCTATTCCTGTTGGTTGGTACGATGGTCAAACAAAAGTGACGTTCACAGAAGCTAATTTGAATACTGCCAATCAAAACAAAATTCGCTTAGGAAAAAATATTCTAGGTGTTGATGGCAGCATGGTGACCAGCCAAATGGCTGGCTGGTGTTTAGTTCTACGGATCCTGAGGCCGCACTAAATACGGCCAGTGTGAGTCGGTACAAAATTAGAATCTACAAAAGTACTGAGGCTAAAAAAATTCATACGCTTTATCTGGATACTAAATATTTTAAATATCTATCTTCGTGTCTGTCAGATAACTTTACCTGTAAAGTCGGCTCAATCATGTTTGTCACCACAGATTTTAGGTTTTGATAAGACGGGCACAGCACAAGCTAATTTAGCTCTTCCTGGTTTTTCTTCAGCAGGTAGTTTTACGTTAGAGAGCCCAAACGGTGTAGATATTTTTGCAAAAAGTGGGGAGCGTGGTGAATTTCGTAAATACAATGTTTCAGGAGCTTCATGGGAAACTTTGGCGGGTAATGGGACGTGGCCAACCAGTTTCTGCGCCAACGGCGTGGCAAACTCTGCCTGTTCATTGCGTTTAAAGGATGCATTTTATGATTATCACCAAAAGCTTATCTTTGTTTTAGATCACAATAAAGTTCGGATGATCACCCCAGATCTGAACAGAGTTTATACTGTAGTTGAATAAAAAAGAGAGCGACTGCAGGCTCAAAGTTGAACCGAGTCGCTCAAAGGGGAGGGTACCTATAGATAGGTACTCTCGGGGATTTGAATTAGTGAGAATCTTCTGATTTCTTTTCTGAAAACAATTTGCTAAAACTATTTTCGCCTTTTTTAATTTCTATTTTCTTAGACTCCTTTGCCGGTGTTTTTGGCAGAAATACCTGTAGCACGCCATTTTCATAGTGTGCACCGACATTAGCTTCGTCTACTGCTTCCGGAATTCTGAATGTGCGTTCAAAATGCCCATAATATTTTTCTGTATGGAATGTGCCATCCTTTTCATTTTTGTGTTCAGATTTTCTTTCTCCGTAAATACGTAAGACAGAGTCATGGAATTCGATTTTAATGTCGTCTTCTTTCATTCCTGGAACATCAAAGCTAAAAAGATAGCCTTTTTCATTTTCTTTTAATTCTACCTGCGGCGACATTGCCTTTTTTGGCAGAGAAGCTTCGATCATGTCGTCAAACTCTCGCCAGATATTCCAATTAGAATTGACTGTAGGGCTTAAGTAGCTGCGTCTCATTAGACTCATAACGATCTCCTTTCATTGTTCATGAAATTTTATTTTAGTTTTATTTGAGAATTTTTTCTATTCTCACTGTTACATTGCAAACATGGGTTTGATATTTTGGCTGTCAAGGTTTAGATTTAATTTCGGAGTTTAATATGAATCATTTTGAAACTTTCAATCCAGCAACAGAAGAAAAATTAAATACGTACAAATACATGTCAGAAAAAGAAGTGCTAACAAAAATAGAAATGTTAGGTACGTCATTTAACACTTGGAAAGCAATGTCAATTAGCCAACGTTTAGCGTGGTTAGAAAATTTTAAAAATAATTTAAAAATCAGTATTCCCGAATTGGCACTCCTGATTACTGAATCCATGGGTAAACCTTTGGTAGAGGCAGAGTTTGAACTCGAAAAATGTATTACCCAGTTTGATTATTACATCAAGAGAGGCCCTGAATTAATTCAAACGCAAAGTGTGTCGGCCCATTATCCTGATATGCGAATCAATTTTTTGCCGATGGGGGTTGTGTTTGCTATTATGCCATGGAATTATCCGGCGTGGCAGTTTATCCGCTTTGCCGTGGGGGCTTGGCTTGCAGGAAATGTAATATTGCTTAAGCATTCAGAAATTACCACCAGTGTAGGTCTGTATCTGGAAACGCTCGTCGCAAAAACGCAAGGTCCTGCTATTTTGCAAACGGTCGTAATACCGGGTGAACAATCCGAAGGTATCTTCGCGCATAAGTTAGTACGTGCAATTACCTTCACTGGAAGTTCTAAGGTGGGGCGTAAAATTGGTGAAACCAGCGGGCGCTATCTAAAGAAAAGCGTTTTGGAGCTAGGCGGTAATGATGCGTTTATTATAGATACCACTGCCGATTTGGCGAAGGCGGCCAAGTTGGCTGTGAGTGGGCGACTGATAAACAACGGTCAAAGCTGCATTTCCTCCAAACGTTTCTTTGTGCCTAGAGCGCGGGCCACTGAATTTATGAAAAATGTCGAGCGCGAAATGGAATCGTATACAGTTGGTAGCCCGTTAGATAAAAAGACTAATCTTGGGCCCCTGGCCCACAAACGATTTTTCGATGAGTGTCAGTCTCACATAGCGTATCTTAAAGAGATATCAAGTATAGTTACCGGCGCTGTGCCGATCGAAAGTAAAAAAGGTTATTTTGTATCACCCTATTTCTTTTTGCTAGATGATAAAAACATGAAAGATAAAGAATCCGATGCGTATCGGTTTTTCCAAACTCAAGAAGTTTTTGCCCCGGTAGGGATGGTGGGCACCTATGAAAATGACACAGAGTTATGGTCTTTGGTGAATGATAGTCCGTATGGATTAGGCGGCGTATGGGTTGGCGATACTGAAAAATTTAAAACTGAAAAACTACATTTGAAATTTGATGTAGGTATGATAGCGGTAAACGAGATATTAAAATCCGATGCACGTGTTCCATTTGGTGGAGTCAAAGACTCTGGTTATGGACGCGAGTCTGGCGAATTTGGTATCAGGGAATTTTGTACTACACAGACGTTAGGGATTAAGTGAAAGCAAAGCACCGTTTAGAGCATGTGATTTTTAACTCTTGGGTTCGCAGAAACCTAAGACAGGCCAATGCTAAAATTATTGTGGGCGTGTCGGGTGGTCGTGACAGTATGGCTTTATTGCATGCGCTTACAGTTTGTTTTTCAAAAAACAAACTCGTCGTTGTTCACTGCCATCACGGTCCGGGTGAAAATCAATCCCACCGAAACGAGGCTCGCGCCTGTGTTCAGGACTACTGTCGGCGTCACCAGCTAACACTGGAATCTTTTGAAGCTCGGCAAACGTTAATGTCGGAAAATGAATATCGCGAATTTAGACTGGCCAGTTATCAAGAGACCGCAAATATTTATAAGGCGAATATCGTGGCCCTTGCTCACCATAGGGATGACTGGTTAGAAACTCAGTTGATCAAACTAATCCGGGGAAGTTCCTTTGCGTCGTTACGAAAAAATTTTCAGTGGTCGCAGTTAAAAAACCATGGTCTGGTCTTGTGGCGCCCATTTTCTTATCAGCAGCGATCGGATATTGATGTCTATCGACAAGAAAATAAAGTTCCTTTTGTCGAAGATCCAAGCAACTCCGAGGTTAAATACTTCAGAAACTGGCTACGTAATGAATGGTTACCGATGTTAGAGAAAACTAGACCAGGAGCGGTTAAGCGGCTAGCGCTGTCGTTAATTCACTCAGTGGCAGAGATCAAACCGGTAGACATCAGTTATCCGTGGGACTTTAAAACTAATGCAATCGATTTTATCTATTTCCTATCGCTATCCGAAAGCGAACGATTGCGTTGCCTTGCTTATTTTGTTGGTTATAAAGGCATTGTTGGTATTAAAGCGAGTCAGTTAAAAGAAATTCTTAGGCAACTAGACAAAAACAGCGATCATTATCATATTGTCTTCAAGACCTTTGAATGTCTGGTTAACGCAGGGCAATTGCTTATTAAACTACGCTCCTAGGCGCCGCTAATACCAACCAAAAGCGAAACCGGTTTCAAAGTCGTGAAGTAACATAAAAGTTGAAGTTTTTTTCATCTTTTGTTGCTCAGAGTTTTTTAAAAATGGTACTCTTAAGCATGGAGCTTGAAAAAGACAATCGAGCTTTCAGAAAGGATCCTGGATGAAGCCTCCACAAAAAGTTCTCGCGTTCTGGTTTTTTATCGTAATTTTGTCCGTAATGTTCTTGCAGTTCTATCAACAGAAGCATCAAAAAACGATCGCCAATTTCAATTTCAATAGATTTATGACCGCGGTGACAGAGAATAAAGTTAATCCTGATAAGTTAACGATTCATATCGATACCGGAGAATTTTTCGGTGAAGTGAAGCCTGAATTTGAAAAGGAATTCGATGGTCTTCAATTTTCGTTCATTGGTAATCCTGGTGATAAAGTATACCAAGAACTTCGCGAAAAAGGGATCACTCCTAAATACGAACGTTCTGACACAAATAATCTATTCGTAAGCTTTTTAACTAACTGGTTACCGTTAATCTTAATTGGCGGTCTGTTCTTTTTTATCATGCGCCAAATTCAAGTGGGTGGAGGCAAGGCGATGAGTTTTGGAAAGAGCCGCGCGAAACTACTTACTGAAAATAAACACAAAGTTTTATTTAAAGACGTAGCCGGTGTGGACGAAGCAAAAGACGATTTACAAGAAATCGTTTACTTTTTAAAAGAGCCAAAAAAATTCTCGCGTTTAGGTGGTCGTATTCCTAAAGGGGTTTTGCTAGTGGGTTCTCCGGGTACTGGTAAAACTTTATTGGCGCGTGCGGTAGCTGGTGAAGCGGGCGTTCCGTTCTTTTCAATCTCGGGTTCTGACTTCGTAGAAATGTTCGTGGGTGTCGGTGCGTCCCGAGTCCGTGATTTATTTGAACAAGGTAAAAAGAATGCTCCGTGCTTGATCTTTATTGACGAGATCGATGCGGTGGGACGACATCGTGGTGCTGGTATGGGCGGTGGTCATGATGAGCGTGAGCAAACGTTGAATCAATTGCTGGTGGAAATGGATGGTTTTGAGTCTACAGAAGGTGTAATCTTGATCGCAGCGACGAATCGTCCTGACGTTCTAGATCCTGCGTTGTTGCGTCCGGGCCGTTTTGATCGTCGTGTTGTGGTAAATAAGCCAGACCTTAAAGGTCGTGAACAAATTCTTGGTGTTCATATGAGAAAAACACCACTAGGTCCAGACGTGGAACCATCAAAAATTGCTCGTGGCACCCCAGGCTTTAGTGGTGCCGATTTAGAAAACCTAGTGAACGAGGCGGCTCTTCAGGCGGCTCGTACGGGTAAAAACTATTTAGAAATGGAAGACTTTGAAAAAGCAAAAGACAAAGTCATCATGGGTAGCGAGCGTAAATCGATGGTTATCTCGGATGAAGATAAGCGCGTTACGGCCTTCCATGAAGCGGGTCATACATTAGTAGGTAAAAAACTTCCGGGTCTAGATCCAATTCATAAAGTTACCATTATTCCTCGCGGTATGGCTTTAGGATTAACTCAAACCCTTCCAGAGAAGGAATCTGTAAGCTTCACTAAATCAAAAGCGATCAATATGATTGCCTTCCTATTTGGTGGTCGTGCGGCTGAAGTGGTTGAGTTCCAAGACATTACAACCGGTGCTGGAAATGATATCGAACGCGCAACGGATATTGCCCGTAAGATGGTATGTGAATGGGGTATGAGTGATAAACTTGGACCTCAAGCGTATGAAAAAAGCAGCGGTCCTGTGTTTTTAGGAATGCAAGGTCAGCAATCTCAAAAAGAATATTCTGATTCAAAAGCTCAAGAAATCGATTTAGAAATTTCTACCATTATCCGAGAAGGATACGAAACGGCCGTTAAAATCTTGCGGGATAATAAGGGCGCATTGGATCGATTGGCTCTGGCTTTACTTGAGTACGAAACGATCGATGGTTACGAAGTCGACATGCTAGTGAACGGCGCTGAAGTTAAAGAAATCGAAAAGATGAGAAGCAACAAGCGCGACGGTGGATTAGGTGTAGCAGGTGTAGAAGCCAAAAAAACTTCAGGCGGTGGTAAGGACCCCGTAGGTAACCCAGGTCCTGTTTCAATATAAATACAGAATTCAGAATACAGTTAACTGTATTCTGAATTCAGGAATAAAGGGGAATGTTCTTGAATTGGAAATATTGGTGGGAAAGTACAGTTCTGATATTTTCCCAATTGCGATTTCAAGACATCCTCGACATGTTCCTTGTATGGCTCATCGTTTATCGCATTCTGATATTAATCCGTAAAACAGGTACGATCCAAATGTTATCGGGGCTAGGTATTTTAGCCATCGGTTACATCATGAGTATTTGGCTTGAACTTTATACCTTTAATTGGATACTCGAAAAATTCTTCAGTAATTTATTTGTAATTGTCGTGGTTCTGTTCCAGGCCGAGATTCGCCGTGCTCTAGCGCACATTGGAGCAAATCCATTCTTTACGGGCTCTAGTAGCGCGCAAGATACGCAGATGATCGAAGAAATTTCTAAGGGCTTATTTCTTTCGGCAGAAAAGGGATTCGGGGCTTTGGTGGTTATTGAACGCGAAATCATCGTCGATTACCACATTGAAATAGGTACTGAGATCGACTCCCGAGTGTCAGCTGAATTAATCGCGAGTATTTTTCATCCGAATGCACCAATGCACGATGGTGCCGTCATTATTCGTGCAGGAAAAATTTATTCTGCAGGCTGTTTCTTGCCGCTGAGTAAAAATCCTGCTCTTGATAAAAATTTGGGAACTCGTCACAGAGCCGCAATTGGATTAACCGAAGAGACAGACGCGTTGGTGTTTGTCGTGAGCGAAGAAAGTAAATCGATTGGTATCGTTCAGACAGGGATTTTAAAACCTAATGCCGATCAAAATGAAATCCGAATGGCCTTGTATGAAACATTTGGCCTGAAATACAAGGGTTATCAATATGAGGTTGCGCCATGAAGCAACGTCAAACGGTCTTTGAATCACTTTTTGAAAATGGATCTTATAAAATTGTAGCACTCTTTATTTCTTTGATTTTATGGCTCACAATTTTAGGTCGCCGTGACTTTGTTTTTTCAAAAAATATTGATCTTGAAATTCAAACCTCATCAAATCTATCCGTAATCGAACAATCCCATTCCTTTGTTCGGGTTCGCGTAACGGGGCCACGGGCGTCGTTGAAGAAATTTATGGAGTCTAATTCCAATCAAGCCATGTTGCTGGATATTTCATCTATGGGAGAAGGAAAGATTGAAATCCCAATTTCTGAAAAGAAACTGGATTTACCTCTTGGGGTTCGAGTTGTAAGTTTAAAGCCTCAAAAAGTGGAAGCCACCGTAGTTCAGCGGAAAGTCTTTAATGGTGTGGATAAACCACAGTCGGAAATTCACCAAAACGGCGACTAATCGATGGAAATCATTGACGATTTCCGCTGCCTTTAGTTAGATATCTCCATAACTTATTTGAATGATCCGTGTCTGTAATGACGAGGGTGGGATACCTATGACGAAAAAAGAAGTAACTAAATCGATACCTAAGCTTTTCGGTACGGATGGAATTCGTGGAACCGCGAATCAGTTTCCGATGTTATCTGATGTTGTGGTTAAGATTGGACAAGCGATCGGAGTGATTCTTAATAAACAAAATCGCGAGGGTTTATCGCCGTTAAAAAAAGTAGTTATTGGAAAAGACACACGGTTATCTGGTTACATGATCGAACAAGCGTTATCGTCGGGACTAAATTCGATGGGCATTCACGTACAGTTGGTAGGTCCGCTTCCGACTCCAGGTATTGGGTATTTAACTCGATCTATGCGTGCCCATGCGGGAATCGTTATCAGTGCATCTCATAATCATTATCAAGATAACGGTATTAAAATTTTTGGACCGGACGGCTATAAATTTGCTGAAGATTTAGAACGTGAAATTGAACGTCTTGTGCACGAAGACGAGTTAAGTAAATATTTACCAAGCTCCGATCATATCGGGCGTACGAAACGTATTGACGATGCTCAAGGTCGTTACATTGTTTACGCCAAAGCGACATTCCCTTTAGAATACACGTTAGATGGTTTGCGTATTGTGCTGGATACGGCTCATGGTTCTAGTTACAAAGTCGCGCCGGCTATTTTTGAAGAACTAGGTGCTGAAGTGATTCAAATTGGTAAAGATCCGAATGGAACGAACATCAACGATGAAGTCGGGGCTCTGTATCCTGCAAAATTGGCGGAAGAGGTTTTAAACTATCGTGCGGATATTGGCATTTCCTTGGATGGTGATGCTGATCGCGTGATCATAGTGGATGAACTTGGTCGTATCATGAACGGCGATCATATTTTGGGAATTTGTGCGCTATTCATGAAAAAAAATGGCCTTTTGAAAAACGACACTCTGGTTGTTACTCAAATGAGTAACTTTGGTTTAGACAAAGCCATGTCTGAAAACGGTATTAAACTAGTTAAAACAAACGTCGGCGATAAATATGTCGTCGAAGAAATGAAAAAGAACGGATACAATTTAGGCGGTGAGTCTTCGGGCCATATAATTTTCTTGGATCATACAACTACGGGAGATGGTTGCGTGGCGGCCTTGAGTGTTTTAGCCGTCATGAAACAAATGAAGAAAAAAGTTTCCGAATTGAATGATTTTATCAAAGATGTTCCCCAAGTTTTAATCAACTGCCGAGTTAAAAATCGTACAAATTTATCTGAAATTAAAGGATACGCCGCTTTAGTAAAAGAAGTTGAAGCAGAATTAAATGGTGAAGGCCGAATCTTTATTCGTTACTCGGGAACAGAGCCTTTGATTCGTGTGCTAGTAGAAGGTTTTGATAAAATCAAAATCACAGAAATCGCAGAACGTTTAGCGAACTTCTTGCAGCGCGAACTGGCTTAATATTTATGGGAAAACGTTCTCCGATCCGATTAGGCGTTAATATTGATCACGTAGCGACATTGCGACAGGTCCGCGGTAACACGACTGTGTATCCAGATCTTGTGCGTATGATGAAGTTGGCTATTAAAGGCGGGGCGGATCAAATTACGATTCATTTGCGGGAAGATCGTCGCCATATTCAAGAGTTCGATGTTCAAAACGTAACGCGTGAAAGTACCGTTGATGTTAATTTAGAAATCGGTGCTACCGAGTTTATGACCAAAATTGCCCTTAAGTACATGCCGGACTGGGTGTGTTTAGTACCTGAAAAGCGTGCGGAGTTAACGACGGAAGGTGGCTTAGATCTATTTAAGTCGGAACATCGCGTTCGTAAGGTGATTTCCCAGGTTCAGCCTAAAGGTATTGAAGTCTCTTTGTTTATCGAACCCAGTTTGCGTCAGGTGGAACAAGCCCATGCGCTGGGCGCTGATGCGTGCGAATTCCATACTGGAAAGTGGGTTTTACTTAAAAATAAACGTGAAAAACAAAAGGAATGGCGGCGTTTGTTCGAAGCAGCCAAACTTTGTCATGACTTAGGTATGCGTGTTCATGCGGGACATGGTCTTGATGTTGAACATGTTAAGAAAATTAAACAACTTCCCTACGTCGTCGAACTGAATATTGGTCATTCAATAATATGCGATTCTGTTGAAAAAGGGATTGAAAAATCTGTGAAACAGATGAAGTCTCTATTGTAACTATGAAAATAAAAATATCTTTAAGTTTGCTGATGGGTATTCTGCTGAGTACTCTTATGTCTATGGCTAAAACAACGGACGGACAAAGGAAATATGATGAGGGGCTCTACAAAGAAGCCGCCGAACTATTTGAAAAAGATTACGTTGTTACAAAGTCAGAAGAAAGCTTTGTAAAAGGTCTGCAGTCCCGGTTAATGCTTCGAGAATTTGAAAACACTTTGAAGACGTCGATAAAAGGACCCAAGTTTAAAGATAAACAATGGTCGGTTGTACATCAAATTATTCAGCTAAAGGCGATCGAAAAATTCGTAAATAAATACTCTCATCAAATGGCGCGTTCGGAAATCAAAGGTGAAACTGAACCTATTAAACGAACGGCGGCTTATTGGCAAATCCAGATGAAGGCAATCGTTCAAAGTCTTTTGAAAGAGGATAAATATCTTCTGAGTTTAAAGCTAGAAACTGTAAAGTCTTTTTTTTACTTCAAAGATATTGATATCGAAGCCATGCCAACCGTATTTGATTGGTTAGTTAATGAAGTAGTTTCAAACTACTACATAGCTCAGTTATCTGAAAAAGAAAAATTAGAAGCGGTAGAAAAAGCCATTGTCGGTACTGATAAATACCGTAGCTATATCCGTGACTACTGGCGTATGCACTATTCTAAGATGAAGGTCCCAGCGGGATTGGACTACTTTTATATTGATTCAAATAGAAATCCGAAGGTACCTGAGCCGGTCAATAATAAACAAATATTGGTCGAGCTTGAAAATGTGGCGAAGAAGCTAGAAACACCTCGTGCCCGTGGTGAGTGGTTTTTGTATGAAGCCAAATATTATGCTCGTTTTGATTTTAAGCAGTCCCTAGCGAGTTGCCGCAAAGCTGTTGAGATGTATAGTGGGCCGTCGACAAAGGAATGCTTATCTATAATTCAACAAATCGAAAATAAAGAGTTTTCGGTTGGAAAAAATCGCTATAATTCCAAATCGGATTTGATTTTACCTGCGACAACGCGAAATTTGAAAGAAGTATGGGTGCGAGTATTTGAAACGCCTAATGCTGATATCGAAAAAAACTTTAATCAGTTACTGTCTTCAGCTAATCAGCGTGATTTTACTGAAGATGAGTTAAAAAAATTGATTAAAGTTAAACCCGTTGTAACGAAAAAATTTAGTATTGAACCTAAAGATATATACTTAAATCACAAAACTGAATTTAATCTGGGAAAGTTAAATCCTGGTTTGTATCGTATAGTTGCTTCCGACATGGAGAAAATAACCGAGGGCAAAGCCTTCGTTCATGGTTCGGAAATTAGAATTTCCGATATTCAATTGCTGTATCAATTAGCAGGGCAGTACGATCCAGAAAAAGCTTTTGGTGAAACAGAAATTAAATCAATTCCGACCCATAACTTTTTTATTTTTGACAACGAGACAGGACGGCTCCTTTCGGATATCCCATTTAAAGCGCAAGTCATGCAGGAAAATGTCACCAAAGCATCTAATCAGGACGGTGCGATCATCTTGCAAGATACTTGGGATTTTAGAAGCAATCGCGGTCGTGAATATACTCGTGTTTCGGCATTGGCTCAGTTGCAAAACTCGGTTTCTTCATACAAAAATGATTACGTTTATAAGCCGACTTATCATCATCTTAAGAGTGTAATCGAATTTGATCGCCCTATTTACAGACCAGGACAAAAAGTCAGTATCAAGGCTATTTTTCTAAAGCGTGTTCCATTTGGCTACCGAGTCGTTGCAAATGCGAAAGCTAAGATTCAAATCATGAATCCACAGTATCAATCGGTCGTTGAAAAGACGATCGACACGAACTCGCAAGGAGCCGTTTCGTGGTCTTATGACTTACCAATGACGGGCATGCTTGGTCATTACCAGGTTCAAGTTTCGGTAGATTCTCCAGAATTAAATACAATTGAAAGCTATAATAGAACGTTTTCAGATTCGTTCCGCGTCGAAGAGTATAAACGTCCAGACTTCTACGTCGAGGTAGAGAAAGCCAAAGCGCCTTGGATATTTGAAAAAGAAGTTAAAGTAAAAGTCTCTGCAAAATATTACTATGGCGCGCCGGTGAAAAAAGGACGTGTGGTTTATAAGATTTCCTCACGCGTATATTATCCGTGGTTTTTTGATCGCTACTTCGATGGCGAAAATGGTGGCGAGGGCGATGTCACTCAAGCCGAGGCCGTTCTAGATGATAAGGGTGAATTCAACATAGTCTATACGCCAAAAGCAAATGGTAGTGATTCTCGTCGGTTCGTAGTGACGGCATCGATACGAGATGAAAGCGGACGTTCAATAGACGGGAGCGCGTATTTTACCGCCTCAAAGAAAGAGTTTTTTATCAATGCGAGTCTGGATAAAGACTTTTATAAAAATAAAGAAAAGCCAAGTTTGAAAATTAAGCTCGAAGATCTTAACGGAACTTTGTTTAATGGAAAAGTAGATTATGAAGTTTTTGAACTTGAACCACCTACGAATGCTGAAAAGAAAAAGATAAAACAAGAATTGCCAGAGTCGCCAAGCTATAGCTACCGCAGTTATCGTCCAGTTAATTACAAGATTCATTTTGAAAAACTAAAAGGCAATTTGATATCTAAAGGAAGCTGGGCCGTAAACAAAGAGACCTCCGATTTTAGTTTAAATGGCTTACCAGAAGGTGTTTATAAAGTAAAAATGCTAAGTAAAGAATCAAACGGCGAGAAAGTCGAAGCCGAGATTTACATGATGGTAGCTGAAAATGGAAAAAAACTAAGTCAGTTTTACATTCCTGAACTCACATTGTTATCTAAACCTGAGTTTAAAATCGGCGAAACCGTTTCGATTCTTTTCGGGTCGTCGGAATATTCAGGCCATATGGTTGGCTTCTTAATGAAAAACCAGTTGAAACTAGATAACCCAATTTTTAAAACAAACCATGGAATTAAAGTTTACGACGTGAAAGTTACCGAATCGATGTTCAATGGTTCGACATTCATGTGGTTTTCAGTGTTTGACAATGAAGTCATTCAAGGTCGCCAAACGATAGTTGTTAATAACGATTATAAAAAACTGGATGTAATGTTTGACAAGACTGCGACAATCAAGCCCGGCCAAAACTCGCAGTTAAAAATAGTGAATAGGACCAAGGAAAAAGCATTAGAAGCATTAGTGACAATGTACGACCAATCCCTTGAGTTCTATGCCTCTAGAAGTCGAAATTACTTAAAAGAATTTTACACGAGTCAGGATTCCTCTCAGGAGGTCGCGTTTCAGCACGAATATTTAGAGTCCATGGCTCTAAAATGGGTTCATCCTGATTTGAAATCAATGCTTGAAAAGTATAAAAAGAATTTAAAAGTAAAATATAGACCTTTGTTGTTGATCGACGCTGACCGGCTGGCTCAAGAAAATGATATGATGATGGACTCTATGTCCATGGATGATATGGCCACCCAACGTGCCGGCGGGAGAGTCGGAAGTTTCGCTGCCGCCCCGATGGCTTCAAAATCAATGGTTGCTGATGCGGCTCCAGCCGAAGCCGCCATGGAAAAAAGGTCAAAAGAAGGCGCCAGTGATAAAGATGCCGAATCAAAGCCAGTCGATTCGTCTTCAGGGCACTCTAAAGTTGAAGTTCGGAAAAACTTCGCCGAAACAGCAGTGTTTGAACCGTTTTACCCGCTAGGTAACGAGCAGAATCGGTTTGAGTTCAAAGCTCCAGACCAACTGACTTCGTGGAAAGCAAAGTTATTAACTGTTTCAGCAAATGGTTTAATTGGTGACGACGAACAGGTTGTTCTGTCGCAAAAAGATTTCTTTGTTCGTGTGCTAGTTACCCGCTACTTGCGTGAAGGCGATACTACTGAAATTAAACTTAAGGTCGATAACTTAACTAGTAAAAAAATGCCTACGACCTTAACGCTCGAAGTGTCCGGCGACGGTATTGATGTCGCGGAATTATTTAAGGCCCAAAAATTGAAATTAGATGTCGATATCCCAGCAAATGAAAGTCACATTCAATCGTGGAAAATTAAAGTTCCATCGGTGCTGGGTTCGGTAAAAATAAAAGGAATCGTAACTGCAGGTAAAGAGACGGATGCTGAAGAAAAAATATTATCGATTTTACCTTCACGACAACGCTTAGTTGAAAACACTCTTGTTTATTTAAAAGAAAACCAAAATAACCTAAAGCTTAAAAATTGGGATAAAAAAGATGCGACTCGTATCAACGAAATGATCAGTCTGCAAATTGATCCTCAGCTTCCTATTATGCTTTTGAACTCGGTTCCAAGTTTGGTGAATTATCCATATAGTTGTTCAGAGCAGCTGATTAACAAGTATGTACCACTAGCGATCATCAATTCGATGTATCAGCAAAATCCAAAGCTAAAAGAAGCCGTAACCGCCGCGTTTAAAAAGGCAGGCAATCGCAAAACGGTGACATTGCCGTGGGAGGAAAAGGATCCGCGCCGTTTAATGGAACTTACGGAAACGCCATGGATCGAAAATGCAAAGGGAATGACATCTGCTTTTGAATTAATATCGTATTTAGATTCAACGACAATTTCTAAGCTACGTGAAGAAATATTTAAGGACTTAAAATCAAGGCAGCATTCATCCGGTGGCTTTTCGTGGTTCGCAGGTGGACGTGAAGATTTATACATCACACTCGTCGTGCTTGAAGGTTTAAGTGAAGCTGCTATGTATGGCGTTGAATTTCCCAAAGATCTTTTCGAAAAAGCGCTGAACTATGTTTATCGTGAGTTACCTAAATATTTAAAAGCTCAGGTGGGTGAACTGCAGTTCTTAATATACGGAACCTATATATTTACGTCGTTTGATTCTAAACTTAATAAATTATCTAGTAATTCCGAAGTAGCAAAAGCATGGGTTCCATTTATCGAAAAACACGACACACTGATTACGCCGTTAGGGCATGCGTACATGGCCCATATATATAAGCGACTGGGAAATGCTAAAAAGTCGGAAGCCAGCTTAAAACGAGCATTAGATGGCAGTAAAAAAGACGAACTAGTTGGGATCTACTGGGCTCCAGAGGAACGTTCTTGGTTATGGTATAATGACACCGTTGAAAAGCATGCGTTCTTTCTGCAAACATTGATTCAATTGAAGCCAACGGATGATCGAATTGATGGAATTGCACAATGGTTATTGTTTAATCGCAAAGGGAACGAGTGGAAATCGACAAAGGCAACGTCTAAGGCGATTTTTTCGTTAATGCATTATTTGCGATTAAAAACTAACTTCCAAGATAAAACTCAGTTAGTCATCGAATGGGGGGCTACGAAAAAGACTTTGAATTTCGATCCTCTTGATATTGATCAAAAAGAACCACTTCGAATTCTGAAAACGGAAAAGATTGTTGCTGCTGATGGAAACGTTAAGATCAATAAAGCGGGAAAAATGCCAGTATTTGCTGGATTAACCTGGATCTACAGTTCTGATGAAATGACCGATGCATCCGGTTCGTCGGTGATGGACTTAAAACGTGAATTCTATCTGGTGAACTCGGGGAATAAACTGACACCGCTTAAAGTGGGCGAGAAAATCAAAGTCGGTGACGAGGTCGAAGTGTTACTAACGGTTAGTTCAAAATCGCCGCTTGAATATGTTCATTTAAAAGATCCGCGTGGAGCCGGTTTTGAAAGTAACTCTCTGTTGAGTGGGTACCAGTGGGAAACTATCGGTCGATATGAAGAGCCAAGAGATTCGCTTATGAATTTCTTCTTTGATCGCGTTCCAAAAGGTGAGTACATGATGAGGCACCGTTTTAAAGCGACGACTTCCGGTGTGTACAAGTTCAATTCGGCAACGATTCAATCTATGTATGCTCCGGAAATGACAGCGTATTCGTCGTCGTTCCGTTTGGAAGTGGTTGAAAGTTCTTCAAAGTAGAGCTACTAATTAAGGTATAAGGAGAAACATCACATGGAATTTGCGTTATTTAATGTAGTAGGGATTCACTTCGTTCTAAAATGGTTACACATTTTCTTTGGAATCATGTGGATTGGTCATTTATATTATTTCAATTTCACTCAAGGCGCGTTCATGGCTCAAACAGACGCTCCGGCAAAATCACAAGTGCAGCAAAAACTTCTACCAATCGCTCTTTGGTGGTTTCGTTGGGGTGCCATGTGGACATTCGTAACTGGTTTGGCTATGCTTCACACGGCAAGCTACACGGGTTTCAGCTTGCAAGGCGACTGGGGCGTTAAAATCCTAACAGGTACATTACTTGGTATCACTATGTGGTTCAACGTATGGTTCGTTATCTGGCCAGCGCAAAAAATCGTAATCGATAATGCTAAAAACGTTGCAGAAGGCAAGCCTGCCAATCCGGAAGCAGCCGGCGCTGGTGCCCGCGCATTATTAGGTTCAAGAACAAACACAATGTTCTCGATCCCAATGTTATTCTTCATGGTGGCAGCGCCACATTTACCAATCGCAATGGACATGAACAACGTCACTACTTATTGGATCGCAATGTTCATAGTTTGGGCGGCCCTACAATTCAACGGTATGAAAGGTAAACTAGGCCCAATGACATCAGTAAACGGAGTCATCGCCTGCGGCTTCGGCTTAACAGCCGTAATCTACTTAATGATGGAAATCATTCTGTAAAAAGTCAGCTTGGCTTGGCGCCCCCGATTCGGCGCCAACCTAGGCATTTGAAACACAATGAGTCATGATGGAAAGCCCGGTCAAAATACCGGGCTTTTTGCTTTGTATATCGGACAACTAATGTTTTGGCTCTCGGCTATTTTCTGAGGACGCGAGCGGCTTCGTAATGTAGGACTTGGTGTTTACCTTTGCGATCTGGATGAAGTTCGTACTGATAGGCGCAGTTTTTAGAGCAGGTGTCTTTTTTCCATTCGAGTTCTAAACAGGGCTCGCACAGAAGCGCTTCTGTATCACAACGTTTGCATTCAATTTTGATATGCGCTGGTTGACCACAGTGCGGACATAGTTTGTACGTCGTGCTTGGTTTTAAATCAGCATCGACAGCGACGCGATTGTCGAAAACGAAACATTCTCCTTCAAATTCTTGGCGTGGTTTTTCTTCCATATATTTTAAGATTCCGCCTTCAAGCTGGAATACATTTTTATAGCCTTTATCTTGAAGCTCTAGAATTCCTTTTTCGCAGCGGATTCCGCCCGTGCAGAAGATAAGAATTTTTTTATCTTTGGGAATGTGCTGAGATTCGAAAAAAGCAGGGAATTCTGTGAATTTTTCGATATTAGGATTGATCGCACCTTTAAACGTACCAATTTTATATTCGTACCAATTGCGCGTATCAATCAATGCAAAGTCTTTTTCATTTTTTAGTACATGATCCCACTCTTCCGGAGACAAGTGATGATTGATGCCGGGTTCTGGTGAGCGTCCTGGGATTCCCGCTGTCACAATCTCTTCACGCACTTTCACGCTAAAGCGACGAAACGGAGGTACATCAGAGAACGAATCTTTGAAATTTCCAATTTTAATACCGTAATGTTTTTGAAGCGATTCTTTAAAGTCTGCTAAATTTTCAGCAGATTCAGCACTAACTGTTGAGTTAAATCCCTCTGGTCCAATTACGATGAGCCCTAATGTCTTGTGCTTTTCAGCAATGGCTTTGAGTTCGGTTTTAACCGTTTCAAGCTCAACTAATGGGAAAAAATGATAGAAAGTAGAAATATAGTACGAATGTACTGGCTGTTTCATATGGCTCCTTAATAACCTTGGGCTCCAAACCCACATTTAAAGATAATGGATAGTAAATAAATCACCTCGAACCAAATGACAATGGGAAATATTTCAGGTAGGGTTCTTTCATGCTTACAGATGCTACTACCCAGAAAGAAATACTTAGACGTCGTACTTTTGCGATTATCTCCCATCCCGATGCCGGTAAAACGACGTTGACAGAAAAACTACTCTATCATGGGGGCGTAATTCATGAGACTGGGGAAGTTAAAGGAAAATCAGGCACAAAAGCCGTGACTTCAGACTGGATGGAACTTGAGCGGCAAAAAGGGATCTCGATCACGTCGTCAGTGATGACGTTTGATTATAGTTCTCTAAGAATCAACTTACTAGATACTCCCGGCCATAAAGACTTCTCAGAAGATACGTACCGTGTATTGATGGCGGTGGATTCTGCCGCCATGTTGATTGACGTGGCCAAGGGCGTGGAAGAGCGTACCAAAAAACTATATGAAGTCTGTCGCTATCGCCAGATTCCTATTTTCACATTTGTAAACAAGCTCGATCGCGAAGGTAAAGACCCGTTAACGTTGATCGATGAAATCGAAAAAACGCTAGGGATGCAATGTTACCCTGTGACGTGGCCATTAGGTATTGGCCAACGTTTCAAAGGTATTTACAATCGCGTAAACAAAGAACTTATGTTTTACGATCAGCGCCGCGAAGGAGACGAGGTAACTAAATACCCGTTCCAAGGAATCGATGATCCTCGTTTAGATGAATTCCTTGATCGCGAAACCGCTCAGCAAGTTCGTGATGAATTGGAGTTAATCGAATCGGCGTTGCCGCCGTTTGATGTGCACGCATTTTTGAATGGTGAAATTTCGCCTGTGACATTTGGTTCAGCTAAACAAAACTTCGGGGTCGATACATTTTTAGATTTCTTTTGCAAATACGCCCCGGGCGTTCAACCACGAAAAAAACGTGATGGCGAAGAAATGAACCCACTTGAGGATAATTTCTCGGGCTTCGTTTTTAAAATTCAGGCGAACATGGATCGTCGTCATCGCGACCGCGTGGCCTTTGTTCGCATTTGTTCTGGTAAGTTTGAACGTGGTATGAAAGTTCAACACATGCGGCACAAAAAAGAACTTCGTCTGGCGTATTCAAATCAATTCGTTGCAGCTGACCGGGAAACGGTCGACGTGGCGTACGCGGGCGATATCGTGGGTGTGAATGATACCGGTAACTTTGCTATTGGAGATTGTATCGCTTCACGCGGAACAGTTATTTACGAAGATATTCCAAAATTTGCCCCTGAATTATTCACGAAATTGTCAGTGAGGGACGCTCTAAAGCGCACCAAAATGCAGGAAGCTTTAAAGCATTTAGCCGAAGAGGGCGCGATTCAACTATTCGTGGACCCATTCATCGGTATGCAGGATCCCATCATTGGTGCTGTGGGTGAACTTCAGTTCGAAGTTTTAGCTCATCGGTTAGCAGATGAATACAATCTTGAAGTTAAGCAAAATCGTCTACCATTTTCGGTCGCTCGTTGGCCAAAAGATAAAACAACTGGTCAAGCCGTATCAGAACTAAAAGGTGGGTTGCAAATCTATCGAGATATGAACGAACAACCGGTTATTTTACTAGCACAAGAGTGGGATTTGAAATGGGCCGAACGAGAAAACCCAAACATCGAATTCCAAAGCTCAATCAGCCGTTCCCGCTGAACGCGCCTGTCTGTGGAACTCGTTTTTTCATGTCTTAAAATCGGCAAGCCCTCCCAAACGGAAGACCGAGCTCAAATTAGCGCTTCAAAGGAAAGAAGACGGCTCTCAATCCCAAAAAAATTACCCACGCCGCCTCCATTTCTTTTCGTAATCGCCGTCGGGGCTTTTCCGTAGTTTAGATATACCTATATTTACTATTTTTCCCTCAACAAACAAAGAACCAAGGTTTCGGGTTTATGGGGT
>DDVI01000072.1:0-55812 GCA_002345205.1 Bdellovibrionaceae bacterium UBA2316 | reverse complement strand
ACCCCATAAACCCGAAACCTTGGTCCCGCTCGTGTGCTGAGTCAAACGACAGGGAACGTAAATAAAACTTTACAAGTATAAGCTAAAGATTAGTCTACGTTCTATGTTGCAACTTGCGCTTGAACTTATTGATTTGAAGAAAAGTTATGGAGCTTTAGAAGCCGTAAAAGGCGTTACCTTATCGATTAAACCTGGTGAAATATTTGGGCTTCTGGGACCGAATGGGGCAGGGAAGACATCGATTATTTCTATAATTACTACTTTAGAAAAACCGTCTGCGGGCCAAGTGAAAGTTTTCGGCTACGATGTGGAAAAAGATCCAATGCAGACCAAACGTCTACTTGGTGTTGTTGGACAAGAAGTTGTAAATTCTGGGTTCTTTGATGTGTTTGAAATTCTTGAATTTATGTCAGGGTACTACGGGATTTTGAAAAATAAAGAACGTATTGATTACATTATGAACAAGCTGGGTTTGTATGAACACCGACAAAAAAAGGTAAAACAGCTTTCGGGTGGTATGAAACGTCGTTTGATGGTGGCAAAAGCCTTGGTTCATAAACCTAAGCTTCTATTATTAGACGAACCAACAGCTGGTGTAGATATTAATTTACGTGAGGATCTTTGGGCCTATGTGCGTGAGCTTCAGCAGGAAGGTATGTCGATTCTTTTAACGACTCACTATTTAATGGAAGCCGAAGAATTATGTCATCAAGTGGGAATTATTGATCGTGGCCAGCTTAAGTTTGTGGGGCCAACCAATCAAATCATTGAGCAATTCTCTGCAAAAAAAATTATGATTAAGCTTCGTAAAGATCGAGATTCAATCACGCACAAGAATTTTTTGAAAAAGAAAGATGGGTTCTTTGAGTTTCAAATTCCATCTCAAGAATCTATGGGTGGTCTATTTCGCGACTTATCATTAACTTTGGAAGATGTAGAAGATATTAAAACGGAACAAGGCTCATTGGAAGAAGCCTTTAAACAGATTGTTTCTAAATAAGGTTAAGTATGGTTGCTCTATGGACGCTATTTAAAAAAGAAGTAAAACGTTTCCTCAAAGTGATGATGCAAACGATTGTAACACCGTTTATGAGTAGCTTTCTATACCTGATCGTATTTGGTGTAAGCTTAGGTTCGAAAATGAACGATATGTACGGTGTCTCGTATTTAGCGTTCTTGATTCCTGGATTGATGATGATGGGTTTGATGAACAATGCCTTTCAGAATTCGTCGTCTTCAATTGCTGTCATGAAATTCAGTGGTGACCTAGAAGATATTCGAGTAACGCCATTATCGCATCATCATATTTTGATCGCGATGGGCTTGGGGTCGGTGATTCGTGGACTAACGGTGGCTTTTGTGACCTATCTCGTTGGCGTTATTTTCTACTATGTTCAATTTGATGGAATACTGGGAATTTCACACCCGGTAGTGCTGATGTATTTCATTTTGGCGGGTGGATTTATTTTTGGTTTGCTTGGAATCTGCGTCGGTTTTTGGGCTAAGAGTATCGAAAATATGGCGGCTTTCACCAACTTTATTTTGCTGCCGTTGTTGTATCTCGGGGGCGTTTTCGTATCCATCGAAACGTTGCCAGCCTGGGCTAAAACCGTTTCTAGCTACAATCCGGTCCTTTATTTGATAAATGGCATGCGTTACGGTGTTCTTGGGGTATCTGATGTAGATTTAACTCAATCCATAGTTGTCTCAAGCGTCGGCCTTGTGCTACTTTACGGCCTTGCGTTTGTAGCGCTTAAAAAAGCCAATTTCTCTCGCTGGTAATAAAGTTAAAGGATTTTCATGTTTCAAAATTTATCAGATAAAATTTTAGCCTCGCTTAAAAAAGTACGCGGTGGACAAAAAATTTCGGAAGCTAATATCGAGGAAGTGATCAAAGAAATCCGCATGAGTTTGCTGGATGCTGATGTTAACTTTAAAGTTGTTAAAAAATTCATTGATGAAGTGAAAGTCAAATCGCTGGGGCAAAAAGTAATCGAAAATGTAAATCCCGGTCAGATGTTCGTTAAAATCGTTCACGAAGAATTGGTTCGCACATTAGGTTCCGAAGCGATTGAACTAAACTTATCTGGAAAACCAACTGTATTATTTCTTGTGGGTTTACAAGGGGCGGGGAAAACGACTTCGGCTGCTAAGTTAGCATTGTACTTACGCTCGAAAAAAGAAAAGAAAGTTGGATTAGTTCCTGCCGATGTATACAGACCCGCGGCAATTGATCAGTTGCAAACATTAGGTAAGCAAAATAACTTCCCGACGTTCGCCTCAACGGTAAATCAAACTCCACAAGAAATCTTAACAGCGGCACGTAAATGGGCCGATGAGCAAAAACTAGATGTCGTGATTGTAGATACAGCCGGACGTCTAACGATTGATGAACAGTTAATGAATGAACTCACAGATTTGAAAAACATCTGGGCTCCACAAGAAATCTTGTTGGTTGCCGATGCAATGCTGGGGCAGCAGTCGGTTCAAGTAGCGGAAGGTTTTCATCAACGATTGTCGCTGACCGGTTTAATTCTAACTAAAATGGACGGGGATGCCCGTGGTGGTGCGGCTCTCAGCATCCGTGAAGTGACAGGAATTCCCATCAAGTTTATGGGTATTGGCGAAAAAGTATCGGCACTTGAGGTATTTCATCCCGATCGCTTAGCTGGTCGAATTTTAGATATGGGTGATGTTCTTTCCTTAGTGGAACGGGCTCAAGAAGTGATGGACGAAAAGCTGGCTCAGAAATCGACAGAGAAGATGTTAAGAAATGAATTCTCTCTGGAAGACTTCTTAGCTCAGATTCAGCAAATGAAGAAGATGGGCGGGCTCGAAGCCATCATGAAATTTTTACCGGGAATGGGGGAACTGTCGAAACAGATCAAAAATATGTCCCCACCCGATGATGAAGTGAAGAAAATTGAGTCTATTATCCACTCCATGACCCTTCAGGAGCGTCGTAACCACAAAATTTTGAATGGTTCCCGCCGTCAAAGAATTGCAAAAGGAAGCGGCACTCAGGTGTCAGATGTGAATAAATTGGTTAAACAGTTCGAAGAAGCGCAGAAAATGATGAGCCAATTTATGAAAATGGGGATGGGTAAAGGCATGATGGGGAAAAAATTATTCTAATCCCATTAGATTAGACTTGATAAAGTCTATTTTTTTAAATACATAGAATAGGTCTCAAAAAGGATGGAGCTAAAATGGTTGTTATTAGACTAGCGCGCTTGGGTGCAAAACATGATCCTAAATACAGAATCACAGTTGCTGACCAAAGACGATTTGTAAAAGGTAAATTTATCGAAGTATTAGGAAGCTATATTCCTACTCCTCGTGGAAAAGATATCAAAGTTAAATTAGATCTTGATAAGTACAATGAATGGGTAAAAAAAGGTGCACAGCCTTCTATGCGTGTTAAGCACGTTGTGAAATTAGCCCAGACTCAAAAATAGGACTTGTAAACTTCTAATCACTCAGTGAATAATTTATTTATCGGGTAAAATTAAAAATTGCCTGATACGTTTTTTGAAATTCAAAGTTGGGTCAGACGAAGTTGCATAGGAGAGATTACGATGGATAGCTTAAAGTCATTAGTAGAACACATGGCAAAGTCTCTTGTCGATAAACCAGATAATGTTGAAGTCGATGAAATTCCTGGTCCGCAAACTACATTGTTAGCTTTAAAAGTTGATAAAGAAGATTTAGGTAAAGTAATCGGTAAGCAAGGGAAAACCGCTGCTGCCATGAGAACTATCATCCGCGCGGCGGGTACTAAGTTGAACAAACGTTATCATCTCGATATCATCGAGTAGTTAAAAAAACTTATAGTTAATCAGATATTTATTTCTAAAGGCCTCTAAGAGGCCTTTTTTTTTGTTCAAATATCAGGTAGTTAAGATCGCATGTCAGCGACAGAATCAGTTAAAGTTGGAAAAATTATCGATGCTCACGCCTTAAGAGGCGAAGTTTATTTTTTATCATTTGCTAAAGATATCACGTGGCTTGAAGAGGGCGCGGAGTTAACTTTAGAGTCGTACAAAGTTGGCGGTCAAAAAAACTTTACAATCGTATCCTTTCGTCCGTTTAAAGATGGTGCTTTGATCAAGTTCGAAGGCGTTGATAATCGCAACCAGTCTGAAGAGCTTAAAGGTGCGATCGTTTATGTTGCTGATGAAAGCTTTGAATCAGAACCGGGTGAAACTATTTATCTAAGAGAAGTTTTGAATTTTGCTGTCGTGGACGAACAGGGTAAGTCTCTGGGGCAGATCAAAGAATTCAACTCAAACGGGATGCAAGATTTATTGGTTATTAGCACGGGGACATTTTTATACGAAGTTCCGTTCGTAGATGATTTCATCGTGGAAATTCAATTTGAAAAATCAACCATCGTGATGAACTTTCCATTGGATTTAATGGATATTAATCGTGTTGTTTAATTTCCTGACTATTTTTCCCGAACTCATTTCTGAAAGCTTAAATTTCGGAGTCATAGGACAAGCAATCAAAAACAAAATAATCGTGTGTTCGGTTACGAGTCTTCGTGAGTACGCGTCGGATAAGCATCGTTCGGTAGACGACAAGCCGTTCGGTGGCAGCGACGGTATGCTGATGAAACCAGACGTTCTTGGGCGGGCACTGGAAGATAAACGTCATACTAAAATTTTATTTCCGTCACCGCAGGGGAAATTACTAACGCAAGCCAAAGCCAAAGAGCTTTCGTGTGCGGGAGAAATTACTTTCCTGTGTGGTCGTTACGCGGGGATCGACGAACGTGTTTTAGTTTATTACAATGTCGAAGAAATTTCGGTTGGTGACTATATTGTCAGTGGCGGGGAATGGCCGTCATTGATCATAATGGATGCGGTAGCGAGGCATGTTCCTGGGGTTCTGGGAAATCAGGTGTCATTAGAGGCCGATTCGTTTTCCAATGGTATTTTGGAATCACCGGCTTACACTCGCCCTCAAGTTTGGAATGATTTAAAGGTCCCGGAAGTTATCGTGGGCGGCGATCATGCTAAAATTAAAAATTTTAATGAATGGATGTCGTTATTGGTCACTTTGAAAAAACGGCCAGAGCTGCTGGCTCAATTAGACCCAAACAGCAATTTGGGTCAGAAATGGCAGAATAAAACCAAGCTTAAAGAATTTTACAATCAGCTTACGATTGAGGATAAAAAATCGTGTGCTTTAGATAATATGGAGAATTTACTTAATGGAATCTGAGACACCCTATGTCCCGAAAGTAGCAATCGGATTGGTTCACTATCCAATTATCGATCGCGAAAAAGATATCGTAGCTACGAACGTAACGAACTTTGATATTCACGATATAGCCCGTGCGGCCACGGTATATGGAGTAGAGCGCTATTACATCGTTCACCCGATGCGTGAGCAGCTGATGTTCGTAGAGCGGATTTTGGATCACTGGCGGGTTGGGCAAGGGGCTAAATTTAATCCATTTCGTAAGACTGCACTTACCCCTGTTAGAACGGCAGAGGATCTGCAAAAAGCCATCGAGGACTGGAAAAAAAATACATCATGGCAGGGGGAAGATCCAATCGTGATTGCGACCCATGCTCGGCCAGTAAATGGAGCTAAACCCCTGACGTTTGCAGGGGCTCGTGAAATCATGTTTGACCAGAAAAAACCAGTATTTGTGATCTTTGGGACGGGCTTTGGATTGACCGATGATTTTATGAAAAATTGTCATTATGTGTTAGAGAGTATTCGAGGCGCCCCCCCGAAAGATTATCGACATCTTTCTGTTCGATCCGCAGTGAGTATCTGTCTTGACCGTTTGCTTGGACCGTGGTAGCTGTCATAGTTCTGAAAAAAAAGGAAATAGCACTATGGCAAAAGCAGCATCTAAAAAAGCGAAAAACACGTTAGGCGAAAAAACTGGTAAACAACTTATCCGTCGTTTAACGGCTAAACCGATCACAAAACAGATGGACACTTTCTCTTCTGGCGACACTGTTAACGTATATGTTAAAGTTAAAGAAGGCGAAAAAGAAAGAACTCAGGTTTATAAAGGCGTAGTGATCAAGATCCAAGGATCTGGCTCTGCTAAAGCATTCACAGTACGTAAAATTTCTTCTGGTGTTGGCGTTGAAAGAACATTCCCGTTCCGTAGCCCACTTGTTGAGCGCGTAGAAAAATTATCAACTGGTAAGGTACGTCGTGCAAAACTTTACTACTTACGTGATCTAGATGGTAAATCAGCACGTATCGAATCTGAACTTGTAAGTGCAGCTGCGGAAGCAACTTCTGGTACTAAAGCGGCGACTGGTGCTAAAGCCGAAGCTTAGTAAAATAGATGCGCTCCAAGCCAGCACTCTGGCTTGGGCCGAATTGCCCTACGATTACATAATCGGAGTCGATGAAGTGGGTCGCGGTTGTTTAGCCGGACCCGTTGTCGCAGGTTGTGTAGTCTTTTCTAAAGAGTCCTCTAATTGGACTTCATTCAAAGATTCTAAAACACTTTCTGAAGCTAAAAGAAACGAGTTCAGTCTCCAGATCCAAAAAGATCATGTTCATTCATTGGGCTGGTGTGATCAATCCGAGATAGATGAAATCAATATATTAAAAGCGTCCTTGCTGGCGATGAAACGTTCCATTGAAAAATTAAATCTTCCAACGAAAGCTTCGAAAATAGTGTTGGTCGACGGAAATCAATTTATTCCCGATCTGAATAATCACGATCAAATGACCGTTATCAAAGGTGACGTGTGGATTTCATTGATATCCGCCGCTTCGATCGTTGCGAAAGTTTATCGTGATACGTTAATGAAAGATTACGAATCTGTATACCCTGGGTTCGGATTTGCGGAGCACAAGGGCTATCCTACTCAAGGCCACAAAGATGCTATTGCTTCACTTGGTGTGACTACGATTCATCGTAGATCGTTCAAGGGAGTAAAGGAACATGTACTATGAGCACATTAAAGGTTTAAATTCCGAAAATAAAGTTATCAATCACCTGCAGCGCCAGGGGTGGCGTCTTCTGCATCATCGTTTTAAAACCAAGATTGCTGAAATTGATCTGATCTTTCAAAAAGGTCATGAATTTAAAATGGTCGAGGTAAAATCAATCAGTAGCTGGAATTTTGTATCGTATCGAGTGTCTAAAAAACAAAAACAGCGTTTAATTCGCGTGTTTCACTACTTTCAACAACGATTTTCCTTGGATATCACTCTGGAATTAGCCTTGGTTCCTGCAAATGGGGATATTTTATTTATTGAAATTGAAAATGATTGTTGAGACACTGGTAGGGATGAATCTGAAGTCGTTCTTAATTGTTTCTTTGTTATTATCGCAGTCTGCGTTTTCGCAAGATTTGAAGCAATTTTTAAAATCATGTGGTTATGGAACATTGGCCGGTGCGGGACTTGGATTAGCCAGTTTGGTTTTTGAAAAAAGACCTAATGAGAGTTATGGGAATATTGCACGTGGGGCATCGCTTGGGTTATATGGTGGAATGGCGTACGGTTTTTTTAGTATGAACCAATCTACAAATAAAACTTCAAATGATATTGTAGAGGGTAATCGATTAATGGTGTATCCGACCATAGATGGTAAAATTGAAACGCTATACGTTCTGCAGTTCTGATTTAGAAACTGAGATGTAGAAGTTTAGATTAGTTATCTTAAGCGACGTAATCCATAAAAGTTAGAAATAAAAAGACCTTCAGACGAATAGGCAATTCCTGTTGGGTGAAAAAGTTTAGATTCTGAAAGTGGTCCATCTATATCTTCTAGTGAGTCTCGGGAATCAATTAAACTTTTAACTTCCATCGTAGATGAATTGATCTTACGCACTAGATATTTTTCTGTAAAAAAAAATGAAATTCACTCCGTCAGTAGTAAATTGAGTATTTTCAATTGTCGGATTGACTTGTGCCTGAGTGCCGTAACCATCTGTTGACGCTTCTGTTCCGTCGCCTATCACTGTCGAAACTTCCAAAGTGTTCAAAGACATTTTTTTAATTTTTTTATTGAGTGTGTCGCTCAAGAATAAGTTTCCATTTAAATAGGCGATAGCGGAAATGTTACCAAATAGGGCATTAGTTCCCACGCCATCCTGATCGCCATAAGTATTATAGACGCCAGCAAGGGTGGATACTTGAGACGTTTGTAAATCTATCTTTCTAACAGTTTTTCCATCGGCTACATAAAGCACTCCTTCATTATAGGCGATTCCCCTTAAGTCGGCTGAAAATGTCGCCGATGTTCCGACGCCGTTAGTATCTCCACAGGTTGAAGGTGAACCAAAAAGCGTTGTTACAGTGTTGGTTTGAGTATCAAGGCTTCGTATCGTGCAATCGTCGGTTATGTTGATTTTTTTCGTTCCCGGTACGCTTACCATTCCTTTAATCGAGTTAAAACGAACGGCGCTGCCAGTTCCGTCGACAATAGAGGGACTCGTTGTTCCTAGATAATTTGAAGAGTCACCATTGAATAAGTCGATTTTTAGAAGCGAGGTTTTATAGCTGGTGTTAACAAAATTATACGCGTTGGCCTGGTATATGTGGGTTTCATCAGAAACAATTAGAGAGCCTTCTTCTTCTCGGAGATTTGTACCTTGAAGGATAAATTCAGAAAATAGACAACCATTTAGCGTAACTAAAATTGCACCTAACAATAAAAAATTAACAACTAATTTTGGTATGTGTATCATTTATTATTTCCAAGTAGGGTTGTGACTTCTAAATTGTTAATGTTAAATTTTCGAATGTTATGTGAACCTAAAGATGCGAAGAAAATCTCATCGTTTTTAAAGAACAGTCCGGACGGTGCAGATAGGGTTGCGGAAAGTCCTATGCCATCGGAGTTTCCTGTAGCGCCCGATCCAATTGTATTGGTTAAAGCGGGGGCGCTTAAATCTATTTTTACTATACGTCTTGAAAACGGAAGTGAAACATATAAATGCTGTCCATCGTTGGTAATTCCGCCGAGCCTACTTGATGTGCTCAGAATTAGAGACTCATTTCCAGTTGCCAAATCAATTTTGAGTATGTGGTATGAACTAACGGTCATATGATTTGTGAGAAAAAGCGCGTTTTTCATATAAGTGATATCAACCACGGTATCGAACGTGTCGGGAGTGTTATGCGCCAGACTCACAGCATTTGTACCGGAAAGAGATATCTTACGTACGCTAAGACTGTTGTCCGTGACATACAAAAAAATTACCATCATTTGTTATTCCCGACAAATAACCAAATGTAGCATTAGTGCCGATCGCATTTTCAGTTGCCAAAGCGCAATTGCCCGGTTGTCCTGCGAAAACGGAAACGTTTTGTGTTGTTAAGTTTATTTTTCTTACGACGCATGAACCATTTTCCGCAACATACAAATTGTCCACCGACAATGGTCAGTCCCATGGGGTCGTTAAGTTTTGAGTTTGTGCCAATACCGTCAACGGTGCCTGCTTGTAAGTAACTTCCAGCAAAATCTTCTGTTTCAAGTGAGGTTAAATTTACCCTACGGATCAGTTTATTTCCAGTATCGGAAATATACATATAGTTGTCATGAATGGCGACTCCCGAGGGTCTGAAAAATCGAGCATTAGTGCCTATGCCATTTTTTCGTCCAGCATGGGATAGTGAGCCCGAAAAGTGCTCTATTTTTGTGAATGCGTCACTTTTATATTGGAAGGATTCTGGTAAGGAAACTTGGGTGCCGTCGGAAGAAGCTATAGTTATATTTAGCTTTTTCGAAGAGCTAGTTGATGTCTGTATCTGGTACTTTGGAATTCTACACCCTATTTCGTTTGCATTAAGAACGGAAACGTCTGTGCACTCGCTGTCATCAATTTTAATTTTAAGTCCTTGTTGAAAGCCACTGCCTAAAATTTTTATTTTTTCTCCACCTAGAAAAAATGACTCTTTCGGTGTTACATCAACAATAGATATCGTAGGTGAAGTCTGAGAACTTGCTTTTTTTGTAACAGAAATGTTCAACGTACACGACACGCTACTTAATAGACCGACTAAGAAAAGAGGTTTAATTGAGCTACCCATTCGTTACTTCTATTCGGGGCTTGTTAAATTTTTTTATCTATAAAATATTAAATTTTAAACAGTCCCATTTTGAATCAACGAAGTCGGCTAATTTATAATTTGGTCAAGTGCTTCGATGGTTAGCGGCGGCTTGGAATTACCATCAAACGTAAATTCAAATGATAGCTTTAGCTCTTGAGTTCCTGATGTTACCTGATACTGAGCCAGTGTAATAAGCCAGCAGTCTCCAGGCGGTTTAAATTGGCTCACATAGGCCCAGGACTTAATACGTTTGTTTTTTGAATTATTTAGCCAATTTCCGTCATAAACAAACTGTCCGATTAAATTAAAATATTTTGTAATTAACCCAGTTCTGAAAAGGTAATCTTCAGTTCGGGTAGTTACATCGACGTCTTTTCCTGGTGTAACTGAGTACGTTCTATTTAATCCTAGTTCGTAGAAATTTCCGAATTTATTTGTAAAACGGGCCGACGACGAAACGTTCGTTACTTTTTGATAGGGATAGTAGTTGAACAAGGAAGAGGTCGTAAATGAATCTAAATTTACATTTAAATACGCAGCCACGTTCGACCATGGCTGTTTTGTAGATGAATTTAAATTCGACTGATAAACGTCATAGGATTGCGATAAGCTCAGTGACGCCAATTGTTTGTAAACGGCTGAGTTTCCCGCCCAAGATTTTTCCGTTAAACGTTGAAGGACAGAGAACGTGACAATTTCCCGATCTAAACTGCGGTCAAGGTAATCGAACTGTAATCCATACGGGCTGGCAAGATCGCCATCGGAAACACCATCTTGACTGGCGAATGGAATTTCTGTTTGGTTATCTTTGTCAAAACCCCAAAACGGATGCTCTTTGCGATCGACCCAGGGCGTTTTTGTATAGGTTACTTGTGGAATGACTTCGTGGCGAAGTTTAGTTCCTTTAATATCGTTTGAAGAGGAATAGATCTGGGTAAGCTGAGTGCGCGCACTGACTTCTGTTTTTAAATAACGACGATATAAACGAGAATAATCATCACTCAATTGAAATTGATACTGGGTCTCACGATACGAAACTTTAGGCAAGATGTCGACTGTGTCGCCGAGGTTGATGGGGTAACTTAGAGTCGGTTTAAAGTCTAAACGTTGACCGGTGCGTATTAAATCGTTGTATGGGTTGAACTGGCCATCATTGATCAGTACGCAATTAGGATCGCGGTCATAATCAGGCGAATCGCAGGAATTTGTAGGAAAGCGAATCATGTCGGCAGAGTCTGAAGCCGTCACAGGAGCCGTCGTGCATTTTCCAGTCGCGGGATCAATTTTACAACGAGTCATATCATCGTAACTTTTTCCCGCGCGAGCTAAATTAAGGTAGTTCAAATCCCAACTAAAAAGCAGTGACGAATTGTCGAATAACGGTTCCGTCATCTGAGATACGCGAATTTCTGGGACACGATGAACACTTTCGTCATTTCCAGAAAGCGGATCACTTTTAAGCATGTTTAAATGATAAGCCGTATCGATATTCGTGTGTATGTTTTCAAAATTTTTAGTAAGACTCATTCGGTTTTCAAACGATGGCTCATTGTGATTGCGAGTTTCGCGCGAGAAGTCTTTTGGGTATTGCAGATCGCTGGCGTTGTTGATTTGCATTCTGTGAATGTAATCTTCGGGCAACTGCGTATAGTGATCATACTTTATAAACCAGCGATTGATGCCAGTACCACGATGTTCTTCACCGCGAAATTTATTGACCCGATCTTCGTTCTGAAACACTTTGTCCCGTAACCATCCTGTGCTTAATTCTCCATAGCTTTCAGCGTTCAGCATGTAGCGGTAGTTAAGCATGTTTTTAATACCACGCAATTCGTAGTTCTTAAATGTGTAGGTCACGTCTTCATTTCTAGATTTTACCCAGAAGAACGATTGCGATACGGTCAAACCGCCGGCTTGAGAGGACTCAAACTCAGGAGTCAAGAGACCCGTTTGGCGATCACTTTTCAATGGAACAATTAAGTACGGAATCCAAAAGACGGGAACGGATCCGAATCGTAAAAACGAGTTTTTTATGTACGCGTAGCCACCGAGTTCAGCGCGAATTTGTGAACCCTGGAAACTCCATGAAGCCGGGCAGTTGGTGCATGTAGTGTAGTCGGCTTTTATAACATAGTAGTCGTTTTCGCCGGTTTTATTGATAAGTTCACCTTCGAAAATGACATTTCCGGATTGAACAAAACCTTTAGAGATCACGCCAGTATTAGATTCATAATCAAACCAGATTTGATCGCCTCCGATAGTAGATTTGGTTTGAGTCATTAAAACACGACCACTTAAATAAATACGTTTGGTTTTTAGATAGACTTTAGCGCGATCGCACTTGATGTGATAATCTTTGTAGACGATTTGAACGCCGCCTTTTAGGTCGACGATTTCATTTTCATCGCGGTCTAGACTATCCGCCTGGATGACAAGACCTTGAATCTTAGCATTGATGATTTCTGCATAGAGATTAGAGGTTAGTAATAATAAAAAAAAACCAGTAGTTGCCGCATGTTACGTAGGCAAATGACATCATTTTCCTTCGCCTTTGTCTAGATAAATCTTTTGTCCAAAAAATAGGAAAAAGTGAAAACTCGGCTCCTGAGAATTCCATTTTGAGACGATATGTTTTAAAAGCAAGGAGTGCTATGAAAACGGAAGCTATAAAATTAGGGGATGGGTATCGTGTTACTTTCAGTGGAAAGCTCGATTTGATGAAAACTAACTATTTGCGTAATGTACTTTTGCAAGAGTTTAAAAATCAGCATGTGAATTTAGATTTAAAAAACTTAAGTTTTGTGGGTTCAAATGGTATCCTTCATTTTTTTACTACAATTAATGAAGTCGCCTCTTTAGGTGCGATTCGGTTCCAAATTGACGGTTTGAATGAAGACTTTAAAAAAATCGTTAAATCCTATAATTACGCAAACCTGGCGTTTGATTTCGTCAGTGTGATGCCTGCGGTGGTGGAAAAAACAGAAGGTATGGGGGAGCTAATCGAAGACGAATGGTTAGAAACCAACCCGGGCTTTCAAAAAACTGAGCCGACAAACGTCGGCTAGTTAGCTTTTTGAATTCAATTGTTTACTGAGTTCAAGATTAATGTTTTCTAAGCTCTCTAGGGCCGATTTTAATTTGTCGGTCTCTTTATTTTTTTGATTCCAAAGAAACTTCATCGACTCTAATTGCTGCTCTAAATCCAGATTCTTTTGTGCTAAGTCTTGATTTTCTTTGTTCAGCATATTCAAAGTAATTTTTAAATCCTTATTTTCGGCTTCGTGTTTGTAGCTGGCTTTCTTGAGTTCAACTTCATTAGCTTTGAATGACTCTAGCATGTTTGCAATTTCGGTTTGTTTGTTTCCTACCAGGCGCTCGAGTTCGATTTTTTGGTTTTCAGAGTCTAGGAAGCGGTTGTAGTAATCTTTATTTTCGTCTGCAATTTTGGTTTGGAGTTCAAGTTCAGACTGTATTTCCTTAATTTCTATTTTTAGTTGCTGGACTTCATTTTCAAATGATTCTGTCACTTTTGAGATTTTCAAATTATCAGAATCAATTTGTGTCTGATAGTTTTTGATTAACTCATTCATTTGAGTTTTAAGTTCTCGAAGTGCGAGTTCTTTTTGAGCAAGCTGTTCGACTACGCGTTTATGCTGGATTTCAAGAGACTTCGAGTAGTCTTTTAGTTGAGCAAAGTAGGGCTTAACTTGAATTTTGATTTTTTCTTGATAGCTTTGAAGGCGGCTAATTTCAATGAATTGGGCCTGATTTTTTTCAGTTAGCATCCCATTTTTAACATCGAGAACTTCGTTGATTTCAGTAAGTTCTTGGATAGTGGCTTTAGAGGCTTTGTCTTTTTCTCTTAATACAAAAATCTGATCGCCCAGAACTGATTTTTCATGAGAGTACTCTTCAATCTTTTTCTTTAAATCGTGGATTTCATTTTCATAAATGGACAGACGGCGAAGAGTCGCTTTAAGTTTTTCATTGTTCTGATCTTGAATCGATAAAAGTGTTTCAAGAGACATTGAATTGTTATTTTTCTGAACGCGATTCGGAGTCAACGTCGAAGACAGTGTTCCGACTTCGTTGTTTTTTTTATCAGTGTGGATCGCTTGCGAATGAAAAAGATTAGTTGTGTCCATAACTTATTGTATCAAATCAATACACTTTCACAATCCAAGGTCCTAAAACTAGACCAACGTCACATGACTGGATATCGGTCTTGATAACTGGACTAAAGAGGTCGGTCTGCTAGACCGAAGAATAAGTATGAGTCAATTTAAGCTCGCCTTTTCGCCAGAGAACGAAACAAAACGTATTTTTGAAATGGGTATTGATCCGAGTGACTTCGGCAAGCCCGATCAGTTGCGCTATAAGATTCTGGTCATGGTGATGGAAGAGCAATATGAAGAGGCCATCGAGGCTTTGCGTGTTTTTTTTCAAACCGAAAGCGTGTTTCCTACGTTTAATCAGCGCGTGGAACGCTATATCAACCACTGCATCGACTTAATTTACGCTATCAAAGCTAAGCGCAACTTCCCGGGTATTAGTCAGTTAACCCGCGCTAAGCAGCAGGAACTGCGTGATCGATTTAAAGACCACTTTAACGAGTTGATCTTTATGCTTCGTAAAATCGAAAAGGTCGAGCGGGATTTGGAACTAGAAGATGCTCGTAGTACAATCTATGTTGTTCGCGCGTTGTGGGTTGCGGCTTTAGCGTTGTTACTGACGTGGTTTGCTGTCGAAATCTACCGCGGATTAGCGGTAACGAGCTTTGTAGTTCTTGAGGAGGCATTTACCAAGTGGGTAGATGCCGCCCTCGATTTTATGAAAATATAAATTATTTAATATTTGAGTATAAGGCTTTTAAAACCATAAAATTTTGACCGCCATCTAATTTTTTACCATTAACAAAGATTGTCGGTGTACCAGTGATTTTGGCGTCTTCGCCTTCTTTTGCTGCCGACTTAACCCAGTTCATTGCCTCTTCAGAACTCATGCATTCCTTCATTTGTGCACAACGAGAGTCATCAAGGCTGCAGATCTTTTTGTCGACTTCGTCACTATTAGAAACACCATGGAAGAACTCTTGGTTTTCGAAAATGTAATCATGATATCGGAAGCCTTCTTTATATAATTTCTCTGCACAGTATGTAGCAAAAGATAGGCGGCAACGAACGCCATCACCAGCACCTTGTAGGCCGGGACTTGTGTTGCACGTGCCATCAAGTGGATACGGTTTGAAAACAATCTTAGCGTTTGCATAGGTATTAACAAATGTTTTAAGGGGGCCGTTAGCATGTTTGCAATGTGGGCATAGATAGTCCGCAAACTCAACGATCACAAACTTAGCGTCGTCTGGGCCCTTAGTGATTCCACGACTTAAATCGAAGTTTACTGTTTCTTTTGTTTTCCATGACTGAATGCTGTCCGAGATATACAGTTCCAAACGATCGCTTGAATAGCGTTTGTTAATGTTCCAATTAATGAAAAGACCTAATAGCGGGATCGCGGCCAAAATCCACAGCGTGCCTTTGTTTTCTGTAAAGAGGTACGGCATTGTGGAGCCAATACTTTGACCCTTTTCTTTAGTAAGATGAAGACAAGCAAATGTGATGAGTGAAAGAAGATAAGCCCCAATACAGAATGGGCAATAGGCGTTCAGAAATAAAAGCGAAATAACGCCCATGATGACAGAAACCCCCACAGTGAACGCTGATAAAAGATAGCCGAAAAAGAATGCACGTCGACTTTCAGTCGAGGTTAGGAAAAAGTTGATCAATAAGATCAAAAGTCCAGCATTTGTAAGTGCGCCGAGCATTGCTATGGGAACGCCAAATATATCAGCAAATTGGCTTGTAGAAGCCACGTCGCAATTAAACCTTTCGTTTATGTTACAAGCGCTGGATGAATCGATACCAAACTTCAGGCTGTAGTACTTGAAAGATAGGTAAATGTGTAATCCGATGGCAGTTAAAGTTGATAAAAACGCGACGTAAATTAATTTTTTGCTTTTTGTTTCCATTTCTTAATGAGACCATAAAACAGTGCTGAGGTGAAATTATTTTTAGTACTCATTTTCTTGGAGAAATATAGTGACGGGGAGCGGCGATAGGGTTCAGATCAAAAGGGACCTTTATCAATATGTTCTGAATCAAGTGAACCTACGCTCTGGAAGTCCACGTTCGGAAATCAATAAGTACAAAAAGACCTATGATCATTTAAATCACCGTGCGTGGAAGATTTCTCATCGGGACGAGTTATTCAAAGCCATTCGTAAAAATAAGCTTATTTTTATGGGGGATTTTCATTCTCTTCATCAATCGCAGCGTTCCCATATGCGTATTCTTAAGAACATTCAATTAAAGGCCTTTCGAATTGCGGTCGAGTGTATAGCGTTTCAGCATCAGAAATATGTGGATCAATATTTAACGAACCAAATCACTGAAGATGAGTTCTTGAAAAAGGTCGCTTGGAAAAAAACGTGGGGGTTTCCCTGGGAAAATTACCAAGAGATTTTCCATTGGGCGAAACAAAACAAAGTTCCCATAATTGCGCTAAATCATGTGAAGCATCGAACGTTGAAGGATTCGATGAAAAAGCGCGATGTTGTCGCAAATCAGATTCTAAAGACCGAGCTACAGAAATCTCCGACGCCTATTTTTGTTATTTATGGAGAATCTCACTTAGCGTCGCCAACTTTAATGAAAGGTTTTGATAAGGAAGGTGTGAAGTACCTCAAAATCTTTCAAAATATCGATGAGATCTATTTTGAACTGATGGATCTGAACAAAGAAGATGATATTGATGTTATTAAGTTTAATAAAAAGGAATACAGCATAATGAACGTTCCGCCATGGGTTAAGTGGCAGTCTCATTTGATGTATCTAGAAAACAAATACGATCATGAAATTGAAAATGAAACGCTCGATTTTACAGATTACATCGATCAATATATTAAACTTATCTCTCAGGAGTTACGGATTAATATTAGTTCGACTCATTTGAGTGTGTACTCTTCTTTTGATTTTTCATTTTTAAAAAAGTTACAGCAAAACACAACGCGGGACGAGTATAATTTCTATAAACTTTTAATTGAGGAAGAACGAGCGTTCTACATTCCACGACTTGGCTTTGGGTACTTGGGGCGTTCGACGATAAATCAAGCCTCGGCGCTGGCCATGCAGTATGTCTATTTTCAATTAAATAAGATTAGGGACATTAAATTTTCGTTACCAGATCATTTTTTAAGTTTAATCTGGCTTGAAGCTGTTAGTTACTTTGGAACTAAACTCATAAATCCAAAACGTAAAACGGAGACAATCACAGATATTAAAAAACGTATACTTGATTCGGATACCAAGGAAATCAAAAAAGAACCATTGAAGTTGGCCTTGTTTCAAAAAACGAAAGAAGTGATGATTTTATCAGGTCGCCCAGTATTGAAGAACAAAATGGAAGTTAAGCGGAACTCAAGTTATATTCGCTGTGCTAACTTGTTAGGGTCTTTACTTGGAGAAAAAATATATAAGGGCTATAAGAGTAAGTTTTTAACTCTAGATTTTGTTTTGTCGTTAATAACAAAAAAAATAGGAACTCAATCATTTGATCTGTTTTATTATGAAATGCTCGAGGTTATCGAGAATTTACCGGAAACATTCCGAAGTAAAATAGATCGTTTATAGCTTATATAGTAAATTACTATAATTAGCCATACGTGCCATAAAGTCTAGGATATCCATAATCCTATGGACGCCTTTCCAAAAACTTTTTAACCTATGTTCGAGGAGACACAGCATGAAAGTTCTTATTGTTGAAGATGAAATTGATGTAGCTGATCTTCTTCAGATTTTTATTTCGCTAGAGTTTCCAGAGGCTGAGATCACGATCGCTACCGATGGACAAATGGCTTTAGATAAGTTAAGTGTTTTACGTTCTGTTGATTTTATTTTTTCTGACTTTAATATGCCTAAAATAAACGGCGGCGACTTGTACTTGGAAGTTCGTAAACAGTTTCCTAACTTGCCATTTATTTTAGTAACATCCGAAGAACCCAAGAAACATAAGCAGTTTAATGGGGCCAATGATTTTTATCATATAGACAAGCCGTTTTCAGATAAAGATATTAACAACAGAATCGTGCAGATTCAGGCGGGTGTTAAACCTGCGGCCGGCAAATCGCGTGATTATGTTCCCATTGATGTTCGAACGTTGCAGCGTTTATTTAAAATCAACACGGCTGTGTATTTAAAAATATCTGCTGAAAAATATGTTAAGGTTTTGCATGCCGGAACTGAATTTAATCAGAGCGAAGTACAAAGGTTTTCAGATAAGGCCATTGATGAATTGTATATCGAAAAAATAGAATTTGAAAATTTCATTAAAGATTTTCGAAAAAATGTATTCGCGCGATTAGCTTGGGAAAAAGTAAAAACCGAGGAAAAATTTGATATCCTTGCGGATGATGTGGCGTTAATTGGAAAAGCATCGCGAATTTTTGGTTGGTCACCGGCCGTGGTAGAATTGGCGCAAGAAAATATTTCGAATGTCATTAACTTGGTGAAGTCAGAGCCTAACTTTGCAAAGTTAGCTAATATGCTCAAAAACGAAAAAAATAAAAAACTAGCGTCGCATACAATCTTGCTTACGTTTATGTTAACCGAACTTGCGACTCGGATGAATTGGGCGTCTCAGGGGACAATTGAAAAGCTTACGTTTGCTGCGATTTTGCATGATATCGAGCTGGATGACGATTTGTTTGCGGACAAGCAGACGTTGATGATGCATGATGAAATATTGGCGCTGAAAGAAACAGATCCTGATAGCAAATTATTATTACATCCTATCGATGCTTCACAGTTAACTTTGAATTGGCCAATGTGTCCAAGCGACGTGGATGTAGTTATCCGTCAACATCACGAGCGCCCCGACGGGCGAGGTTTTCCGCTCGGATTGGCGCCATTTAAGATTTCTCCCCTGAGTGCGGCATTTATAATGTGCGAGGACGTTATTTATAAATGCATGATTGACAGTGATGCCGATTTGAAAAACTATTTTATAAATCAGAAGGAATATTACTCTCGCGAGCCATTTAAAAGTATCTATCCGAAGTTGCTAGAAATATTCCTATAATTCAAAAATAATGTCGTTTTTTTATGCAATTTTTAGTCCTGACCCATTTTGATTTTTTTACTTCACTTTTCTTTAGTCTAGCCGATCTAGTCTATATGAGAGTTTCATTGAGTATTTTTAGCCAGGTGTGTTTGGTGATTTTGTTGGGCTTGACCATTGTCTTTTTTAAGTCAGAAAACTACTTTGATCGGCAACAGCTGTTAGCTGAAATGCCCAAAGATAACTCTGATTTACTTGAAAAAAAAGAATTTGAGTTACGCGTTGTGAAAGCACAGTTAGAAGAGGTAAAGTCTGAAACATTGGCCGTCCTGGAAAAAGAAGGCACTTTGTCAGTGAATAGCCTAGCTCTTCAGAATTTAAGATCGCAGCTGAGAAGTCCTGCATCAATCCCGCAGCTGGATATGAGTCTTTTAGAAGCCGAAAAAATTAAAAAAGCATTTCGTGATAAAAACTATTTTGAAGTTACAGAGTTGGCTGAGGATTTCTTAGATAAGAATTCTCAGAGTGTCATGGTGCCTGAGGTTTCCTTTTTTGCAAGTGAGTCGTACTTTCTAAACAAGCAATATGATAAAGCCATTGGTTCTATTGAAAAAATGACTAATCAGTTTCCAGATCACATTATGACGGGGTATGCGTTACTGCGATTAGGTCAAATCAGTGAAAAAGCAGATCAGGTAGCTGAAGCGATCACGATTTATAAAATTATTAAATCTCAATTTAAAGATAAAGGCTTAGTTGACGAGGCGACGTTAAGAATTGCTCGGATAGAAGAGTAAGTAAAGATTTGTATGAAAATGTGTTTAATAATTCTCACACTAATAGTAAGTCGGCAGTCGATGGCCTACGTCGAATTTCCTAAAAGCTGTATTACAGCCGTTGATTCAATTTGCCACTTTGGAACCGTTAAAAGAATCTCAACCTACACTGAAGATAATTTACATATTTACCTAGGCAAAGACACGTTGCTGAGAAAAGAAAAAGGAACTATAGAGTGGGTGTATGGACCTGTTTTGTTTGCAGTGAGTTCAAAATCGGTCGTGTCTTATAAGAAAAATTCCATCACGTTGCAAAAGGGAAAGTATTTGTTTTTTGGTTCGGAATCGTCCCTAAAAGTTGAGGTGCTGGAAGGGCACTTTAAGTTAGGAAAGTTTCAGGTCACCGAAGGGTTTCAGGCGACATTTGTGGGATCTGAAAATAATATTTCATTAGAACCGTTGCAAGCTATCGATCTTAAAGAGCACCTCGTTCGTTATGTGAATGTAAAAGGCCTTAATAAATCGAAGGCGAAAGAATATTTGGAAGAATTTGGTCCTAAGCACAAAAACTATCTTGCCTGGGCGGAAGAGCTAAATCAAAATTTAATAAAGCGATCTATTGCTCATGAACAGCGGGTTTTGGAGCTAGAGAGAGACGCTAAAGAACGAGCGCGAGTCGCGCAAGAAAAACGTAAAATAGATTTTTTCAACAAGGTTTTCGAGCGATAACTCGATGAACGTCGATCCTTATGATACAGACTAAAGCCGTATTTTCTTAAATTACCAAGATTTGGATCATAAAAACTGAGGGACTCCATTAAAATGGAAGGTATATCCAGGAGGGATATAATGGCCATTTCACGATCCGATCGAGCGAATGAAACCAGTAGACTTTCAGACCTCAGGGACGAATATGATTCGCGCGAGACTGCAAATTTGAAAAAGAAAAATGCAGAGATTAAGCGTAATCAAAAAAAGCACCAAGAAGAACTGCAAGAAACGCGTTCAAGTTACGAGAACAAAATCAATGATATGCAGTCTAAATTTTACGAACGACTCAGCGATCGTGATCGTAGTCATCAAAAGCAAATCGAAGACGTTCGGAGTGTTTACGCCAGTCAGCTTCGAAAAAAGATGGAAGATTCTCAATCAGAGCGAAATCAATTGACGGAAAATTACGAATCAGAAAAACAGCATCGGAATAAAATTAACGAAAGCCAAAAAAATCTCGTGCAGCGAAAGTTCAACGATGAAATTGCTAAACGCAACGAGCAGATCGATACTCTTCATCAATCCAGTCGTGCTAACTTACAAAAAACTTTATCTGAACGAAATGAAAAAATGCGTGCAGCTCATGATAAAGAGAAAAGCACTTTGGTGGAGGCGAACCAAAACGAACAGCAAAAGTCGTATGATGAGCGCACAAAGTTGCGTCGTTATTATGACTCGGAAATCGGAAACTACAAGAAAACAAATCAGCGTGAAAACGAAAACTGGGCAAGTAAGTATTCGAACACTGTGCAGACCTTGAACTCCCAGTACTCGGATGAAATAAAGGTTCGTGATGAACTGCTGAAGCAAGAGGTCGGCAAGGCTCGAGATCGATTTGAAGATAAGTACGCAGCGTTGGAAGAGCGGCTGAATGGAAATAACGATAGCTTTAGAGATAACGTTGATGGAAAGTTGAGCAATCAGATTCGCTCAAAAGACAATGAAATTTACACCCTAAAAAATCGTATGTATGTGGATAAACTTAATCAAAAGAAGATGGACGGTATCGAGAAGCAACACATAGTGGGTGATTACGAAAAGAAATTAGGTATATATGAGCGTAACTTAAACGAACAACGTGATGTTTTAAAAGATGTTAATGACAAGCGTATTTCAAAAGTAAATCAAACCCATTCTGAAGTTTTGCAAGAAGCTACATTAAGAAGTCGGGTAAATCAGGCACTAACAGATGAAAAACATAGACAGGATCGCAATGCGATCCAAGAGCAAAACAAGAATGATTTGTTTAATGTCAAAAATGCAGCTGAAAAACGAGTAGATACAATTCAAAGGTTGGCAACGGAAAGTGAAGGGCGTATTACTAATTACTACGATGAATATCTTGATCAAATGAAAGAGGGGTACATCGAGAAAATTTTTGAACAGCGCGAAAAGCATGATAAAGATTTAGCGAATTTGACGAATATCATGAGCGAAAAATTTAGAAAGTTAAAGATGACTTATGAACAGCGGTTAGATAGGACTACCCGTGGATTTGAGGAAAAGTTGGCTCGATTAAACGATGAACACTCGAAAGAAATAAAGTCGCTTGCAAAACAAAACGAAGCAGCAATGTCAGAAAAAAACAAAGCCATTGTAAATACTCGCACAGAAGTGGAAGATAAATACGAGAATAAAATTAAGACGTTGCAAGAGCAATATCGAGCGCAGGTAGATCGAATGAATGATCGTCACCAGGAAGATATGAAACAACTCTCAATAAAGATGCAAAATTATAGTCGGAAAGCGTAAAAATGAAATTGTATACTCGTAAGGCAAAGATCGTAGCTACACTGGGACCCTCTACCAGCTCTAAAGAAACAATTAAGCAAGCTATAGAATCAGGAATGAATGTGGCCAGATTAAATTTTAGCCACGGAAATCATGAAGGTCATTTGAAAAATATCGAGTATATCAGAGCTCTGTCTCAAGAGTTAAATGTTCCGGTCGCTATCTTGCAAGATTTGCAAGGCCCAAAAATTCGTGTTGGTCGTTTTCCCAATGGTTCTATCGTCTTAAAAGTTGGAGATATCGTTGAAATGACAACCGACGCTGTTGAGGGAAATGAAAAACTGATTCCGTGCGATTTAAAAGAGCTTCTGTCCATTGTTTCGGTCGGATTTAAGGTTTTGCTAGATGACGGTTTAATTGAATTGGTCGTTGAAAAAATTAAAGAAACGACAGTTGTTCTTCGTGTAGTGTATGGCGGATTATTAAAAGATCGAAAAGGTATCAATATTCCGGAAGCAAAACTACCTATTAAATCTCTGACTGAAAAGGATTTGCAGGATCTGAAATTTGGTCTAAAAAACAAAGTCGATTATGTGGCGTTGAGTTTTGTTCGCCATGGTCGCGATATTCGTTATCTGCGCGAACTGATCGAGCTTGAAAATAGCGAAGCTAAAATCGTCGCTAAGATCGAAATGCTTGAGGCGCTCGAGAATCTGGATGAAATTATTCGTTTGTCTGACGCCGTTATGGTGGCGCGTGGTGATTTAGCGGTTGAGGTTGGGCAGACTCGTTTGCCTGGAATTCAGAAGAAAATCATTACGATGTGTAATGATATGAATAAACCGGTGATCACGGCAACTCAGATGCTAGACTCGATGGTTGAAAATCCACGACCAACGCGCGCGGAAATCACAGATGTGGCAAATGCCGTTTTAGATGGAACAGATGCGCTTATGTTGTCAGCAGAGAGCGCGAGCGGAAAGTATCCTTTTAAAACAATTCAAACCATGCATGAGATTATTGCCGAAGTTGAAAAAAACGAAGAGACCTATTATCGTATTTCTTTAGAAAATGAATTCTTAAGTATTCCAAGTAGTATCGGGGCAAGCGCTTGTCTAAGTGCCCTTAAGTTGAATGCAAAAGCGATCGTCTGTTTGACCACATCTGGTAAAACGGCGCAGATTATCTCTGGCTTTAGACCTCAGGTGCCTATTTATGCGATGACGGATCGTTTAGATGTGCTTAATCGTTTGGAACTGACGTGGGGCCTGCAAACGCTGATTATCGACGGGTATAAGTCATTGCATGATATTTTATCTCAATTAGATAAAATAATGGTTAGTTACGGACTCGCTAGACCCGGTGACCGAATTGTTCTCACTTTGGGACAGCCTATAGATACGGGAAGTAAAACGAATGCTCTATATATACACATCCTAGGTGAGACTTCGATTGAGAAATTGCACGATCAGTTGATTCCTTTACGTTATAGATAGCCTTAAATAGGGGTCCGGATAAACGACTTGTTTTGAGATTTAAATTCTCAATAGATTCCACATTCTTTCAATAGAATTTATAATAAAATGATGGGTATGAAGTGGATTCCTTATCTTGTTGCTTTGCTTATTATTCTAGTGGCTTACCTTACGAGCGGCACACGCGTGAAAGACGACCATGCCGATCGTTCCATGGTTAAAAAAACGCGCTCAAATGTAAATTCCGTTATGCGGGCTGAAGACGTTCCGACAAAAAATAATTCAAACGTTCGCACGACAGCGTCTGAAGCATCAAACGCCATAGCGTCGACTAATATTCTAACTATTGAAAACCCGTTGAATCCTTTAGAGAATCCCTATCTGGCAAATACCAAACGTCGCGCAAAAAAAGAAAACAATGTTCTGATGTCTATTTCCGGCGAAAAGAGAGAAAGTTTAAATTTGGAAGTAGTCGGTAACGGAAAGTGGAGTATTTTTTCTGATTTGCAAGTAAGTAGAGACCCAATACATAACTCGCTTTTTGCGGTCGGCCCTTATCATGTATCACGCAAGGACGATAGTGTTCCTGGAACTCCGATGGGTCTGATCATAGAAGAGAATCAAAAATTTTTGGGAGTATTGACCGGACGAATCGTGATTAAAGTGCACGATTTATACGATATGGATCCGTTGACTAAAGAGTACGGATTGAAAGTCGATAATCTGTCGGCTGAAATTCGTACCGCTTATGTTGATGCCTCCCATGTTGGGGGATTTTCAAGATTGAATCAAACTCTTAAGGCTGATCAACGTATCGAACGTTTTTATTTTGAAGTTGTAAAAACGGGTTGGGTAAAAAACTAGATGAAAGCGATGAGAAAAATCTTTCTTATCAGTATTGGTTTTGGTCTGATTATCGCGTTTCAAAACTGCGGTCAGAGCGGTTTTGGTGTGGCGACTCCTCCCGTTGATGAGCTTCTAAGTTTAGGTTTGCCGCAAACAGAACCTCTGTTTCCTTATGCGTGGCACCTTTCAAATAGAGGCCAGGCTGTATTTTCTTCGACAAGTGCTGTTGCCGGAAATGATCTGAATTTGTTGACGACTTGGGGATCTGGCAATTACGGGCAGGGTATCAAGGTTCAAGTCAGTGATGACGGAGTTGAAAATACACATGAGGATTTGTCTGGTAATTTTCTTAGTTCGGGTTCTCGTGATTATTTTTTAACGGTTTGGGCTGGTGGGTCAGCGCCGCCAACGGATAGCGACTACCATGGTACGGCTGTTGCGGGATTAATCGCCGCAGTCGGTGGGAATCAGAAGGGTAGCACTGGAGTGGCTCCGCAAGCTAAACTATTGGCTACAAATTTTATGTCGGACGATGTTCCTAAGACCACCGACATCATCGCCGACCAAGCTAAAGGATCTGTTGATATCGTGAACATGAGTTGGGGTTACCCGCAGACGAGTTACAATGCGATTGAGCCCACGATAGAAGATCAATTTAAGGTAGGAACGCAGTCTGGCCGTGACGGTAAAGGTGTCATTTATGTCAAATCATCCGGTAATGATCGCGTGACAGAGATTGCTCGTGGTGTGGATGATTATCGATTAGGTTTTAGTGTGTTTGATGATTTCAACAATACGCCCTATACAATTATTGTGGGTGCGTACTTGGCAACCGGTATTGTCACAAATTACAGTTCTCCAGGTTCTAACTTATGGATTTCCTCCGCGGGTGGTTACGATGGTGTTAAAGCCCCGGCTATGGTTACAACAGATAGAAAAGGATGCACCCTGGGGTATTCGAATTCAGAATTGACTGGTACGTCAGGAACTATTGGCTCAGGTTTTCAAAAAGGTAAAAATGGAAATTCTGGTTGTAACTACACGGTTCAATTTAATGGTACCTCAAGCGCCGCGCCTACGGCTTCAGGATCGATTGCTTTATTGCTAAGTGCGTATCCAAAACTTACTTGGCGAGACGTTAAGTACATTTTAGCTAAGACGGCGAGTGAAGCAAATTTGGATTTTGATTACAATGATAACTATTTATATCTTTTGAATAAAACGACGTACTTGAGTCAAAAATCACCCACTGGTTATAAGTGGGACGACGGTTGGATAACGAACGACGCCGGTTTTAAATACAGCAATTATTATGGTTTTGGTAAAATAAATGTAGATAAAGCGATTGCATTTGCTTCGACCTATAATTCGATATTTACCGGCCCCTTAGTTGAGGTAAGTCAATCGGTTACAGGTTTAAGTGTTTCGGTTCCGGATAATTCTTCTACGGGTGCAACTGCAACGATAGACTTTTCCACAGATCTCACAATAGAGGCTATTCAGATCACGCCAGATGTTACGCATGCAAATGCGGGAGAGCTTGCGGTTGAGCTTGTTTCGCCACGAGGTTTGCGAAGTGTAGTTGTGCCGATGAACAACTCATTAGATAAAGTCGCTAATATTCGAAGCATGCGATTTTTAACGAACGCTTTCTATCAAGAATCGTCGGCAGGTACGTGGACAATGAAAATCGTAGATGGAAAAGCGGGTACGGCTGGAACAATTAATGGATGGAGAATAAATGTATTCGGCCAAGCTAGGTAGTTTTAAAAATGAAGAAATAGAATAAGGTTTAGCGCAAGTGCTTTTTGAAATCCCAAATCATCTTCCAATAAACAGCCGTCTTTTCAACGTCATCTAAAATCAGATTAATGAATACGCCCGACTCTTCCATAATCTTTTCGCTTAATAAGTTTTTTTCAATGAGAGGCGTTAAGTCTTCTACCTTTAAAAGGAAGCCAAGTTCCTTCATGGAATCGTTTTGAAGATCATTAATGTTAACTTTGCGAGCGCCCTTAGGATTTGGTTCGATTTTGCGTGCATAATTTATTACACCCGTAAGTGTTTTTATTTCTTCGTTAGAGTAGGAAACTTTGTCTTTGTCTGGCTTAAATAACCACTCGTTATACCAGTCGACAAAGTCGAATAATAGAGTGGGATTTAAGTTTTGAATTTTTTGTTTACCTTCGCCAAGATCCTCTACTTTGAAAAGTCCCATTTGTTCAAGAGCTGTCGTCACGGCTTGCATCTTGTTGGTAGCTTCCTGGAAAATTTGAATCGTAGTGTTTCTAAGGCGATTTTGTGGGATAACCAAAACCTCGCCTTCCTTAGCCCCGTATTTAAAACCAACGAAATTTAGGATAGAAAGAAGTTTGTTTAGGACATGGGGTGGAAAACGATCCTCATCGGGATTTGAGTTTTCAAGTAATTTAATACGCTTATTAGCTTCACGCAGGTTTTCATTCATAGTTCGCATGATGGCTTTCACCCAAACTGGTAGAACATCTAACTGTTGATTTAGGGTTTCGTACGGAAGGGCGATAACTTCTGAGTCTTTTAACGCTTTAACGTTAGCAGAGCGAGGCTTCTTGTCGAAGATGGCCATTTCGCCCACCATCGCACCAGCTTTGATTTCTGCAAGGACGATCTCGGCACTGCCTTTGGTTTTGGTAATCGCTAGCTGTCCTGATTTAACGATGTACATGAAATCAGGTGAATCACCATCACGAAACAAATAAGTGTCTTTTGCAATACGCTTTGAATCTGCCACAGATATATTATGACTTACCCTGTAGATTTGCGCAAAGCCAAACCCCGGTAAACGGTCTAGAAATAATAAGAGCTAAGCGGGGGCTTAGCTCTTATTGTTGCGCGCGGGTTTCAGTTTGATACGGATTATAATACGTCGTCTAAAACGTTTGCTGCTTGACGATCTAGATTTAGGTCTTGCTCTTTTGAATCTTTAACATACTCAGATAGATACAAAGATTTTTTAGTGAGAACTTTAAAGCTTTTTACTCGGTAGTCAATCAAACGGTTTTTAAAGTGGGATTGAATATCTTTCAAGTAAACAAACTTCGCGAAGTTTTTATTTTTCAATTTCTTTGATTCGAGAACAATTCCATTGCCGACATACACGTAGCTGGCCACCGGCATTTGAATTTGATCGATATCGTCAGTTCCGTAAATAACTACGATGTCGCCTGTGCGCATGGATTCAGGAGCTACCTCTTGGCCGAAATCAGCCATTAAGCGTTCGAATAATTCTGGTGACACCTCAGACGCAGGAACATTTAGAGAATCTTTTAAGTATCTTCTTTGGTTTCCGGAACGCCATTCTAGCCAGTGAGCCGCACTGGAAAGTGTGGTTGTTTCTGGTAAGCTAGTTTTGGAATCAGGAGATGCTTTGCTCATCAAAAAATTAGGTAAAAAGTTTTCTGCTTTATACGTTTTTTCTGAATAGTACGGAGCAATGCGGTCACCGTGGAAACGATAGTTGTATAAATTAAATTTTTTGCGATCCATCTTGTTAAATTTAATATCCAAGCGATAGTTGGTAACCGAGTGAGGCGATTTGGTTGGGATTTTTGTCACGATCCAATCTCTATAGTTGTTAGACTGAGTTTGGAAATCGAAATTCATTTTGTCCATTGGTACGTGTTCAAGCTTTAATGCAATAGCGTTGAAAGCTGACAGAACCAAGGGCAGTATAACCATTACATACTTCATAACTACCTCGTTGTTTTCTTATTTATAGGTAAAAGCAAATGCAGCGCCTGTATCAAGCCGATAAACTGTCTCACTATGGCGCATTTTACGGTTTTATGTGAGACGGTACGACGCAAAACGTGCCGGAAATTGTTGGTCGATGCGGGTTTGCGGCATTTTCCGTTGTCGGTGAAGATGAGCTGCGTTTTTATCTTGCTGCTGTATTCTTTTTATCCTAACGTTCAAAGTTCATGGGGGTTTAATGAAGAATTTATTGTTTTTAGGCCTAATGCTTTGTTTAGGTCTGTCGTCGGCTAACGCCAAACAAATCGATTTCTTTGAGAAGTCTACATTGCACTATTATAACGGTCTTTACGTACTAGATCTACATGGAACGCGCGAAGAGATGATGTTTGCGCACGGTTATTTTGCCGCTAAAAATATTAAAACGCATTCCCCAATTAACTTCTTTGCGGGAGTAATGGATAAAGCTCTTGTTGAAAAATTAAATAAATGGGGCGCAGGAGTCGTGTCGTCATCACTCGATGTGTTATTAAAAGTGAAAATGAGCAAAGATGATGATAAAGCCTATCGTGCGTTTGCTCGCGGTATGGGAATTCCACCTAAGCAGGTTTTTAAAGCGCTTTACTACCCAGATTTTGGTGAAATGTTAGCGTCAGTCCAGTACTCTAAGAACGACACGTTTATGGAAGTTCCGGAATTTGGTTGTTCCACAGTTGTGGCACCCAAATCAAATAGAAACCCCGGATTTCTTTTTGGACGTAACCTAGAATTCGGTGGTGTCGGTTACTTTGATCGTTACCCGGCGGTTGTTTATTTAAATTCAACAGATCCAAAGGATCAACCTTACATTCAAATGACCGCATTAGGTTTGCCGGGAACTCATACGGCTTACAATAAAAGTGGTATCATGATTTCATTGCACCAGTTGACTGTAAATCAAATCAAACCAGTTGGTGACTTGATTTTAAACGTAGTCGATGAGGTCGCTCGTCGCGCTCACTCGTTAGCGGAAGCTCGGCAAATCATTCAATCTAAAAACTTTACGACTCCTTGGAAAATGATTGTAGCGTCTGAAAATGAAAATTCTGGTTTCATGGTTGAAGTGTCACCTAAAGGTGAGTTCTTTCATGACCTTCAGGGATTAGGAATGGGTGAAACAAATCACGTAACTTCGAAAGAATTAAAAGCTGATGAGTTCTTCCCTAACTACAATTACGTAAATAGCTCAATTATCAGAAAAGCATCGTTACATAAGGCTTTGAAAGCGGATTTAGTTGTCGATGCAGCGAGCGCGATTGAACTATTAGGTCAACGCAGTCATCCCGCAACGGGCGAGAACAGCTTTATTTCATTGTCTAAATTTAGCAACATCATGTCCGTGGTTGTTTCAACCAAAGATCGTAAATTATTCTATGGTTTAGCAACACGTATTAATACGAAACCATCGTCTGGTGTTTATGTTCAATTGCCTTTAGATTTTGCAACTGACTTTGCAGGCTACCAGCCAGACGTACACAGACCAAACATAGCAGTTGATCCTGCGGTATTAGAGGTGGATCATCATATCCGTGCAGCGATGGCGGAAAATAATGAAAATGCAGATATTAATATAGTAGCGAGCCACCTTAAAAAAGCTGTTCAAATGTACCCAAGCGATGCGAGTTTAAATACCGTGTACGCTGCGACATTAGTTAAACTATACGCTACGAACGACGGCAAATCAGAGCAGTACTTATCCGAAGCTCGAGCGGTTTTGGAAAATTCAAAATCTGCAATGAAGGGTGATAATGATAAAGCGATACACTCGCTATTATTAGGTCGAATCGCATTACTGAAGAACAATCATAACGAAGCAGCGGCTCACTATAAAAAAGTGATTCCGACTACCTCACAAATGAAAACGGCAGTGACTGAAGACATGAAAGTGCTGAATTCAAATAACGCTCGTAAAGCGATTCTACAGAAATCAAAGAAATTAAAAGTAACATTGTCAGATCTAGATATCGTTTCTTTCTAATTTAGAAACGATTTAGATGGTGAAAGATAAAAAAAAGACTAGGTAAATACCTAGTCTTTTTTTATGTTTAATGAGTGAATTTAGATTAAATGCGTTCGATGATAACAGCCACAGCTTCGCCGCCACCGATACACAGAGTTGCTAAACCATAACGCTGGTTATGAGTCTGCAGACCGTGAACTAAAGTCGTAAGGATCCGCGCGCCGCTGGCGCCGATAGGGTGACCGATAGATACCGCACCACCATGAACGTTTACGCGATCACGGGGGATTTCAAGTTGCTTCATTGCGGCTAGAGTTACCACGCTAAATGCTTCGTTTATTTCCCATAAATTGATATCAGAAACTTTCAGGTTGGCTTGGTTTAACGCTTTCTTGATCGCGCCCACAGGAGCCGTTGTGAAGTATTTTGGATCTTGTGCGAATGTTGCTTGCGCCACGATGCGAGCTAAAGGTTTGATCCCTTTTTGTTTGGCCGTTGATTCCGACATCAGAACGTGTGCGGCGGCACCGTCGTTGATTTTAGATGCGTTCGCTGCCGTGATTGAACCGTCTTTGTTGAATACTGGTTTTAACGTTGGGATTTTTTCAAACTGAGTGTTAAACGGTTCATCGTCTTTTTCAACTAAAGTCGTACCTTTTTTAGTTTCGATAGAAACAGGAACGATTTCATTTTTGAAAACACCTTTTTCAACAGCGGCTTGAGCATTTTTGTAAGACTCAACAGTGAACTGATCTTGCATTTCACGTGTGAAATGGAATTCATTTGCGCATAGGTCACCAAGGTTTCCCATGTGAACGTTTCCATAGGGATCCCAAAGACCATCCTTGATCATTGAATCTGTCATGCTTGCTTGACCCATTCGGAAACCAGAGCGCGAATTTTCAAGTAAATGAGGCGCTAATGACATGCTCTCTTGTCCACCAGCAATAGCAATTGTCGAGTGACCAAGGCGGATTGAATCGGCGGCTAGCATGACGGCTTTTAAACCAGAACCGCATACTTTGTTGATTGTCATACAAACAGTGGCTGGAGTTAATCCCGCATAAATAGCTGCTTGACGAGCTGGAGCCTGGCCTACGCCTGCCGTTAACACTTCGCCCATGATAACTTCATCAACGTCTTCTTTTTTGATGTTCGTTGTTTCTAATAAGTTTTTAATTACCTGCGCGCCTAATTTTGGAGCGGGCACTGAAGATAAGCTACCTTGAAAAGAACCAACTGATGTTCTTTTAGAGTTTACGATAACGATAGGATCCATGATCTCTCCTTTACTGTTTGACAAGCACTATGATTAATCTTGAAATAAGAGTCAATGACCATAAAAGCCATATTACTATTACTTATTTGCATTAGAATAAACGCTCAAAACCTAGAGTTGCCAGTGGGTTCAGAGTATAACTCTATCCAGCTTCGCATGAATCGTCATGATTTAAAAATTCAGGAATCGGGAGCGTCCAAGATTTTTTTTGTCGGTTTGAAAGACAAAGGTAACTGGAGCTTTCGTAAAGACAACGGAGTTCTTGTCGTGGAAGAAAAAGACTATGATTCTAAATTATTTCATACGCCTGCTGAAGGCGCAAAAGAAGGCCCTAAGGAAAAACTAGTGCTTAAGGTTCCACCATTGCCATTGTCGATCAGCGGAAATGATTTAGATGTCAATTTAGAGGGCCTTCGTAATTCAGCCAAGATTACCATTTTTAAAGGCAGTGTGAAGGGATTCAAAAATCAAGGTGAACTGAGAGTGTTTTTAAACACCGGCGAATTATCGTTAGATGCCCACAGTGCACCTTTATTTCTGAATGGATCTCAGGTTAAAGTAACCGTGAAGAATTCAAATTCTGATATTAAAATCAGCAACTATTCTGGCCCAATGAGTTTTGAAAAAAACATCGGACACACCTCGATATTTAACTACCAAGGTAATATCAGTTTAAAAGACGTCACGGGCAGTTCACAAATCGAGCTGTCTAAGGGTACTGTGTCGGTCGCTCAGTCTCAGGGGCGGCATGATATTGTTACTGATGAAGCCAATGTAGATTTAAAAGCGACTAAAGAGTCTGACTTTAATATTAAAATGAAGAACGGTAAGTTAAACTATGCCAGCAGTGGTGTTAGCGGTGTATGGTTAAGTCTTAATTCTAAGGAAGGTGATATTTATCTGCCGGCGCCCCTTCGTCCCCAAAAAGTAAAGGCTGAGACCTTTTATAAAGGTCGTACTTCGGGTGAAAAATCCGGAGCCCGCTTAGAAGTGAAGTCTGTTAACGCGGCGATTATTGTACGATAACTTGGGGTTGACTTAAGTCGATTTGTAAATGAAGGCTTAATCATGGCAAAAATAGACAAGAAAAAACCGACGCACAAAGCTAACGCAGGCAGCAAAGGGGCTAAACCAGCTCCAAAAGCGGCTAAAAATCCAATGGTTATCAACAAAGGCCCAAAGAAGAAGCTCGATCTAAAAAAGAAAGACTTCAAGCCGGCGGGCAAGTTTGACAAGACGCAAAAGCCTATGCAGAAAGGCGCTAAGGACAATAAACCCAAAGGTTTTGCCTCGAGCCCAAATTCTAACGGAAAAAAATTCGACGCCAAAAAGCCAGGTCAGCAACAAGGACCTGGGTTCAAGTTTGCTAAAAAAGAAGTTCGTATCGAGCAATCAAGCAAACAAGAATACCTGAAAAAGAAAGAACAAAAAAAGAAAGAACAAGAAAACTCGCAATTAATGCGTAAACAGCAAACGGGTAAAGTGGAAACACCACCTCCGGCTAAAGGCAAAGCTTCGGCCGCAGCTGTAGAGGCAACGAAGACAGGTAAAAAAACAGAAACGAAAGTGGCAGCCTCTGCGGGTCGTAAGAGCAAGAAACCAAAAGAAGAAAATGAATTAGATGACGTGTTCATCGATGATACCGGAAGCAGTGAAATTGAAGAGTACGAGGACGAATTAAAAGCCGTTGAAGAACTCGACAATGAAACTGATGACGACATTCTTTTAGAAACTGAAACAAAAGAGAAAAAATACGAAGATATCGAATTAACAGATGCGGAAGGTAATAAACTGTGCCGTTCGCGTGATTGTGATCAAATTTCGACCGTGGATGGTTATTGCCGTTACCATTACTTGTTGTTCTGGAAGAATATCCAAGTACGTAAGAAGATCCTTCAAGATGGCAAGTTAAGTCGTTACATCGAAGAATTAACGTCTCGTTACCCGGATAAGTTCCTAGAGATGATCCGTCGTGATTTACGCAGCCAAAAAGACTTCATGGCCGCGATCCAAGAGCTTGAAATTGATGAATCTAACTTGGACGGAGACTTTGAAGAGGATACACAAAGCTTTATTGACGAAGTTCGCGGAGTTAATGAAGGTACAAGTATCGAAGAAGAGTTTGAATAACCTATGTCCGCATCGATACATTTTTTAAAAGCGGCGATCAAAGAACCCTTTCAAATATCGACGCTATTTCAGACAGCTCCGGCGACAGTGGATCGGTTACTGTCGCCCTTGCACCTAGACAATCACTGTTCTGTATTAGAGTTAGGTGTAGGCGCGGGAGCTGTAACCAAAAAAGCCCATAAGCTAGTGAAAAACAGAGACAAGTACTTGGGATTTGAGATTAATAACGATCTGTTTACGTACGTCAGCGGAGAGTACAAAGACTTTCAATTTGTGTGTGCCTCTGCGGAAGCAATTTCCGATTACACTAAAAATCGCAAATTTGATTTGGTTGTTTCTACGTTGCCATGGTCATTGTTTGACGATTTTATGAGAAAAAATATTTTGAATGAGATTTCAAAACACCTTGAAAAAGGCGGATACTTTAAAACCTACATGGTTTGTAATGCCTTGCTGACTAAGTCGGGTCGTTTGTTTCAACAACAGTTGAACGAACGTTTTGATGTGACTTCGCGATGGGTGTTTTTAAACGCCCCACCGGCAAAAGTTTTTGAGTGTCGTGCAAAAGTCGGTAAAACGGTTTAATTACCGACTTTTTTGATTACAACAATTCTTTAAACACTGGGATAGCTACCAGTTTTTTTAATAAATAGTATTGAGTGACTTTGCTATTCGAAGCGCCTTGGAAGATGTGTGTTTTGTCTAATGGTAATCCGTCTCTGCCGAGTTGGACCGATTGATTTCTACGATGTTTCATATCAGTTAGTACGTTTTCCGCTAGGCCTGGATTGTTGTGACAAATGAATACCATTTCATTATTTAATTTAGTTGATCGAGGGTCGACGTTGTACGTACCGATTAACGTCGTATGACCATCCACGACGGCGCGTTTTGAGTGAGTGCCCCACGTTGCTGGTTTATCGTATGCTGGGTATCTCATGTACTGTGGGTCAGGTGCCTCGCCACGGTATAACCACATATCAATTCCACGTGAGGTTAACTGACTAACCATTGGCTGAAGAGCAGCGACTGTGTAGCTTGCATCTGTAGATTGAAGACTGTTTGTTTGAACCGACATCTTAAAACCAGGAATTGCGAGAAGTTTGCCGAATAACTGATTACCAGTTTCCGTGATAACAAAGTACGGCGATTCAATGTCTAGCGATTTTTTTGCAGTCAAGACAACGGATTTAATCGCATTAAATGTGCGACGGGAATCTTGCGTATCGCTTGGGTAATCCGAAGCGAACGTGGAATCGATACATACTGTACGATATTGCGAGGCTAACAATGGTTTTCCCCATGTCTCAACCACGTTTAAGAACTCGGCATCGTGAGGTGTAGGCGTGATTAAGTTAAGAGCCTTTTTGATTTTCTCTTGGTACGTAGGGTCGTTTTTGCCCAGTTTGCCGCGAGGAACGATGAATTTTGGTTCTGCGCTCAATGGGCTATACCAATAGGCTTCAAAGCTTTCATCAAGAACTTTAGCCATGCTGCCCTTGATATAAATGTCGGTATCTAGGAAGTTGTAGTCTGGGGAAAGATCGAAATACTCTGATCCGATATTGCGACCGCCAGTAATGGCTTCGGCTCCATCTACAATCAATGATTTTCTGTGATTTCGTTGGTTGGCTTTCATGAAGTTTTTTAAAGGACTTTCTTCAGGATTGTAGTAGCGAACTTTGATTTTGTTTTCATTCAAAATAGAAGCGTAGTCGTCTTTTAATTTCAGAACTGTCGACGATGAATCTAAAAGAATGCGAATACGAATTTTTTCGCTCGGATTGTTGGCAGACTGTTCGTTGGCCTTTTTAATTAACTCCTGAGTAATCAATCGGGCAGCGGGATCTGAATCTGCTTTATAAATAAAGTATTCTAGATCGATCGAATTTTTAGCTGCACGGATCATCTCGATACGTTTTTGTAGAGCGGCTATACCGCTTGCTAAATGGATAACCTCTTGAGGGTCAGTAGAACGTCGGAAGATGCTCTCTTCCTTGTATACTATGTTTCCATAGTTACCTTGAATATTGCGATATAGTTCTTTCGCTAGATCTACTTTGTCTGACGCCTCTTTACGTTCACCATTTTTATCGTACATCAAGACTGGGTGAAGAGGTTTGTTAGGAAATGCTTGAGCCATAACATGATCCGGACTGATCGTATGACGTCCAACGCTCTTGGATGTTGGCCATTCTAGATCAGTGAAGATAACATAAGCTAATTCAGAACAAACAATTTTGTTTTTGGTATTAACATCAAAGTTGAAATCATAGGGTTTACCAAACTGTTCATTTGAATTAACTGCGTAAAGTTTCTTTTGCTCGTAAGTAAGTGGGGTAACACTTCGGATAACAAGAAGCTCGTCGATGTCCAAGAAATGTTCTAAAGAATTAAGCTGAACCCCCGCCAGTGCATCTTTCGTTAGGCCTTTACGTGAGTCATAGCGAAGAGCTTCAAGAATGTTTTCGCCGCGTTCGATTTGTTGTTTCATCTCTGGGCGGAAATAGTCCCATAGTCCTTGGGACTGAAGTTGCTGTTTAGTTCCCATGTATACGGCGACATGACCGTAATATCCTGGAATAAAACTATCCGTGGCGCGAAATGGAGTTTTTTCTAACAGAATATCAAACGGTTGAAGTTTTGAAATAATGTAGTTTTTCTCTGAAGTAGATAGGGATACTAAATTACCATTTCTATTTTCTTTTTTAACGGCCCCGGCTGCATTCCCAAATATGAAACTTAAAGCAAAAGTACTTGCGCGACCAACATATTTAGTTAAGTCCGTAGCTTGACGTACTCGACGATTCCAACGTTCGCTCCAAGGGTCAGAAAGATCGCCATCTTTTAGCATGAAATTATAGAAACCGCTTTCGAGAATAGTTCTATTCAATTCTTCTTCGTATGACGAAACTGTAATTTTGTATTGATTTTTTAAATTGTAATCTGTAGCAAATAGATTCATTGCGCGAGCAAGCATTCTTCGTTGAGTTGGATCAACGAAACTTTTTGTGATTTCGTCAAATTTCTTTTTATATTCGGGACGAGCATCGAACTTTAATTTATTTCGCGATGCTGGATTCTCGTAGTGCGGATTGATGCCTACTAGGAAATTGTCGTACAGAACTAGCGCTGCTGCTAAAGATATTCTTAGACCGAACAAGGTGTCGCGGCCGTAATCATCTTTGGGGTTTAAAATGTAGTTTAGGTCACCTGTTGTTTTCGCAGAGGAAGCTTCACTGAATGAAACTTTAGTTTGCGCTTTTTCAACCACAAGGTGCTGGAAGTTAGAAACGATACCAAATAAGTTATCACGAAGTTTTAGGTAGCTTCTTGCCGCAGCAAAAAAATCATTCGTATCTTTAGATGACATGGGTGTGTCTTTGGCCATGCTATTTCTGATTAGGGCATCGAATTTTTTACTTTCTTCGCGCCAAGCCAGTGATTCAGCGATGCTTGGTGCAAGTTTGCGTTGATACAATTCGATGAATTCTTTTTTAACAGGGTATTCAGATTGTGGATCACGATCAGATACTTTCTGACTTGAAACACAAGACACTAGAATTGAAAAGAAACATGCTAATATGACGATTTTTTTCATAATAGTCCTTCCTAATATTTATAGATACAGTTTGGGATCGGCAGTTCGTTTCAGGTACTGAATACCTGAAGTGGATTACTCTACGTAGGTAAGGCTAGGTAAACTTAGGATCGATTTCGCAAGTCGGGTTAAGATACCCTATGGTCTGGGTGGTTGAATGAGAAAATTCACCTATATAATAATACTGTTCGTGGCAGGAGCAACAATGGCAACTACAATAGTTGCCAAAGGCAGACCTTGCCACCATTGAAAAAGCGATTAAGAACGGACACCTTGGGAAAAATTTAGCCAAGCAGGCAAAAAAAACCGAAAACCTATATCTCATACTAAAGTGTACCTCCTACATTTCTGTCACGCGTTGCGTGGCAAAAATGTAGGAGGTACACTTTAAAAAGAAAACCCGCATTCTGTGATGAATGCGGGGCTAAGGTTTCCTCGAATGGAAATTGAAACTGTGGTTAATGTGTATGATGGGTTTCTGTGAACTGATCGTGTTCTGTAGAGCCTTTAAGTGCCGACGTTGATCCTGTTCCTTCAGTGATAACGTTCAACACTTGGTCGAAATAGCCTGTTCCTACTTCTTGTTGGTGCTTCACGGCTGTGTAGCCTTCTGGTGCGGCTGCGAATTCTTTTTCTTGTAGATCCACGTAGGCTGGCATTCCGGTCGCTGCATAACCTTGAGCCAAGTTGAATGTGTGGTAGTTGATTAAATGCCATCCAGCTAATGTGATGAATTGGAATTTGAAACCCCATTCGCCTAACTGTTTTTGGAAACGAGCGATATCAGCGTCTGATAAATTCTTTTTCCAGTTGAATGACGGCGAGCAGTTGTACGCCAGTAACTTACCTGGATATTTGGCATGGATTGCTTTGGCAAACGCTTCGGCTTCTTTCAAGTTTGGAGTTGACGTTTCGAACCACAATACGTCCGCGTATTCCGCGTACGCCAAGCTTCGTGCGATCGCATAGTCATTGCCACCTTTGATCATGTAGTAACCTTCAGGAGTACGTTCACCAGTCAAAAATGGTCTGTCGGCTGGATCGATATCAGATGTCATCAAGTTTGCTGATTGAGCATCTGTACGTGCGATAATAACAGAAGGAACGTTCAACACGTCAGCAGCTAGACGCGCCGATTGCAGAGTGCGAACGAAGGTTGACGTTGGAACAAGAACCTTACCAGCTAAATGTCCGCATTTTTTTTCTGCTGCTAATTGATCTTCAAAGTGAACGCCAGACGCGCCTGCAGTGATCATTGATTTCATTAGTTCGAACGCATGCAATGGGCCACCGAAACCAGCTTCGGCGTCAGCGACGATCGGTGCGTACCAGTCCGTCCCTTTTTGAGGACCTTTCGTGTTTTGACGATCGATTTGATCGGCTCGTTGGAAGGCGTTATTGATGCGTTGAACCACTTGAGGAACCGAGTTTGATGGATATAAAGATTGATCAGGGTAGGTTTGACCAGACATGTTGTTATCAGCCGCGACTTGCCAGCCAGAAAGGTAGATAGATTTTAATCCGCCCTTAACCATTTGAACCGCTTGCGCACCAGTCAATGCACCGAATGTATTTACATATGCTTCTGTGTTTAAATATGTCCAAAGTTTTTTTGAGCCATGGTTTGCAATTGTGTGTTCGATTGGAAGCGATGTACGTAGAGATACTACATGTTCCGGAGTGTAGTTTCGTGTGATACCTTTCCAGCGGCTATCCGTTGTCCAAGACTGTTTAAGTGTTTGGACTTGTTGTTGTTCCCATTGTTGCATGCGTGCTCCTTGTTTTTGTTAATCCTTTTAGGGTTTAAATTAAATCTTTATATGAATGAGTAGTTAAGAACTCTGGAAATTCATTAGTTAAAACTAATTGATCTAAAATTTCCGAAGCCTTGTCTAGATACTGCGTGGTGAACTGCTCTTTGATTTTGTGCAATTCCTGTTTTTTTAAATCTTGATACAATTCAACAGTAAATGGGCGTCCATCGATTAATGCCACGTTAAATTTTAGCCATTGCCAAATTTCACTACGAGAAATTTCTGCGGTAGCCGCGTCTTCCATCAAATTGTAAAGGGCCGCCGCACCCGTGCCGCTTAACCAGCGATCGATATAAAGTAAGGATACATTGATGTTCGTACGGGCACCGTTTTCTGTGACTTTGCCTTCTGGAACATGAGTATCTAGAATTTGATCTGGTGTAATCTGAACCGTAAGCTGTTTGTGTTTTTGATTGTCGGCCTGTCCTAAAACCACATCAAACTCATGACGGGCAATTGCGATCAAATCCGGATGCGCCACCCAAGTTCCATCAAAACCTAATAAGGCCTCGCGTTTTTTGTCTGCTTTGATTTGTTCAATGGCTTTTGCTGTAACCTCAGGTTCATTTCGATTAGGGATAAACGCGGCCATTCCGCCAATCGCATGTGCTCCCCGGTAATGGCAAGTTTTAACCAGGAGTTCGCAGTATGATTTCATGAAAGGTAGGTTCATCGTGACTTGCTGCCGGTCGGGGAAAATAAATTTTTTGTTATTTTTGAATTTTTTAATAAAGCTAAAAATATAATCCCAGCGTCCAGCGTTTAGACCGGCCATATGATCTTTTAGAGAGTATAGAATTTCATCCATTTGAAGGGCGGCTAAACAGGTTTCAATTAAAACTGTTGCACGGATTGTTCCCTTAGGGATTTTAAGCTCGGCCTGCGCCCATTCAAAAACTTCATTCCACCATTGGGCTTCTAAGTAAGATTCCATTTTAGGTAAGTAGTAGTAGGGACCAGAGCCATGTTTGATTTTGGTTTTGGCTGTTAAGATAAAATTTAAACCGAAATCAAAAAGCGAGGCGCTCATAGGTTCAGAATCGAATTCGATATTTTTCTCTTCTAAATGTAGGCCGCGTGGTCGCACAAGCAGCGTCGTAAGGGTTTGATTTAGGGAGTAGGTTTTGCCTTTGCCACCATTGAACGTAAGCGTCTTATCCGCCGCTAACATTAAACTATAGTGACCGGCGATTACATTTTCCCAAGTTGGGGAAAGTGCGTCTTCTAAATCCGCCATGAACACATCGGCACCAGAGTTAAGTGCATTGACGATCATTTTAGCTTCGGCTGGTCCCGTAATTTCGACCTTACGTTTGCTTAAGTCCGCTGGACAGTCAGCGACTTTCCAGTTGGAATTACGAATGTACGCCGTTTCGTTGGGAAACTGCGGAATATATCCAGAATCAATTTTCTTTGCCAAGGTGAAACGATCTTGAAGTAATTTTTTGCGTTGAGAGTTAAATTTTTTATGAAGTTTTTCAAGAAACGCCAAATTTGTCGGAGTTAAAACCGCGTCTGTAATTTGCTGTTCATTTAGGTTAAAATTCTCTACAGAGTAATTTTTAAAAACAAATGTTTTTTTAACTGTGTTTTTTTGCATAACTAAATTCGTTGCACAAAAAAAAATGGAAAGGTACAAAAACTTTTTTCTCCGCAGGTAGTTAGAGCGCTCACTCTAACAGCTTGAAAAAAATTCGTGATGTAAAAATGTTCGACAATTTTTGTCGTGCGCAGAGATCTTGAGAGTGGATGAATTTGCTTTAAACCCTTGATCCGACGGCATTTCGTTTGCTTAAGTATTTACTCTGTATCGGGGTGGGCGTGAAACAGAGTATTCTATTCTTGGGGATTTTTTCTCTGCTGCTATCAAGCTGCGGTCAAAAAAATAATTCTGAAAAATTAGAAAATAAAGACAGACAAAGTATTATAAATGGGCTTGAAGTCACAAGTTCAGACCCTATTGCAAAGTACACAGTTCTGATTCATTCGTATCAATTAGCCAAAAATACAGATCCAAAACCAGATAGTTTTAGCTTATGTACCGGCGTGATCATTGGTAAAAAAACTGTATTAACTGCGGCTCATTGTTTATCAAAAGAAGATCCCCTTAAAAAGATTAGCGTGATGGAAGTTTTCTTTGCGCAGTCCTCAGTGAGTTTGAAAAATGCCCCTAAAGCTTTTGGAACATTAGTCAGTCCCCATCCTTATTATAGGAGTAATGCGCTCGATGAGCATTTTGATCTTGCTGTCGTAAAACTGGCCACGGAAATTCCGTCTGGTTTCGCGTCGATATCCATTTTGCCAAGCGAAGTTGAGTTGTATGTTGGTGATCTTGTTTTCCCGGCTGGGTACGGTCGAACAATTGATATCAGCGTGAAAGAATCGCCAACAACATCGTATCGATTAAACAAGTCAGCGGGACTTCGCATCGTCGAAGACTGGGGGACATTTTTTTACGTCGATCAAACCAAAGGCTCTGGGGTGTGTAGTGGCGACTCTGGGGGGCCCACGTTTGTGCAAAGTAAAGGAAAACTGTATTTAGTAGGTATCACCCATGGATTTGCGATCGAAAAAGGAAAGCCAAGTACCTGCCTCAGTAAAGGAATGCTCGTTAAGGTTCAGACATATAAAGCCTGGATTTTAAAAACGATGGGAAATGAAATCTAAAGGTTATTTCGACTGAGGCGCGGGGGGCAGATGTTCTCTGTCATTTAATGAAGGTGCTGGTCACCTTCGTTATGTTCGATGTCGTTATCAGCAAATTCTTTTTCAGTTTTCTTAAGCTCGATGATTTTCTCTAGAGTTTCTGCATCGTACTGTTCTGAAAAATTGTAAGCATCTAGTTCGTCGACTTCAAGGTCTAACTCATTCACTAATGCCTTACCTTGCTTAGATAACCATTCGTCTGCCATCGATTCAAGTTTTGAGTTTTCAGTCGAGTACTGAAAGTGGAAAATATCTTTGCCTGACGATAGAGGTTTCCAAAGTACAGGTAACGTTTCTTCGTATTCCGAGTTCTCAAAGCCGTCTTTGGCAAAAAATTCAGTGAACAATGAATCTAAAAAGTCCAAGCCACTGTTTAATTTGTTTAAAACTTGGTCTTTGGCTTCAGGCATGTCGAAAGCCAATTCGAAATTATGCTGTTTTAAGCGACCTTTAGGTAAGAATCCGATGCGGACGATCACTTCTTTTTCATACACGCGGCCTTCGAAAACGACCTCAGCGCCATTGAGTTGCTTTTCGTACTGGGATGTCAGTGTCGAATGGACATTTTCCATATATTCTTGTGGTAGGCTGGTCCATTTTTTTGAGTCGGTTCTACGAGCGCGCATAATCCCTCCCAGTAGGTGAGTAGAAGCGGATTCTATATATGAAACTTCCGTTTGACACAACGGGTTTTTCCCCTTATGACTTTTTTTCCCAAGACGTAGGCGGTACACGTGGAAACTACAATCGAAAATCAGTCATTTTCTTATAAAAATCAAGACATTGGCAACGGTCGCGGTGTTTACATTTCAACCTATGGATGCCAGATGAATGTGAACGATTCGGATCGTATGTACACTCTTTTAGAGATGGCGAATTTCACGCCAGTTGATAATCCGTTAGAGGCCTCGGTAATTATAATCAATTCCTGCTCTATCCGTGAAAAACCGGTTCACAAAGTTTACTCTGAAGTCGGTAAGTACAAGCGCCTAAAAGACCAAAATCCAAAACTAAAAATCGGTATTGGCGGCTGCGTGGGTCAGCAAGAAAAAGACAAGCTGATCAAAAATCAACCGTTGATCGATTTCGTTTTCGGTACGGACACGATTGATACACTGCCTGACATTTTACAAAACCTGATCGAGCAAGAAAGCAAACGTAAAGAAGAAAAAAGCAAGATCGTAAAAGCTGGTTTTGCTCACCGTGATCCGTATCACGTGGAAACACTTGTTAGAAATCCAGGCGTATCGACGTTTGTTAATATCACAAAAGGCTGCGATAATTTCTGTACATTCTGTGTGGTTCCGTTCACTCGTGGTCGTGAGAAAAGCCGTCCTAAGGCGCACATTATGCAGGATATTCAAACATTGGCAAAACGGGGTGTGAAAGAAATCACTTTACTTGGTCAAAATGTAAACTCGTACGAAAGTGATTGTGGCACCAACCTAGCGCAATTAATGAAATCTATTGCAGTAGAAACGCCAATCGAGCGTATCCGTTTCACTACGTCACATCCAAAAGATTTCGATCAAGAGTTAATGGACGTAATTGCCCAGCATCCAGATAAAATTTGTGAATACATCCATCTGCCATTCCAAAGTGGAAATTCTCGTATTCTGAATTTGATGAACCGCGGTTACACACGCGAAGAGTATATCGAAAAAATCAAAATGATAAAGAAAACGATCCCAAATGTGGTGCTTTCGACCGACATCATCTGCGGTTTTCCAGGTGAGACAGAAGAAGAATTCCAGGACACGCTGTCGTTGGTTCAAGAAGTAGGTTATGAAACAATATTTGCGTTCATGTATTCGCCACGTCCAAACACCAAAGCGGCCAAATTTGAAGATCAAGTTCCCGAGGATGTAAAATCAGATCGTTTGCAGCGTTTATTTGAATCCCACAATAAAATGGCATTTGAATTAGCACGTGCGTATGAAAATCGCGTATTAGATATTTTAGTAGAAAAGAAACATGATGACGATGATAAACCACGCGAAGGCATGATTAAATATTCAGGCCGTAGCCGTCAGAACAAGCTGGTGTATTTTGAAGCACCAGAGACTGAGCAGGGTATGATTGGCCGTACGGTCAATGTAAAAATCACAAAAGCCTACCCGGCAGTTTTTAGAGGAGAAATGGTTGGATCAATTAACTAAAAAGCGTCTTAAAATCGAATTTCCCGAGATGAAAAACGCTTTGGGTGTGGACATTCGGTTTGAGGATGCGGGTGAAGAGGAATCGTTCCACCAGAATGATTTGATTCATTTGTGGCCCTACGGAATTTCCGTAGCTACCGATTTAAAAAATACGTTTTTCTTTTTGAAGGACAAAGCGCAAAATTTAACACTTCCTGTGATGGTAAATCCCGTGGAAGCGAGTTTAATTCTAGCTCAACTAAATTTAGCACCCGATATGCAGCTCGCGCAGCCTCATCGTGCGATGGCCATCATGCTGAAAACGCTCGGAGTGGAACTTAAGCAGTGTGTTTTTGTGCAAACAAAAGGCAATCGCCAGCTGGTTCGGTTGTATTTTAGCGGAAATAAGAACTCGAGCTCTATCAAATTATACGCCGATCAAGCCATGAGCCTGTGCATCGCCCTAAGAGTGCCTATATTTGCGACTTTGAACTTTATTAACAAAGCTAAAGTTGTTCAGGTCGAAGGCGATGATTTGACAAAAAATCTGATCGAAAAGCAAAAATTGTTATTGAAAAACACCACATATCTTCAATAAACTAGGGCATGTCACTCATACGTACTGCCCGAGGTTTTACACCAAAAATTCACCCGAGTGTTTTTGTCGCAGAGACCGCCAATATTATTGGCGATGTCGAGATCGGCGAGGCTAGTTCTGTTTGGTATCAAACAGTGATTCGCGGGGACGTTATGCCCATTCGAATCGGAAACGCGACCAACATTCAAGATGGGTCTATTATTCACGGAACATTTAATAAATGGGGAACGACGATTGGTGATGAAGTCACGATCGGTCACCAAGTTCTTATGCATGGAACTACTATTTCTGATCGTTGTTTGATTGGGATGGGTAGTATTTTGATGGACGGAAGTTTCATCGCCAAGAACTGCATCGTGGGTGCTGGCTCGTTAGTTACGGAAGGGTTCCGCTGCGAAGACGAAGGTTGGTTGATTCTGGGTCGTCCCGCAAAAGCCGTTCGCAAATTAAAAGAAGACGAAATAAAATTTTTAAAACAGTCCGCAGATAATTATCGTTTGTACACGACGTGGTACTAACAGAAAGGGGTTCGCACATGGATCAAAAAATTCCTTATGCTTTAACGTTCGATGATATCTTGTTGCTTCCTCAATATTCGGAAATCGTTCCGACCGAGATCACACCAAGATCATTCTTTGCGCGCGACAAGTATTTGAATACGCCGATCATATCGGCAGCAATGGATACAGTAACGGAAAATAAAATTGCTCGTATCATGGCGCAATTAGGTGGCTTAGGCATCATCCACAAAAACATGGATATTGATAAGCAAGTTCTTGAAGTCGAAAAAGTTAAAAAATACGAAAGCGGCATGATCCAAGATCCAATCACGTTGGGTCCAAAAGAAAAAGTCAGTGCGGCTTTGGCGCTGATGTCCAAATATTCGATCAGTGGCGTGCCTATAACGACGGGAAAAATGCTAGTTGGTATTTTGACGAATCGTGATTTACGATTTGAAACAAATGTAGATCAACCGATTGAAAATATAATGACGAAAGAAAATCTAGTGACGACTCAAGAAGGAACGACTCTTGAACAAGCAAAAAAGATTTTGCAAAAACACCGAATCGAAAAATTACCTGTCGTAAATCAAAAAGGTGAACTTAAAGGTTTAATCACAATCAAGGATATCGAAAAAGCGCAAGCGTTCCCACAGGCAACCAAAGATTCACATGGTCGTTTATTTGTGGGTGCTGCCATTGGAGTAGGGCCAGAAGCCCGCGATCGGGCAGAAGCTTTAATCGGTGCCCACCTGGATGTTTTGTGTATCGATACGGCCCATGGTCATTCTAAAAACGTACTTGAAATGGTTAAGTCGGTTCGTGCGGCACACAAGGACGTAACGATCGTTGCTGGTAACGTGGTTACGGGAGAGGCCACCGAAGCTTTAATTAAAGCGGGGGTTGATATCGTTAAAGTGGGCGTTGGCCCAGGCAGTATCTGCACGACTCGTATTGTTGCGGGTGTGGGTATGCCACAAATTTCTGCCGTGGTTGAATGTGCAGCCGTCGCTAAAAAATTAGGTAAAACAATTATCGCCGATGGCGGTATTAAGTTTTCGGGCGATATTGCAAAAGCCTTGGCGCTGGGTGCGAACACAGTCATGATCGGAAACTTGCTAGCCGGGGCAGAAGAGTCACCGGGTGAAACGATTTTATACCAAGGCCGTACGTACAAAATGTACCGTGGTATGGGATCGTTGGCAGCGATGCAAAAGGGTTCTAAAGATCGTTACGGTCAAGCGGACGTGTCGGAATTTGATAAACTGGTACCAGAAGGTATTGAAGGTAAAGTGCCGTATAAAGGCAATGCCTCGGCGATCATTCATCAATTAGTAGGTGGATTGAAATCAGGTATGGGCTACATCGGTGCGAAAAACATCGAAGAACTGCAAAAGCGTGCGAAGTTCGTACAGATTACATCGCAAGGTCTGCGTGAATCGCATGTTCACGATGTGTCGATCACTAAAGAAGCTCCTAACTATAGATTGGAATAGTAATGCAAACGAATGGGTTTTTAATTTTAGATTTTGGTTCTCAAGTGACTCAGTTGATTGCGCGTCGATTGCGCGAGATGGGGTACTACAGCGAGATCAAACATTATGCTCATCCCATCGAGGACATTAAAAAGAGCACCTATGCGGGCATCATCCTGAGCGGGGGACCGCATTCGGTTTATGAAAACGGAGCCCCATATCGCAGTGTTAAAGAGTTAATCGATTTAGCACCAGTAATGGGTATTTGTTACGGTATGCAATTAATTTGTCACGATTTGGGCGGTAAAGTTGAACCTGCGAAACATCGTGAGTATGGTTACAAAACGGTAAAGTGGAATAAGTCCCCGTTTAAAGATAACTCGTTAGAGCAACCCGTATGGATGAGTCACGGTGATGTTGTGGTGAATGTGCCCGGTGGTTACACAGTGACGGCGGAAACGGACGATCATCCGGCAGCGATGGAAAAAGGCAACGTGTTTGCGGTCCAATTCCACCCGGAAGTCGTGCACACGCAGCGTGGCGATGAAATCCTTCATTACTTTATCGAAAAAACAAACGCACAGAAAAATTGGAAAGTGGATGATTTCTTGAAATCGATCCAAGATCGTGTTCGTGCGGAAGTGGGACCTAATCAAAATATTCTATGCGCATTATCTGGCGGTGTGGATTCTAGCGTTTTAGCGGTATTGTTAACGCGTGTATTCGGTAAAGAGCGCGTGTACTGCGTCTTTGTAAACAACGGTCTATTACGTAAAAACGAATTCGAAACTGTTATTAAATCGTATGAGAGTTTAGGATTAAATTTGCATCCAGTGGATGCTTCTGAAGAATTCCTTCTCGGACTTAAAGGTCTTTCGGATCCAGAGAAAAAACGAAAAGCAGTTGGCCGTATCTTTATCGAGGTTTTCGATAAAGCCGTTAAACGCATCTTGGAGCAAGATAAAGTCGCGATTCATTTCCTAGCTCAAGGGACTCTATACCCTGACGTTATCGAAAGTGTATCAACTACGGGATCATCTGTTACCATCAAGTCGCATCATAATGTAGGCGGCCTGCCTGAAAAATTAAACTTCAAATTATTAGAACCTTTTCGAATGTTATTCAAAGATGAAGTGCGCCGTTTAGGTTTAGCTTTGAATTTGACGGAAGAATTAATTGGTCGTCATCCTTTCCCTGGTCCGGGGTTATCTATCCGAGTGATCGGCGAAGTGACGAAAGAAAAATTAGCCGTGTTGAAAGAAGCCGATGCGATTTACATCGACTACTTACGCGAGAAAAAATTATATCCAAAGATCTGGCAAGCGTTCTGCGTTCTGACTCCGGTGCAAACGGTAGGGGTGATGGGCGACGGTCGCACGTACGATAACGTTTTGGCGATTCGGGCGGTAACCGCAACGGATGGCATGACGGCCGATTGGTTTGAATTCGAAACGAAAGATTTGAAAGAAATTTCAAGTCGAATCACGAACAAAGTTAAAGGTGTTTCACGTGTGGTGTACGATATTACAAGTAAGCCGCCGTCAACGATAGAATGGGAATAGTTAATGTCTGAAAAGATTCCGTTTGTTCATTTACATGTGCATTCTGAGTACTCGGTACTAGAGGCCACGCCGCGTGTAAAACAGATTGCGAAAAAAGCGGCTGAAATGGGAATGTCGGCTGTTGCCTTGACGGACAACGGTTCTATGTTCGGTGCGATTGAATTTTACTTTGCCTGTAAAGATGCGGGTGTAAATCCCATCCTGGGTCTAGATGCCTATGTGTGTGAAAACCGTCTAGAGAAAAAAGCCGATCGTGATGCCTTCATGGGGCCACGCCGTTTGGTTTTGCTAGCGAAAAATATCGATGGGTATCGTAATCTGTGTCAATTAAGCTCAATCGGTTATCAAGAGGGTTTCTATTGGAAACCACGTATCGATTACGAAGTTATAAAAAAATATTCTGACAATTTGATCGCGCTCAGCGGTGGTAACCGTGGTGAACTGATTGACACCTACTTTAAAGAAGGCGCTGACGCGGCGGAAGCTAAAGCCGTTCGTTTAAAAGAGATCTTTGGAGCTAATTTTTACATCGAGCTAAGTCGCACGATTCATGGGCAAGGTTCTGACATTGATTCCTTCCTTATTGGCTTAAGTCGTAAACTAGATATTCCAGTAGTGGCCGGTAACGATGTTCATTATTTAAATCAAGAAGACCAGGTTGCGCAGGAAGTTTTGATTTGTATTGGAACGAATAGAACACTGTCAGATGAATCCCGTTATCGCCTGGGCAGTAATGAGTTCTATTTTAAAGCGCCGCATGTTATGCGCGATCTGTTTGAAGATATCCCCGAAGCAGTTACGAACACGCAAGTCATAGCGGACAGTATTAATATTAAATTCAATTTAAAAGATGCCAATGGTAAAGCAATTTATCATTTACCAACGTTTCCAACCGAAGCCGGTCGGACTCTTAAAGAAGAGATCGCAGTCAGATCACTTGAAGGCTTGAAGCAGCGTTTTGTCGAAGCGAAAGAACGCGGGGAAGAAATTCCTAAAGGGCGTGAGCCTGAATACATTGATCGTTTAAATTTTGAATTGGCTGTCATCGACAAGATGGGTTTTAACGGTTACTTCCTGATCGTACAGGACTTCATCAACTGGGCAAAAAATAATGATATTCCCGTCGGACCTGGCCGGGGTTCCGGGGCGGGATCGATTGTTGCGTACTCGTTAAGAATTACGGATCTGGATCCGATTCCAAATTTCTTGCTGTTTGAGCGTTTCTTAAATCCGGAACGTATCAGCATGCCCGATTTCGATATCGATTTTTGCCAAGATCGTCGCGGTGAAGTAATCAACTACGTAACCCAAAAATATGGCGTGCAATCGGTATCACAGATCATCACCTACGGTAAATTGCAAGCACGTGCCGCGATCAAAGACGTGGGCCGTGTGCTGGGTTTGACATTTGCCGAAGTGGATTTAGTGACGAAGTTGATTCCAGATAAATTAGGCATCAATTTAAAAGAAGCTCTGGAAATGGAGCCACGTATTCAAGAAATGGCGGATATGAATCCGACCGTGGCGACGTTGTTAGATTTAGCTCAGCGGGTAGAAGGTCTTGTTCGCCACGCGGGTATCCATGCCGCCGGTGTTATTATTGCCGATGGACAGCTAGTGACCCATGCGCCTTTGTATAAAGGGGCCGATGGCGAAAACGTGGTTCAGTACGACATGAAACATGCCGAGAAAATTGGACTGATTAAGTTCGATTTCTTGGGTTTAAAAACACTGACTCATATTCACTATGCATTGCAGATGATTAAGAAAAATCATCACAAAGATATTAAAAGCAATTTAATTAACATCAATGATCCTAAAATCTACGAACTTCTGTCTCGCGGGGACACTGCGGGAATTTTCCAGTTCGAGGGGGAAGGTATCACGGATGCGACTCGTAAGATTAAACCATCCAGTTTTGCGGACATCACGGCGATTACATCGTTGTATCGTCCGGGTCCGATGGCCAATATCCCAGAGTACACGAAACGTAAACACAAAGAATCCCCAATTGAATATCTGTTAGACGATACGAAGAAAGTCCTAGAAGAGACTTACGGTATCATGGTCTATCAAGAACAAGTTATGGGTATCGCATCGTTGATTGCGGGTTACTCACTGGGTGAAGCCGATATGCTTCGTCGTGCGATGGGTAAAAAAATCAAAGAAGAAATGGATCAGCACCGTATCCGTTTCTTAAAAGGGGCGAAAGAAAAAGGCCACGATACAAAAAAATCAGAAGAACTATTTGAATTAATGTATAAGTTCGCCGATTACGGTTTCAATAAATCCCATGCGGCCGCGTATTCCGTGATTACTGCGCAAACGGCGTGGATCAAGGCTTTCTACCCGGCCGAATTCTTTGCAGCGTTATTGTCGACCGAGATTGGGGATACAGACAAAGTCGTTAAGTACGTTAAGGATTGTCAAAAGCATGATATCAACGTTTTACCTCCGCACGTGAATGTGTCGGATTACTTGTTTAACATTACGTTAGAGGGCGTATTCTTTGGTCTGGGCGCGATCAAAGGTGTCGGCTCTACTGCGGTTGAATCCATCCTTGAAGCGCGTGAAAAGAAAGAAAATAAAAAATTCGCTAGCCTTGAAGATTTCTTCGAGAGCGTAGACTTACGTAAAGTGAATAAGAAAGTGATCGAGAGTCTGATTAAAGCGGGTGCGATGGATGGCTTTGGCTATCACCGGGCGCAGTTATTGGCAGGCTATTCGACATTCTTGGATCAAGCGCTTGTGACTCAGAAAAACCGGGAGCTAGGGCAGTCCTCGTTTTTTGATCTTGATGAAACTGCGGACAAAACGACTGTGATTCCAAATGTTGAAAAGTGGGGTCGTACAACGACGTTAGCTTTTGAAAAAGAAGTTTTAGGGTTCTACCTCAGCGATCATCCTTTGAACGGGTATGAAAAATTAGCTTCGGTTTGGACGAATGGGAATTTGGGTACCATTGCAGAAGACATTCGTAAGAAAAAACAAGCTGCTGAGGACGCGGGAACGCCGCCGTTATCAGATCGTGATAAACGTCGGGAACCAAAACGTCGCGTGATCTTATCTGGCATAATTGCTGAATTTAAAGAAATGATCACGAAAAAGGGAACGCGTATGGCGTTTGGTAAGCTTGAAGATCTGCATGGATCGTGCGAACTCGTCATTTTCCCAGATGTGTTTGCTAAACATGAAGGGGATCTGAAATCGGACAAGCCCCTGCTAGTCGGTGGTAATTTAGAAGAATCCGAAGGCGCTATCAAAATTATCGTCGATAATATGGTTCCGCTGGAAGATATAATTAAAAAATCAAAACGAGTGGTGTTTAACTTGGAATCATTTAACGAAGACGAGTTGAAAATGCTGAGCGATCTATTGATGGAAAGCAAGGGGTCCACACCGCTGAGTTTAAAAATGAAGTTAAAGGACTACGATCGTGAAATCGAGATCGATCATCCAAATATTACTGGTGTTAGTGTCAATAATGATTTGTTTGAAAAAATTCATAGCCGATTTGGACGAACGGACTTTTTAGAAATTAAAAATAATTAGAGGGATTTATGTTTTTAAAAATTTTATTTGTAGCCGCGTTTCCCGTATACCTATTCTCACAAAGCAGTTTGCTTGAACGTTCGTATACGTTCGAGAGCGACAAAGAATCGATGACCGAAGCCAAGAAAGAAATTCAAGATAAGGCCATCGCCCAAATCGTAGAAGAACTAGGAACCGAGGTTTTGGGTGACGCTCGTTTTAATAAAGCTAAGAAAACGTTAGGTACACAATTAGCAAATAAGTCGGCTCGTTTTATTCCGTTTTCAAACATCACGGAATCTAAGCAAACTGAAAAAATATTGAAACAAACATTGATGTTTAAAATCAATTTAGCCGAATTCAGGAACGTGTTGAAGTCGATCGGTCAGTTAGAAGAGATTGATAAAAACCAGGCGATTTTGCCGTTAATCCGCTACGAAAATTCAATCCTTCAGAAGACTTCGTCTTGGTGGAACCGTGACGAAGAGGCGTCGACAAAAACTCTAGCAACAATGGAAGAAAAACTGGGCGAGATTTTTTTACGTGGGGGGTTTTACTTGGCGCCGGCGAATCAAGTAGGACTTGCGACGGCGTTGCCTTCATCATTTAATAAATCACAATTGAATTCAGAGGAAACATTGAAGCTTGCGCGTTTGCTGCAGACTCCGTATGTGTTGTCTGGTCATGTGCACGTTAAACGTTCGGATCGTACGATGGATCAAATGCGCATGGAAGTTCACTTGAATTTGATCCAAGCTGAAAATGGTAAAATGCTTGCGGATATTAAGCGTATTTATGATATGCCGTTAACCAAAGACTCCAGCAAATTAGATTCTGAAGTCAGCAAGAAAGTGACAGATGAAGCTGAATCTATTGGCGGTGAAATCGTGTCATTGATGACGGATGCTTTGCAGAGAGGTCTAGTTAACTCGCAAAAGATCAGAATCAAATTCGTGATGTCCTCACAACCGCAAAAGATTGAATGGCTAAAAGAACGCGTTAAAGCCCAAAGTGGCAGCATTAAGAACGTAAAGGAAAAATCGATTTCGGCCAATAGTATAGTTTACGAAGTCGATTTCGTTGGAAATATTAAAGATATCCAGGACAAATTGCTAGCTATGGACGTAAAAAGCCTAAACTATGCTAAGCTAGAGTTAACCAACTCTCAGCCGGAGGAGATTTCTTTTGAACTTAAACAGTAATAAAATTAAATCGATTCTTTGTGTAGGTCTGCTAACCGTTAGCTCGGTCGTAGTGTCGTGTCAGAATTTAGAAAAACGCACGAGTCAACCCGTTAAAATGATCAAAGACGTTCCTTTGAATCCACGCATGGATCAGGGACAAGTCAAAAAACGTCTGATGATTCTACCATTCAATGATTCAAAAAATGTTTTGTCAGCGGATATGAGCCGCGCGATTAAGCGATCGTTAATTAATGAACTGAACCGATCACCCGACATTGTTGCGTTTGATAGTAAGGACCTGGGTATTGAAAATGTGAAGGCGTCCCCGCAGGGCAATTATGATTTGAAGGATGTCGTTAAATCGCTAAAACAGTACACGGTTCATAGTGCGCTTGAAGTAGAAGTGAAAGATCTGAAAGTCAAACGTACGGTGCCTACGAAAGGCATCATGAAAAGTATCACTTCGGAATACGAATGCGCGGTTGTTGTACGTATCGTAAATCAGGGTGGCCGCGAATTACTGAACCATATGAAAGTGGTAACGTACAAAGATTCAGGTTTGCCAACGGAAGATATGATCAAGGGCGACGGGTCAGGTAACCCGATCGTTCCGACACTGGTGAAAGATACTTTGTTTGAATTCGTTCCGCAGATCACAAAATCAATGGAAACATTGGTTTGGGAAGGTCGAATTGCTTCGCTGCAAGGCGAGCGCGTTTTCATCAATGTTGGCAAAGTATCGGGTTTAAACGTGGGTGATTTATTACGTGTCACGGAAGATGGCGAAGAGATTTTTGATACAGAAACAGGCGGCTTCATTGGAAAAAGCCCGGGTCGTTTAAAAGGAACATTAGAAGTCGTCAGCTTTTTTGGCCAAGACGGCGCCATCGCAGTCACTCATTCGGGCGGTGGATTTAGGGAGAATGACCGAGTTGAACTTTACTAATTCTGAAGCTCTTAGCGCTGAATTTATGGGTCTCAAGGAATACGAAGCTGTAGTGGCAAAGCAGCTAGAGCTGGTGGGTGCAATTCGTGGGACTCGCAAAATTCACGTGCTAGGTTTAGAGTTCAAACCAGTTATTACGCTCGGTGTGCGCGGTCGCGCAGAGGAAGATTTAGCTGGGGTTGATAATAGTATCCCGGTTATCCAAACCGATCGCGGTGGGCAGGCAACCATGCACACGCCAGGGCAGCTGGTGGTGTACCCGATGATGGATTTAAAGACCTACGGTATTGGCGTACGGGATTTCGTATGTGTGATATCAAAGGCAACGTCGGCGACGCTTAAGCATTATGGAATTGAAAGTTTCTCATCAGATGAGGCGCCGGGATTATACACTGTGCGCGGAAAAATAGCATTTATCGGTATCAGATTAGATCGAGGTGTTGTTCGTCATGGTTTATCTTTGAATGTGAGTAATGACTTGGCTCATTTTTCTGCGATTCGTAGCTGTGGGGTCAGCTCAGCGGCAATTGATCGAGTGAAAAACTATGAAACCACTTTGTCTTTAGACTTAAACTCAGTCTTTCAAAAATGGATGATCGAATTCCAGCGCGAATTAGATTTAGTGCAAAGAGCTAATCCAGAGATTTGCAGTTTACAATCAGCCAAAGACCCATTAAAAATAATAGCTAATCATTAACGGGCGGATATAGCGTAGTTGGTAGCGCGCTTCCTTGACATGGAAATGCACTACCAAAGAAAAAAGTTATAAGTGCTCGGAAAGATGCCGGAATATTGAGTAGGCGAGAAAACCAATCCGCTTATTTTGGTAGCCTGGTAGCAACTCATTAAATTGAGTTTTTGAAGTTAAAATTTAAAGTGCGGATATAGCGTAGTTGGTAGCGCGCGTCCTTGACATGGACGAGGTCACTGGTTCAAGTCCAGTTATTCGCACCAATTCTTTCTTCAGTTTCTCCCTTACGGAGTACCAGATGTCTAAATCAAAAGTCTACGACCTTACTAAGCAGTATAATCATAGATGGAAAACTGATCTGACCTGCTCCCCTTAACACGAGCCAGAAAATAAGATAGACTGGCTTACGAAAGGGAGCATTTATGCCAAAAGGAAAAAGAATCGCAGCCGAAGAGATCGTCTCAAAGCTTCGTTTAGCGGAAGTGGAACTAGCAAGAGGCAGTTCAATTGAAGATGTCTGCAAGAAACTTCAAATTTCACCACAAAGTTTTTATCGCTGGCGCAAAGAGTACGGAGGCCTTGAAATTGATCAAGCCAAACGCTTAAAAGATCTAGAGCGCGAAAACGCAAGACTTAAGCGTCTTGTCGCTGATCAGGCCCTAGATAATGCCATGCTTAGAGACGTGGCGTCGGGAAACTTTTAAGCCCGGCAAGAAAACGTCAAGCCGTAGAAATGCTAAAACAAAAACACTGTGTATCTGAAAGACGAGCTTGTCGGGCTATTAATCAACCACGATCTACGCAACGCCATAGATTCGCTGATGAGTCGACAGATTCCATTTTGATTCGTCAGAGAGTTATTGCTTTGGCAAAAAAATTTGGTCGCTATGGTTATCGCCGAATCTGGGCATTGTTGAAGACAGAAGGTTTTCATGTAAATGTAAAACGCATTTACAGAATTTGGAGACAAGAAGGATTGAAAGTTCCATCAAAGCAGCCCAAAAGAGCAAGGCTGTGGCTAAATGATGGCTCGTGCATCAGACTTCGTCCCGAGGATCGAAACCATGTTTGGAGCTATGACTTTGTGGAAGACAAAACTCATGATGGCAGAAAATTTAGAATGCTAAATATAATTGATGAGTACACGCGTGAATGTTTGGGAA
>DDVI01000063.1 GCA_002345205.1 Bdellovibrionaceae bacterium UBA2316 | reverse complement strand
ACAACAATTTTTAATATCTCCCCGTACAAATTCCAAGATATAGCGCATATGCTCGAAGTTTCATCTTGGGACTGTTTTCATAAACTCGATCAATTTTATTTTTGATATCGAATAGATCGGTTTCTGTGTAAGTATCAGCACTTCTTTTGTTTGCATGATGGCCACGTTTTTGCTGTTCAAGTGTGAGCTTCACATAAATAGTGAAGAAATGTTCTTCAGAAATATATTCATAGGCCTTCAAAAAGCGAAGATATTCATTGAGAGATTTTGGGTTATATGTCCATATCGAGCTCAAGCAGGAACAGTCAACGCGACTCTTCAAAATCGATTAGGGACAGAAGTGGCCTCTAAGGTTTTGGTTGATACAGTCGAAAGATTTCAAGGCCAAGAAAAAGAGGCGATATTTTTGTCACTAGGAAGTAATGGAGAAAATTTAGATGACCTTAAATTTCTTTCTGATTCAAAAAGATTAAATGTTTCAATCACGCGAGCAAAATCAAGATTCTTTTGTCTCTTTGACGGTAACTTAATACAAAAATCAAAAGCACCACAGACTGAAGATTTAAATGAATTTTTGCGTTGGGTGACTCTGGGTAAGACCAATATTAGGCGTGCTGCCTGATCGTCCAACTAAGTTTAATATTTTAGTAATTCCTTTAGAATTTCTCATCTGTTTGCCAGTTTAATCTGGTCCATGTCTTGTATTATTTTTTATGCAGAGATCTTTCAGTTGTGCCAGCAGTGATGTATTGTTTTGTATATGATTCAAGAAATTCATGTTTTAATTTTTTAGCTACTCCTGATTGCCCTGAATCTTTGAGTAATTTTTCCAGAGAAATGATGTTGAAAGTCTTATTTATGACGGCGACGGCTTTAATTGCAGATTTATCACCAGAGCAAAATAAATGTTCGTCAAAATTATCCGAATTTAGGATTGTTATTGCATCTCTCTCGCCAGGATCTAGACCTTTAACAAAAACTTCTTTATATTCTTTAAAAATTTTTTGAGTGTGTGATAGCTCTGGGTCTAATCTTTGAATTTTTCCTTCTGACTCTGATTTTTTCAAATCGATATCGGTTTTTATTCCTGTCTGGCTTTGAAAGTATTTTGCCTCGTCATCTATGACGACTCCAACAATGCATACATCATATTGGTTTACCAAATGATTCCAAACCCCCAATTCATGAGCATGAATTATGACATTTGCATCTAAAATAATTAGCTTACGTTTGGATTGGCTCATTAAGGTCGTATGCTTTAAGTAGGGTTGGTAGGTCAATAAGGCTAACACCTACTATTTGCGCAAATCGAGCTTTAGATATTTTGTCTTTTTGATAAGCAAAAAATGCGAGACGAACTAATTTTTCAGAAAATTTAATTGATGTTTCCTTTGAAACTGACTCTCTGTGAATTTCTGAAATTAATTTTTTGGTATCTTCTTTTGAAATACAACCTAAGTTAAGTAACCGATAAGCTGTAGCCTCCGTGGAAACTTTATACTTACTACTTAAAACCATTAAGTCTGCAGGGGCGAGTTTTCCACCTTCATTAATTCTTCTGAAATCATCTTTTAGGTCTTCTGCAGGCATTAACAAACCTGCAGCAAAATTTTCAGCAAGTTCTTCGTTTCTTTTATCAAGAGCTGGATCTGATTTTATTTGTTTTAATACGTTGGGATCCCAAGTGATTAAATGGTACAGTTCGTGGGCTAAATTATAATTTTGGCGCCACAGGCTCTCTTTTTTGTTAATCATAATTGCAACAGAAGAATTATCTCTAGTACAAGCAGCAGAACTATCACCCAAGTCTTCGTACAGTACCTTAACGTCAAAATCTTCTTCTAGACAGCTTTGTAAGGCAGAAGATGGTTGACCCCCTAAATTAAGAGTTTTTCTAACTTCTTCGGCCACCTCGTGGGCATCCTCATAACTGGTGCTAGATGGATTGAGAGAGAAAACTGGCAGCGTTCTGCGTATTTTTTTATTCTGATTCAAGACCTCTTCCAAAAAAGAATAGTTTTCGATAAATGCGTGCAGCTTATTTTCTAAAGCAGTCTTTTGAGCTGAAGAGGGCTCTTTTCTCCAGAAAATTAATGATTTCTGAGGTTGAGTAAATTCACCCAAAAGAAATCCAATAGAGACACCAAGGGCCTCTGCTATTCTTTGCAACTCTGTAGTCTTTAAATCTTTGCGTTCGCCACGCTCAATTTTTCCAAGAGTTTGATAGCTTTCAATTTTTGCTTGGGATGCCAACTCGTCCTGAGTAAGATTTCGTTTTTCTCGTTCATCCTTGATCCGAGCTCCTATTTCTAACATGTTAGACATAAGTCACCTCAGATACTCCAAATTGTTGTATCATATATCACTATTATCGGGATATGTGCAATATATTACAATAAAATATTGTATTTTTTTATTATGAGTCACTTTTATTCGATTTGAGCATAAAATCTATCTTTTGGTCCCAGCTTTTATTTGAAATTGTGGTCTAGGCGAAAAGAAAACTCAGAAAAATTTGTATAATACTAATAACGCAACATCACGCATCAAGACGTTGTCACGTCATCTTTAACACTATAAAAAATCAGAATTAGCTCAGTTGGTAGAGCGCCACCCTTACAAGGTGGATGTCGCAGGTTCGAATCCTGTACTCCCTACCAATTCCAACAACTTGCGAACCAAGAATCGACACATTATGAAAATCAGCCCCTCCGGGGGAGGTCGCGTCAGCCGACGCCGCATCAGGGACCGTACCTGAGGATTTTTCACGCCTTTTTTCTGCGAGGGCTATGACGTTATTTTCAAATTTTTTTGCCGCTACGAGGTCTTCGCTTGTGACGGGCTTGTTGAGATCATGCTTCAAGCGATACTGGATCTTAAGACCTTTGGGACTCACCAAGATGAAATAAATTAGATCTTTAAGGAGCGACTTTTTCATGACGGCAGAGGCTTTCGCCCATCCGCGCTTGAACGCCGCTAGACGTTCTTTAAGATCATTCACAGCGTCGTCAACGTCATCCTTTGCTAGTTCCTTGGCCTTCAGGTTTTGAATCTCGGACTCGATGTGGCGCTTTTTACGACTTAAGTCTTCAAGTTCTTTTGCCGTTTCTTTGATGGCATCTGAGTCAGCGTCCAATGCTGCTTGGATCTTGAAAGTATTTTTCACGGCCAAGCTGAGCTTTGAAAATTCAATCGTCAGTTTCTCTTTTTCCGCTTTTATTTTTTCGGGAGAGTCCGAAGCCATTTGTCGAATGCGGCTTTCGATTTGTTCAAAATGTCCGGCCTCAAGCAGAATCTGCGACAGATGCTCGGCAAGCTTTGACTCGATCTTATCAGCTTTAATCCGTTTTGTTGAACATGAGATAACGTCACCTTTTTTGGAAGAATGCACATAATAACGGTGAACTTGTTTTTTGCCGTGAGCGGATTGTCCGACAAGTCGTCTTCCACATTCTTCACACTGACATAAACCAGAGGCTGCGAACACTCGCTTTTCTGATGTATCAAGGCGCATTCGTTCGCGCTCGGCATTTTCTTCGAGAATTTTTTGAACCGTTTCAAACGTCGTCACATCAATAATTGCGGGCCATGAGGCGCGGTAAGTTCCGTATCTCTGCCACATTTTAAGTTTTGTTTGGTCTTTATTGATGTTCGATTTGTTGGCTTCTCGAACGGCAATGTAGGACTTGTTTTTAAGGACGTAGCTTAATGACTCTGTCGTCCAACGTCCATCTTTCACGAGGCGATCTTTTGAATTCCCACGACTTTTAGGTTTAATTCCTTCGACGCTCAAGGCATCAATGGTGCGGCTTAAACTTCGTTGTTCGGTGAAGAGTTCAAAAATACGACGAACTTGTTTTGCCTCGGTGTCGTTGACGACGAAGGTTGCTTTTCTTGCCGGGTCTTTATCATAACCAAGGACAGCGGGACCGCCGTTCAAGAAACCGCGTTGGGCTCTTGCATGGCAATTGATGGCGACTCTCTCTGACGTTTGCTCGCGTTCAAATTGTGCCAAATTTATCATATTATAGAGCATCATTTTTCCAGGTGGAGTGCTTGAATCAAATTGTTCTTTGATCGAAAAGAACTTCGCTCCATGACTTTCAAGCAATTTATGGAAGTCACAAAAATCAGGAATATTGCGCGATAATCTTGAAAGCTCCGTCACCATAATCGCATTGATCTTGCCGCTTTTAAGCGCCTTCATCATCCGTGTGTAAGCCGGGCGATTGGTATCCTTAGCAGAGTACCCATCGTCAATGAAGTGCTCGACGATTTGCCCCCACTGAGGCTCTTGCATATTCTTGATTTCAAGAAAAGACTGCATACGATGCCGTTGGTTATCGAGTGATCCTTCGATAACATTGGCCTGCTCATCCGTTGAAACTCTCGAATAGCATCCGATCAGAAATGACTCTGACGAAAAAGATTTACCGTCAGGCTGCGTTTTGTTCTTCATGTAAAGCCTCCTTTCTCGGGCGTCCTTTTGTTTGACCAAGAAGGATGATGCGAGCTAAGAGTTTTTCAACTCTTTCCCGGCGAGCTTCGGCGTCTTCACTTGTATCTACAATACCGATTAGCTCAACCTTCATATCATCTTCGTCAAAATCAACCGCCGCTTTGTAGGTAGTAGATCTACCCAAGTTTACGTCCTTTACCAGACGCTTTTTCTTTATCTATGTGCCGCTGAAATTCTTCGATAAATTCCTGAGCTTTTCGCTGGGACAAACTTCCCAAGTAGCTCATCACGGCACCGATGAGCGGGCTTGGAGTCCTAAAACCAGTTTCTAAGTGACTGATTGATTTCTTTCCAGCGAGCCCTAAAACTTGAGCTAGCTCGTCTTGGGTGAGTCCAATTTGTTCGCGTATTTCTTTGAAATGTTTTGGGCTCATGCAACTTCATCACTTTCCATTAGTCTCTCATTGAGAGACTCTGGTTTCAAGGTCTTTTTTGTCTTCTTGGATTCTTTCACGGCATCGCCGAAGAAATGTTTATCCAATACCGCCTGGATATCGGGCGGCAACTCTCCGATAGCTTTATACTTCTTTTGAACCGCTTCGAGCATTGAAAAGGCGTTCGCTGATCTGCGGCGAAGCTCCATAATAGCGTCATCTGGAGCGTTGTTCTTAAACCATAAAATCATAAAGCTTGCGGCGTCATAGCGAGTTGCGCGGCCTGCATCGAATCCTTCGTTAACGGCATCGGCAAGTTCAGCGACCGCAGCTTCTGCCTCCGGGCTTACGACCATTCGGCCTTCTTTTTTAGGTGAAATATCATTTGTCATAACGGCACCTCCTTTGTGGTGAAAATTAATGTTTTGGTACGAGTTGAATCGGAATCGCTTCGATAAAAGCCGCGCGTGAGCGCGGCACAGAGAACAGCGGGTCGCCACTTGTGGCGTGCCCATCGAGGCCGAGGGTGAACGGTACGTTCGCCCTCATCATTCGGACCGATGAGAATTCGATCCGGTAGGCCCAGCACAAAACTTCGTCCGTAGAAACTAAAATCAAACGGCAGCAATTCGCCAATCGATAGCCGCTGACTTACACTGCCTACCTGATCGAGTTCTCTTTGTTTCGCTTTGTATTTCTCCTCTCTAACTCCAATTCTATTCTTCTTTTTCACTTTCCACTTCTTCCACCCAATCCCGTCCCCTGATTCCTGACCACCTTCAATCAACATCGTTGGGTGGGGGTGGTCAGGAAAAATCGTAGATTTAAGGGGACGGGATTGGGTGGGTCGCATTTGCATGAATTTGCTGATTATTTTCATTGGGCCGCCTCGCGGTTTTCTAATTTTTTTAACGAGACGACAGTCTCTTTATCGTCTCGAGAATCGTTGAGCGATCTAATCTCAAGCTTCGTTAAAGCCGATAGCAAATGTTTAAATGTCATTTCTTGAGTGTTGAACCTAAGAATTGTATTTAATTCTGCCGGATCAAAATAATTAAGATTAAATATTCCAGGAATTTTGTTCTTCTCCGAAAACATTTTGCCTCGAAATGCTTGGCCGACAACATCTTTTGTCGATTCTGTTCCAACAGCAAAAAGCATAACGCTAATTTTTGAGTACCCTAAATAAGCCAGCGCGTTCTTAGCATAGCGGGATTTGGATTTAGTTGTGCGCTCAATTTCAAGGGAGCATCTTATCGTTCCGATGCCGGCAGTTCTTAAATCAAATACGGCATCAGGAATTTTTAACATTTGCTCATTGCCAAGAATAGAATAGCCCTCAAGAGGATTTCGCATAAGCTCGTCTTCTAGCCAGTACTTAAAAACTAGATCTCTTTTTTGAAGAGCCAACAAGACTCTTGCGGCTATGGCATCATGAGCGACATAGATGGATCTGCGCGCAGGTCTAGCAATTCCGCCAACTGAATGTCGGCCTTTAGCCGTTAACAGCAACACTTTCTCACTCGCTTTAGATTGGTAAAACTTTCCACTTGTAGTTAAGAATTTCCAGTACCTGAATTTATGCGCGCGGCTCATCGGGCACATAAACTCAAAAAATAGTTCTTGAGTTAAAAAGCCCCAGCGAGCTGTAAACTCACAAGCTTCTAATACAATATCATTTCGCCAGTGCCTCATTGAGCCACCTTTGTTGCGCTTGATTCTGGCACTAGAACAAAGTGTCCAATTTCAATTCGGCCATCAATCAATCGTGTTTCTTGCCAATCTAAGGTAAAATCAGAAGTCAGTTTCCCCTTTAAGCTTTCGGGAATATTAAAGTCAGACCCAATAGTGACTTGTCTAATTCTCACTTGGCAGCTTGAGCTACCAGTCAAAACTGACCTAGCTCCCTCTGGGTTTCCGCATTTGGGTTTATTGGCACATGAATTAAGAAAAAACAAAATGGAACAAATGAATACTAACTTCATGACGCCTTCCTTTTTTGCTCACTTAAAATGGCGCCGATGATATTTTCAACGGGATCTTGAGTGACAGATTTTTCAGCCGCCGCAGCAACCTCCATTTTTCTTGCAAGACTGAGCGGCTCAGTTTTATTTATTTTCGGAATATTGGGCTTATCCAAATCAAATGACTTTTTGAATTTTAAGCGGATCGGTAGACTGCCTTTCTCGTGCGGCAAGATAATGACAGCTTCCCCAATACCAAGACTTTGCTTAAAAATATTAGGATGAAATTTAAACTCTTCGACTTCGCGCACAGAGCCATCACCTGTTTTTTCTGATCCAAATAGGCTTTGCTTTTGCCTTTCAGTGATCTTTGCACCTTCAGCCGTTCCGATGACCTCGGAGAAATAGTTAGCCGATTCGGGCTCGTTTGTACGCATAAATATCTTGAGGTTAGAGTTCGTTAAAATCGTATTCATAACACCATCACCCAATGCTTTTAGATCCCCTAGAGCCTGATGAGCGAACACAATGCCTACGTTGGCACTTCGTGATTTATTAAGAAGAGTCACAAAATTTGGGGTCAGGTACTCTGTAAAATCATCCAAGTAAACAGAGAAAAACTTCTGATCTTGGTATTTACCAAGGTGCCTTGATCCGACCGCGCTTTGTAAGCATTGTAGAATCATTTTTCCCGTAGCTTTACCAAGAGTTGGAATTTTTAGAGCCGGTAGCTGACAATAAATGATTTCGCCATTTTCAAGGGCTCTTTCAAGATTGATGTCTGATTGCTCGCAGTTAAAAATTCCGGCCATTTCACCCACGGTAAAGCTTTGCAGCTGAGCGACTAGGCCGCTAGTTCGTTGCTCTCTCTCGTCCCTTGAGAGTTTTAAAAAGTCTTTTGACCACGAAATCAGTCGCTCGTTTTGGGATTCAACGGCTAGTTCCGATAATACCTTTTCACTTTTTAAACACTCGATGACTCTATATGGTGTGGCTTTGATTTTGGCGGAATCTAAAATCAATAGACAATGTAAAAAGGCGTCGTATTGAATGCTTTTAAAATATTCATTTTCAAAATTTAGCGCATTAAAAACACGCTCAGCTACCTCTAAAGCGGTGCCGCCAGCGAGTGGGTTGAATGTGTGACTTATATCGACATTACATATTGATAATATCCGAATGTCCTGTTCGCGGTGATGTTTTTTTGCGTAGGCGTAGAGTTTATCAAGTAAATTGGAATCAGATTTACCATCAATCATCAAAAGACCTCGCCCTTTTTTAATGTCATCAATGGCCCACGGTAAAATGACAGATTCTGTTTTACCGGCGTTAGTTGTCCCGACAATTTGAGTGTGCATCCGCCGAAAAGTTTGTTTAATAAATACAGACTTTCCCGTATCGGACATACCCGCATAAACAGCGTCCTCATTTTCTTTTGGCTTAATGACGTCGTTTTCAATATCCTTCTCTTTGAAAACAGATAGGAATTTTTTCTTTAGCTTTAAGAAAGAAAATAAAATTAAAATTGTAATAAAAAGCGCAATCGCCAGTCGCCATTTTAGATAAACCATGATGATTTGAAATTTAAACTTAAGCCAAATAACAAATGCACCAAGGGCTAAGACTAACATTAAAAATCCTCTATCTGTCATATCTGATCTTTTATTTTCACTCATATTGATCACCTCCATTTTGAAGTTGCAGAGAATCACTTAAAACGGCTTCGCATTCGGTGCCGGATTTAAGCTCGATCCATTCTCGTTCTGTTTTTAGTTTTTCACCGTATGATTGCGCTCGCGCTTGCGCGGTCGCCGCTACCGCTCCAAGCAGGCCGTTTTCAATTCCACCTTTGGAACGTCCAAGAACATCTGTTTCCATCGAGCCTTGCGCCAAGCCGCCAACGAAAGTGGTAAGAATTTGACCTGCCGTATTTTTAGCACCGTCAGAAAATACGCGGCCAATGACGCCGGGCTGACCATCTTTACTTAAAGAGTTAGCAGAAATATTTCTTATTTTCCCGCTGGGCAGAGATATCTGACTAAAGCGAATCTGCGCTCGATCACTTCCTTTTTGAAAACTCGCCTCGCCATAGAATCTTGTGCCCGCAGGAAGCCTTAGGCCCGAATCCGTGCTTGAATCTAGAATTAATTCGGCTAGTACAGGGACGGATTCTTGCGAAACAATAACATTATCAATCAGGCGAAGCGGAAGTCTTTGACCGGCTCGAAGCTGCGTCTTTGCATTTTGACCGCCACCCACAAGCATTGAAGTGTTGTAATTGATTTCATTGTGGCCGCTGGGAATAGGAATCGAACTTGCCGGAGATCCCCATAGGTTTTGAGCAGAGCCGCTTTGAGTTTGATGTTCGCTTGTAGAGCTAGCGTCTGCATCTGAGCGCGTTTTTTCGATCCTTTCGCTAAATTCAACGGGAACATCCGTTGGTAGCATAAAGACAATCGCGACAAACAAGACCACGCCAGCAATGGCTAGATTTCTAAAAGCTGTAAAGTTTATGTCTTTTTTTTGACTGACTTCATTTTCTTTAACAAAAATGGATTTGATCTTTTTAAACAAACGGCCAATTTTATTGAGCCCCTGTTTGAGTTTTGCGATTACCTCCATAGCGCCGCCTCTGAAATAGAAATCGAATTTGTTCTACTTCCTACTAGTTCGATAGTTAGTGGCTTTCCTTTGATAAGCTCTGACCTTGAGACAGAAATTCCAATTTTAATTGGCTTTTCTTTTGATAACTTAACGCCGGATAAAAAAAGGCTGTTGATGATTCTTGACGTTTTATTTTGAAATACCCAGACATCTTCAGGTTTCAGAGAAATAGAATCATTAGCTTTCATTTTTAATGATAGATCAAAAAGCAAAAAATCATTTTGGGAATATCCAATTCGATCAACTGTTAATATTAGACCGTTTGCTTCATTTGATTTATTGAGAACTAACCAGCGAGCTTGTGATTTTTTCTCATCATTACCGGATGATAAAATATAAACAATGTAATCCGCTCCGTCTTGGCCCATCGCCAACAAGCGCACATTGTATCGCTTTTTATCAGCTACCAAGTATAAATTAGTCTTGGCATTTCCTCGTAGTGGTTTAATCGTAACTGCTTTATCTAGGTACTCAATCTTAAAGGCTGACTGATCGCCAATGATTGCTGATTGAATCGTCTCAGGAAGCTGAATGATCGTTGCAATTCCAAGGGCTGTTTTAATAGTTAAAATTTGGTCCTCACGATAGCTGACTTTTCTGATTTGCGCTGAAGTACAAATAGAAAAAACAGATACGAAAAAAATTGAAAAGTATTTCATCGAGAAGCCTCTTCGGTTTCTTTCGTGATATAAATTCCCCAAGGATTCACCACGGTGCGATTGTCGGTAGTGAAGTTAAAAATGATCTTCATTTCGGTCGCGGCTTTTAAGTTGTCAAATTCGGTAATTCGATCTGCTAAAACAGTGACCTTTTTTTCTTTCAGATCAACAACTACGCTTTTAGGGTAAACTCTTTGTTTGACTTTCTTTTCATGAACAAACTTTTGAACCTCAATCGTTGATTTTTCAAACGATTGCTTAAGAGATGGCAAAACAAAAAACTTAGCTTTAGCCAATGACTCAGCAATTGTCTTTTCGTCCCACGAGTAGCGATAATTGACATACTCTTTTATCGCAGCTTCGATTTGCAAATCGGTAATTTTAGATTCAATTTTGGCAACACTTCCCTGGCTATCAATGGCGACAACCAAAGGCCCTTGTTTTACAAGGTATAATGTCAACACTAACAAAAAGAATGAAATTGCCATCAATCCTGCACAAAGATATTTGATATTAAAATTCTCCATAGCAAACTGCTGCATGGCTTTTGGATAAGAACTCGTTTGTAGATTTATTTTTTTATTTGTATTCATAAATGCACCTCCTTTTAAGATCCTTTGGATCTGAATGTTGATTGAATGTTTTGAAATTTCTGGTTAGCGTACAGTCTGGTATTTGAAATCATTTCCCGAGATACCTGATGAACAGTGGCTATTCTTGTAGGAAGCGCCACCGCCGCAAGTGCTGCCGTTGTTCCGATCGTCTGGGCCGTTGCTTGAACGCCCTCACCAATAAGTGAGCGCATAATTAACGGCGTAAAAAGCATGGCAATCGCGATAACAAAATTCATCACGATCAAGGTTAAATACGATCCATCAGTCTGATAGATATTTCCAAATGACAGTGACGTGAGCATTGCCGACATAAGCGCCCAAATCACTTTCCAAAGCGCCACCTCAATCAATCCTTTGTATAGATTGACTGTGATTCCCTCAGTTTTTGGAAACACATAGCAGAGGATCATCAGCGGCGCACAAGTGGAGAGTAGGACCCAGTAGAAGTAATAAAGCGCCACAGTGATGTATCTGGCTAGTAGCAACAGTAAAAAACTTCCGAAGCTAAGAATTGCCATGAATAGGTCATCAAATTTTAGAAGTAGTACGTTTTTAGCCACTGCATAACTTTTAGATTTTTCCTCGGCCATTCGCATGAAGGTTTCAATCCCGGACATATTATCAATCTTGAGTGCTAGGCCATCACAAAGGTCCAAAATCAAATTGGATACCTCTGGAAAAGAGGCCAGCAGTAAAGCCGCTACAAAAGAGCGTTTGATAACATCTGGATAGTTGGCATCACCTGATTTTAAATATCCAAATACCACTGAAAATAGAATCGCCACTGGTAGCATGACATAAAATAGATTGCTCAGCCCGTGGTAGAGATCCTGAACAAGCGATCCCAGAACTTCTAAATTTGGATTCATTGGTCACCTCCGATTCTAGGCAGCCTTGTGTCCTTCGGAAGGCTGCCAAAGCCTCGGGATAGCCCCTGGTAATTTTCTTGAAAGTTTTGGGTCGCTAGTTTTTCTTTCCGGGTATCATAGGCCATATTCTGCGCCATGATTTTTAACATTTGCGATTGTGTCCGTAAAAGCTGCGTTGTGACCCCAATTAAAACACCGAGCGCCTGGTTTTGAAGTTTTCCGGCTCCCTGAGGGCTAACAACTTGTGCGTGAAGCAATATTTTATCCCTCTCATTATCGACTTGATCGGCGTAGTCGTAGAGATTTCTGTTCATCGCAATAACTTCAGCGACACTTTGATCCTGGGACTTCATGAGATCCTCATCCATACCTTGAGGAACCGTGCCGTAAACTGAATGAAGTGCTCTTAGCACTTCGTCAGCTTTATCCAGATTTCCATACACGCCCGGATTAAAATGAGGATTAACAATTCGGATTATGTCGAGACCACTTCTAACTCCGGCGTTAATATCACGCATCAGATTTAAGGAATCTTTTCCGTTTTCTAGAACGCTTTTCAGCGTGATCACGGTTTGAATGGCTTGCGCCAAAATTTGAGTCAGCACAACAACATCGCCGCCAAAGAGGTCCGCTTTCGCGGACCTTGGTCCGATAAAAATCAATGTTGCGATGATTACAGCAGAAATTTTATTTTTCATGCCGCCGCCATTTTCAAAACATTTGAATGGGCCACACCAAATGGAGCGATCTCGCTTGCTTTAATTAAGGCCGCATCCAAACTAAGTCCGTCAGATTTGAGCTGTTCAAGGAACTGATTGTCTCTTGCGTCAGACGTAGATATCCAGTATTCAAGTGGTGATGGTTCAATGCGGATGACTTGCCTAGATTCGCCCTCCATCAAAAAACCTTCGCTGAATTGACCTTTGCGCTGTTCAAGACTTTGAATCAATCGAAGCTCTTGGGAATTTAATTTTAAAGCGTCCCTTAAGATGGCGGTGTCACCTTTTTGAAGCATCACAAGTTTCGTCGCTGTGTTATTTAAAATGGCGGGTCCCATGCCGCTTGCGACAATTTCTTCTACACCTTGGGTGATAAAGGTGATCCCGCTACCAGTCTTCCTAAAAGTTCGGGCGGCATATTCCATAAATGAACTTGCCGCAGGGCTTTTTAAAAGGTCCCAGGCTTCATCCAGCAAAACTCGTTTGGGCGTTGAGCGATCTGATTCAACTTGCTCAAGGATGAAATTTGTTAGAATTAAAATCATTACCGACTGCAAATCCGGGTATTGAGATAGTCCTTTTAAATCAAAAGCGACAATGGGCCGATCGGCTTCGATTTTGCCAATACCATCTAGAAGCTTTCCATAGGGTGATTTTGCAATCCATGGAAATAGCATTTTTCCGATTCGCTTTCGCGACTCATCACTATGAGCTAAGCAATATTTCGATAAATCCGAAAGTACCGGGGATCTGGCTAATTTTTCACTGCGTACTGAATCAAAGACGGCGGTCAATGCTGCTTCAAGTTGCACGCGATCAAATCGAGATAGCTTTTCACCTCCGTCAACAACCATCTGCTCGATCACACTCACTAGGCTTTTTATTCGCTCTCCACTCGGCGCAGCTTTTGGATCTTTTAACTCAAACGGGTTAATGACATAATCACCAGTCAAATTTATTTCAAAATACTGACCTCCTAACACTTGAGTCATCTTTTTATACGATCCCCCGATGTCGATGATGTAGACCTGAGTCCCGCGTGCTATTTGTTGGAGCATAAGGAAATTATTAGCAAAGCTTTTTCCAGAACCGCTAGAGCCCGTCACAAGTGCATTAAAATTACTGAGCCTTGATGAGTAGGGATTCATCGAGTACAAAGTTCCAAGCCTTGTTTTTAAAAGGCATACTGGCTTTTCATCACCAGTTGCAGCCCCGTAAAGTGGAAAAAAATCCACGAGGTTATTGGTCTTTAGTTTTTTTGAGCGAATCAGATTTACCGGAGCTAGTGGCAAGTCAGATTTAAATATCTTCCATGCGCCGACGGTTTCCTGAAGCCCTTCTGATCCACTGAGTGTTTTAAATTTAGCTAAAACTTCCTTGGTGTGCAGATTTAAGGATCGAATGCCGATAGCCGAGTTTTCTTCACGAAGTACAATCATCAGTTGAGCCTGAAAAATTCTTTGTCCTGTTTCAATGATTTCCCGAATGAGTTCTGTCGTTTGCGAAAGTCGTGATTCACTCTCTAAGTCAGAAACTCTGTTGCCGCTATTAGCAGAAAGTGAATGGGCCATTTTTCGCTTTTGATCAAGGTGCTTCATTTCTTTTGATTGCTCAGGGACATTGAACGACAAGAACAATTCGTACTTAAACGGCATAGCTAAAAAGCCGCTCATCATTCCAGCAAACGTCACCTCGGGAAGAGTTTTTAGAGTCAGGACCCGTGTCTTTAAGCCATCAAGAAGAAAATCCTCTTGATCCAAAACTAAATCGCCGAATACCAATTGTTCTCGCGGGGAACTGGGCTCAATTCCAACATCGTTGTTTTTAATTGTAGGGGCCTCGATTGATACTGATCGCTTTGGATTTAAGTAGCGATAGAGTAAATTTATAAAATCATCTTTTCCTAAATCCGAAGCTAAAAAACCAAGTGATGCTAATGATCCCTTTGCTCCCTCAAGAGCTTGGGATAAAGTCTGAACCAAATCGTCGTATCCTTTTTCAAATTCGCTAGCAAATTTTTTGGTTTGACCGATTGAAAGTGAATTTGGTTTTTGCGCTGGGTTTGTTTTGATAAATAGAAATAATCTAGGTCTAAACAATTGACCATCATCAACTTGTTTTAGTAATAGCTGCGATCTCTTATGATCTAGTTCCTTAAGAAAAAAATTATCAGTTGAGCAAAGGCGAAGATGCCTATTTACCACAGATCCCACATCAGAATCATTAACGACCATAAACTGCGCGGTCGTTCCCTCTGGTAAAGAGTTAGCAAATGAGCGAAGCCCGAGCGAAAGCTGATTTATCCTTGCTTCGTCAAAGCATTCAATATCAAGCGGTAGTAATTCAAAACCTGAACCTAGTGAGCCATCATTGAGAATAACATGAGGAATTGGTGAAGATTCAAATTCCCAAAATGGCAACTGTTCGCATAGTGATGTCTGATTCATAGTTGCCCCCCTTTTTTAAATTTTCTGTATTGGCTATCGTTGGCATTCGCAGAAAAAACTGTCGGTGAGATCATGTGCTCAAAGTAATGTTGCAAAAATAAATCGGGCTTTCCTTTTTTAAATAGGAACAAAATCAAAAACAGTCCAAGACTTGTTCCAAAAACCATTGGAATCTTCATTGATGTTGATCCAAAAATTAAATTTTGAATTGATAAATTTAAAAGTAAGATCAACACATCGGAAAGCTCTAGACCTAAAATCTTATTTTTGGTTTCAAGTGTTCTTGGTACGGATGAAGTAAGTAAATGAGTATCGCTCATTAGCGCACCGTTTGTGAGATAAAGTCCACAATCGCCTGCGCGCCAAATCCTAAGATACTTCCTAGAATCGCGTACCACATGTGGGTTTTTGCTTTTTCGTTACCACTCATCAAGCTGAACGCCGCCCACGCAATACCGATAATGGATAGTGTCGGCAGAATCACACGCGTCAACTTCGTCTGAATCCCCATAAGTGATGATTCCACGCTAGCAAGTCCAAGTTCGGGAATAACTATCAATGCGGTCGTTAACATAAGCGTAAAAAGAAAATATTTTTTATTCATAAATAGACCTCCTTTGTTAAATTGTTTAAGATGCAATGGAATCCTCCATTCGTTCTGGCTTCTCAGGAAACAAACATAAAAATAGGCTTTCTGAAAGAAGCTGGATTCTAAGAGCGAGAAAACTTCCAACAAGTTTGCCTTCTCCGACTCGATACCAACTAGATTTCATCTCTCCCGTAGGTACCTGATATTCTTCAAGGCTAAGAACTAAATATCGTTCGTTGTTGGCTTCATCTGGCACGACAAAATACTGCGTACTCGGATGGGTAAATAGTTTAAGACGAAATTTTTTAGATCCCGTCTTAAGATAAGCCACACCGACACTCTCACCTTCGATCACTTCACCAGAAGAGGTAATCACTCCTGTATAAACGCCAAACTTTTCAGATTTTCTGATTGGCACGACATTGCTAGGTAGAAATTCATTAGTATTATTCATGCTGAAAACCTTTCCATTTCAAACATCTCAACGACATCTTCTGTCCATCCACATTCAGAGCAGGTTAAGTATCCGTTTTGAAAATCAGTCAACCCACCACACTCGGGGCATGATTCACCGTCAACAGGCGCACCAGTTTGTTTGAAATTTAAATAACGGCGTTTAAGCATCGGACTTGGTTTTCTTCGCACGACAAGTTCTTGTTCTGTTCGATAAATATCGCGTTTATCTTTTAGAGTTCGAGACATTAGAAATTTCTCCATTGATTTTCTTCGCATCGCTTGCGAAATGGTTTTGATTCAAGACGTTCCCAGTCGCGAACTGTTAGCTCTTCTGGAACAGAGAAATATTTTTTGAACCTCTGCCAAAGGCTAATGGGCGTAGCCTTTTCTAATGAGATCAGACTGAAATCGAGTGCCGCTGAATCTTTCGTAGTATTTGTTTTTTCTTTTGCATTCATAAATGCACCTCCTTAGTTATTTGTTAGTGAGTTCGTTCAACTGAGAACGACCTTTCACATATATAGAATGCAAGAGGCAGGCATCTATGGCTTGGCATGTGCCCAGGCGGTGTAAGTGTTTGAATAGAATTTGAATTTTTAAAATTTGAATGAATTGAGCAAAGCTCAGCCACTGGCGACTGGTCGCCACCCCTGATTTTTGGAATTTGAAGGAGATTTAATAGGTTAAGTCAAAAATTAAAGACTGGCGGGAGACCGCCATGGCGGAAATGAAATTGTGCCAGTCTCGACGGACAGTGAGTTTTTTTTTAATTCAACTATTCGGATTCAATTTGATTTGAAACTTCTTTAAGTGCATCTAGTAGAGGATTGACTTGCGGTTTTACAGCGGGAATCAGTCAATACAATATCTCAAACCACAACCAAAGGAATGTCTGCAATCTGGCTCTTGGGTATCAAATAGACGCCATATTCCAGGCAAGACGCCCGAACCATCTCGTTATCAAAGTGACCCGTCACTAGACACCGGGTCGCCGCTTTGGGCATTTTCTGAAGCCAATCAAGCCCCGTATCGCCACCACCCAAGTCGTAATCAAATAGTAAAACGCTTTCCTGGGGCGATTCCTCTATTTCATGAATAGCGGTCGTCAAATCGCTTTCCTGACTCATGAATGTAGTTTGCGCCAGTAATTTTGTGTCATCAAATTTCAATTGCCATAGAGCACGTCCTGATTCCTGATCGTCTAACACAAAGATCTTTGAATTTGATCCAAATTTGAGTCTTGGCAAATACCAAGTTTCGCGATCTTTGATTGGCATTTTAATAGTTAGTGCCGTCCCCAGACCCGTCGTTGATTGAACACTAATAGTTCCATCCCAAGAAGTAATAAACTCTTTTGCGTGCCAGAGCCCAACTCCAGTTCCATTTTTCTTACCAAAAGAAAAATCTTTATCAAAAATATGTGGCTGCACGTCCGTATTGATACCGCATCCTGAGTCTGAAACAAGAATCTCAATTTCAGCCCCCAGATCTCGGCAACGAACATTAATGCGTCCTGTTCCGCTCATTGCTTCAATTGAGTTTGTAACAAGATTGCCAAGAATCGAGCGCATCTCAACGGGGACGTGGGTCACTAGGCATGATGAAATCATATCATCAACTTCAAACCGAAATTCGATTCCTTTAGGCACGAATAAATCAAGTTCATGCCTAGCTTGCACCAACGTAGAATAAAGATTTTCAGACGTTTCGCTCGACAATTCCTCTGATTTTTTATCATCAAGTTTTGCAACTAAGTCTTTAATTTGGTTTATAGTTACGTTGAGTAAATCTCTATCTTTCGCAACCGTAGCCGGTAATCGGTTAGGAATTCTCATAAGCGCAGCCAGTGGAGTTCGTAAATTATGCCGGACTTGATGGGCAATCTCACTTTTAGCAATCTTCTTTTGCAAATCTAAATCGTTTTGAAATTGCTCAACAAGGCGCTTTTTCATAAACCTAGTTTGAGGAATTGAAACTAAATTTAAAATAAGCCAAATAAAAAAAGCGTAGTGAACAAATCTAAAGCGCGAAAACTCATAAATAATAACGTCGTTCAGACCGTCACTGAGTTCATTCGTAACAGGTGTCGAATACTCATCAGACGAAACAATGTTCCAGAATGTTTTATTTTTAGCAATGTCAGAGCTAGGGGGCAAAACAAAGGAACGTCCCTCGACGGATGATTTGTATCTAATACTATTAAATTTTGAAAGTCTTGTGTCCTGAAGAATTAAAGAAACCTCACGGAAATCACCGATTTTGATGAAGCGAGAAATGAGTTTAGTGGTATCATCGGCGACTGATTGAATATAAAGTGTATTCGAAATTAAAGCCAATCCAAAAAAAATCAATAGCACAAGCGAGGATACTAAAATTTGCTTTTTTTCAAATGATCGAATTCGTTCCGCTGGCGTTACTAAGTGCATAGTTCCGCCTTTTGATCCATTAATGTACATCTAATGGCTTCTACAGAAAGAGATTTCAAAATTGTTATACCGGATAAATCAATGCTCTCAAAATTAATTTCTGGTTCAGTGCTAATTTTGCACTCGCTTTTTGAATTACCATCTAATAAGGGAGAAATTTTTGATATAAATTCTTTTGAAATCTGCCACGGCAATTCATTAAACGAAGTATTCTTTTCAGTCGTATCGGCTAACCACGCAAAACTTGGAATTGCCTCTAAAAATGACCGTATTAGTGAATCCTCCAAAGACTCGGAAAGAGCAAACCCAAATGCCGACTTATCATCTTTTGAGATACGGCAGACAACACCTGAGTATTGAAATGGTGTTTGCATCTGAAAATATTCAACTTTGCAATTTTGATTTATTTTTAGAAATAGCTCAGCGACAGGGTTTTCAACTTTGATTTTTTTAAAGAATAATTTTTTTGTTAAATGTTCATTTAAGTAAAATCTCTCCAGCAACTCATTTTTCGCATGAGTCCGCGAGCAATGTCCTGGTCCCGACACGGCAAGACCGACAGAATTAATATTTTTTTCAACGCAAATAATTCTTTCGATACATTCTCCAACGGACTTTTCAAATGCGATGCCTCTGGCTTCATCAACTCCGCGACCTTCAATTGCAATATCATTCCATACGACTTTTGTGGAAAAATCATAAAGACCGGGAGATATTTCTCCGGTTCCTTTGAACTCCGTTAAAACGGGACGGAGTTCAGATTTATTCAAATAGAGCCATTGGGCTAACGGAGTTTTATGCGCCATAACTGGTTATTTGCGTAGAGTTCAGATAATTCGATTTTCCAAGGTTTTCTTACGAGTGCCGTGTAGGAAAGTGCCACCAGAGGTACAACACTTGGTCTGGCTAAAGCCTCAAAGTGAAGTTCTTTAAGTTTCTTGATACGGGTTTCTTTATCGTCAATAGCCATATAGCTTGCGAGCCATTTCGCACGCTCTGTTTTGTTAAGCCCCAAAACACCAGAATTTAGTGAATACGAAATTAGGCCAATATCTTCCATAAATCCTGTGTCCGTAAAGCCAATAAAAGCATGCGGAGTTTCATCAGGCGCAAGATCAGCTTTAAAATCGGGGATGTAGCTAATCATTGATGCATTAACTTGAGGTAACAACTCTTTGATCGGATTTGCCCATTCATCCAGTGAGCCACGCCTGATGATGCCTAATCGAATTTCTTTCTTTGGCTCTTGAAGTTCTTTTTCTAATTCGATTTTTAAACGGTTTTGCTGTTCAACGGTCAAACCACCTTCACTCAGATTCGGAAAAAACTCAGCTCTTTGCTCCGTGCCTACGACACCGCTATATATTTTAGAAAATGCTGCTTTAATATTTTTGCCAATATAACGACGTTCGGCAGCGTTAAATTCGCTTTCACCTTTTTGAGTGAATACTAAAACGAGAGTTCTAATCTTCATAGTTACCAAAAGCTCCGCATCTAAACTATTCTGTGCAAAATTGATAATCTCTTCAGGCTTAGTGGCATCAATTGTAGTAATATGATCGACTTTTCCCTGCTTAAAGGCGGTAAGACTTGATTCTTCGGGTTTTACACTCGTTGGAACCAAAATCACTTCTTTAGCAGCATCGCTTGTTGAAAAATAATGATGCGGATTTTGTATTAAACGAATATTTCCATTTCCATCATCACTATCAACGGAATAGGGACCACTTGTTTCTTTGTAGTCTATTATTTTAAGAGAAACAGGATCGACACTAGATTTTGGAATAACCGCAAAATCAATGGCTCCGAGCATCGGTAGGATAAATGACTTTTTTCCTTTCGCATTTAAAAATACTGAGTTTCCATCTTTTCTGATGCCGGGACAATTTTCATCAGTTGACTTGATATCGACGCCTGGACAAACAATGTCTTTAAAATTTCCATGAGTATTACCTGATAAAACGAGCAATCTTTTTAAAGAAAAAACCACATCGTCAGCGGTAATTGATTTTCCAGAGTTTGTTTTTAAATTGTCTCGGATTGTCAGTTTTAATTCATCGCCAAACCATTCAACTTTGTCGGCCACACCTTTTTCTACAGAGCCATTGGCTGAGATTTCAACCAACGGCGAGAATACATTTTCTAAAAATATATACTCGTAATCAAAGTTTATATTTGTAGGCTCGTAGGCTGTTGATTTGAGTCGCACGGGAAATGCGACTCTCAATGTTTTGTTATGGTCATTTGATTTCATAGAAACAGCTCCTCCGAGCGCTACAAGAATCGATAAGACAATAATAGTTTTAATTTTATTTATTGTCATAAAAATTCTACTTCGTTGCTGATCCGACTCCAGGTCCGCCGCCGAAACAAACCGTCGTCGGCTGAGTGCCACCATTTTGAATATGTCCTTCAGCCTCTAGTAAACTCAAAATATCCTGATCGAAACTGATACATTGGTTTTCAGAAACACCAAGCGCTTTTGTTTCGCCAAGTATTTTCATGGCCCAAGCAATTTGCTTGAGCTGAAGTGGAGTCAGTTTTTTAGCTTGCGCTTCATTGGCCATGCTCGAAACGCTTATCCCCATTAGGCTTGCTAAAATAATTATTGTCGTTTTTTTCATTCTTTTCCCCCTTGTGAAAGTTCTCGTTTTAGTTCAATTCCGTATTTTTTCATTTTTTCTCGAACAGTGCTGCGACTTATGTTTAGCAGACGCGATGCTGCCGAAATCGATCCACTCTCTTCGATGGCTTTAAGGACAATGTTTTTTTCCTTGGCCATTTGAGTAAATTTCAAAGTTTCTAGATCGATTTTTTTCTTAGTTGTTAAATTTGGATCTTTGCGATCTTTCAGCAGTTCAATCTCCAAATGAGGACCATTTGAAAGGTTTGCTAAAAACCGAATACAGTGTTCAAGCTCCCTTACGTTACCAGGCCAGTTTAGTTTTTTAAGTTGATTGACCGAGGATTCAAGTAATACAAAGTTCTGACGTTGTTCTAGGTTTACCATATTCAGAAAGTGCTGTGCCAAAATTGGGATATCTTCAGGTCGCTCCCGTAGTGGTTTAATATGAATAGGCAGAACATTGAGCCTGAAAAACAAATCTTCTCTGAAGAGATTTTTTTCAATTAAGGTTTCAAGGGGAGCATTTGTCGCGGCAACAAGCCTAAAATCGACTTTCTTTGTTTCGTTAGATCCAACTGGGATGATTGTTTTTTCCTGCAAAACCCGAAGCAAGCTAGCTTGTAAATGTTTTGGCAGCTCTCCAATTTCATCTAGAAAGAGTGTTCCACCATTGGCCGCTTCAAAATATCCTATTCTATCTTTGGCAGCGCCAGTAAAAGATCCCTTTTCATGGCCAAAAAGTTCACTTTCAAAAACACCTGAGGAAATACTAGCAAGATTCACCGGAACAAATGGTCGATTGGCTCGCATTGAGGCATTGTGAATGGCGCGAGCTACTTTTTCTTTTCCTGTCCCCATTTCACCCCGAATCAATACGGTATCATTCGCGGGGCCGAATTTTAAGATGAGTCTTGCGACTTCGGCCATAGCTTCAGAAACGCCGACCATCCCAACGGATTCAATTAATTTTTGATTTTCATTGTGACCAGATACAGTCAGTGGCTTTGTGCGTTTTTCAACTTCTTGGCAAGCACGATGCAATATACTTAAGAGTTTAGCCTCGCCGATATCTTTTTCGATAAAGAACATGGCACCTGATTCAAGCGAATCATTGTGCGCGTCAACCGAGTCATCACCTGATAAGCCTAGAATTGTGAGCCCAGGGCAATGCTCTTTGAGTTGCTTTATGGCAGCTGGGCCTTTGATATCAGGCATGTGGTAGTCAATCAGGGCCAACGAAAACGAAATCAGCTTTTGGCGAACAAGGGCTATAGCTTCATCGCCATTTGAAACAGCTTTTACGAAAAACCCTTCGTCTTCTAGAAACGAGGTCATCGCTTTTCTAAAGGCAAAATCATCATCGACTAAAAGGATATTGTGCTTCATTCCGGCACCCCCTCCGTAAATTCACATGAAAACACTGATACAAATACGGTGCCCGGACTTTTCATTCAAAATTAAGTGTGAAACTTAATCTATTCGACTTGAGTTTTTATTGAGCCGAAATTTGAATTTTTTAATGAAGTAAATTCATGGTCAAAATGCACCAGGGACCTATGGAAGTAAATAAACGCCTGAAAGAAAAGGGAAATTGATATACTTTGGGGTGGCGGACATTCGCCAGGCCTATTTATTTTATCAATACCGAAGTCTAACATTTTAAAGAATGGGACTGGGGTGTTACTCCCAAAAGGTCAAGTGATTCGTCTATAAATTAGACAATCAAATTGGGTTCTAAAATTTCTTTAGTTTTATTCACTACCTGCTGGTTAGATGGCGCTGCCCCT
>DDVI01000007.1 GCA_002345205.1 Bdellovibrionaceae bacterium UBA2316 | reverse complement strand
TCCTGACAAAAAGAATCAGAAGGCCGTGGAACTTGAAGAGCAAGTAAATAAACTAATCGAACTTTGGCAGACTAAAATTGAAAAATTAGGTTTACGTCCAAAAGGTTTATGGCTATGCGATTTCGACAATGGCGCAGGTTATTTTTGTTGGAAATATCCAGAGAGTCAAATTTCTCATTTTCATGGCTACAACGAAGGCTTTTCTGGCCGCAAAAAGTTGGGCATTGAATCACAGCCAACAATCTAAAAGATTACCGCAACAATTTCAGTTGCAGTTTAAAAATCAGTTAAGTTCCTATGTTTTAGAGTTCGGATAGCCAATCTAATTGTTTTGGTTGGCGAATGATTTGTGGGAAGCGGGCTTCTGGGCGTCCAGTGAGCGCGATTAAGTTTTCTACTCTTGGTGTTTGTCCACCTGATGTAATTCTATTTAGTAATTCGATAAATAATTTTCCGCAATAAGTCGCATCAGCTTCGGCTCTATGGAACTCGGAACTAGGAATTTTTAAATGTTGAACTAAAGTTCCTAATTTATAGTTCGCTAGGCCTGGGAGAATTTTTCTAGCAATCGGAAGAGTATCTAGGATCACGCCCTTCGGGGCGACGGTTTCAAATTTTTTGATATCGTTAGTTAGAAATTGGGCATCGAATGAGGCATTGTGAGCTACCATTGGAAGATCCCCACAGAACTCTGCAAATGACGGCAACAAATCTTCGATAATAGGTTTATTTGCGACCATATCGTCAGAAATACCATTTACTTTTGATGCAGCCGCCGGGATTGGTTTACGTGGATTTACAAGAGTTGAATAAATAGCTTCTACTTGAAAATTATCAAAACGAACGGCTCCGATTTCAACGATAGCGTCAGCACCGGGTACAGTTCCTGTAGTTTCTAAGTCAAATGCGATAAATTTCATAAACTGCTCCCATATTAGTTTTGAACATAGAAAGGGTTCGTATAAATCCAAGTAATCCATTTGGTGGCGTCTGGCAATGGGAAATAGGGGCTCACACGCACCTGAACACGATAAACTCCAGGTTGATTTATTTCGATTTCAGCATCAGTTGTATTTACTGTTTCAAAGCGATTGCCATTACGATATACCACCGTTTCAAAGAAATAGTTGGGAGTTTGCGGCAAACGGATTTTCATCTTCATGTTTTTAGTGAGCTTAATTTTCGAACCAATTAAATGTGCTTTAGATCGATCCTCGATTACACACGAAAACCCTTTTGGATCACCAAGCATGTCGAAGGCCAAATAAAAATTTCCACTCTTTAGAGCCGTTAGAATTTTGGCCTTGTCACTTTTGACGTTGCCCGTAAGTTCGGATTTTAGCAGTACGTGATTTGAAAACATTTCGAATGTTTTTTGGTAAGACGGAAACTTAATTAAAAAATTAGCCACTGGCACCGCACGCGCTGAGGCTTCAGCTCCGGAAAAACCGTAATAACGACCATTTTCGTGAGAACTATCAAACATAGTGATTTCATCAGAGGGCTCGTTAAATAGCCGTACAAATGATAATGTTGGATTAAACGGATAAACAAATAAACTCCACATAGGAGATAATTTAGAAAGCTCAAAAGCTCGCTGAGAGAGACTTTTCAAGTTAATAAGCTCAACGCCGTCAAGACCTTGGGGTAACGGGCCGGTCCAAGAAAAACCAGATTTAAATGGGTGCGCTAGAATAATTAAGTAGTCATTGCTTTTCTCTTGTGACAAGAGGTCAGCAAGCTTTACCTGTGCTTCGCCCAGGTTACGACCAAGCGTCTGCTTTTGAAAAGGAACAACCATGAAACGAGAATCCAAATAGCTGATTTTGCTTCCGCTCATAATCAGAGTTTCATCAAAATAACCTTCAACTAAGTTTTTTTCAGAAAACTCGTTAAGGTCGGTAAAGATCATAAAATCCAATTTTGCATTCTTAGCTGAGCGGATAATTTGAGTAATTGGGCTTGAACCAATACTTAAATCAGAGTGAACGTTTATTACGCCTTTGTAGTCGTAGTAACTGGCTTCTGTAAGTTTCTTGAGAGTCGGATTTACGATTTTTAAATCATTTTGCGAAATATAAAAGCCGTAAACAAAATACGACATGATTATGAATGTTAAAAAGCCGAATACCTTCACTTAAACTCCAGCTTTTCTATAACATAGTTTCGATCCATTTCCTCAACAATTTCCATTTTGGGTTCTAAGTCATAAACCCAAGTTGGATATTCATTGTTTTTCTCTTTAAATACGTAAATTACTTTTTCTTTGGGTCGTTTTGCGTCCAGCGTATCAAAAAAATCAAATCGACTTGCGTCTGCAATTTTATAGACTGGAGTTTTTGAAAAGTACCATAGTGACGAGGAGATTTGATAGTTAATGCCGTAAAGTGGTTTGAACATTTCTACTTTGTTTTTTTGGCTGGAAAAGAAAAACGGTTCAAATATTTTTCCATGGGCAGAACGCCAAGAAATCATTGAGCCGATCAGTGCCAGATTAAGAGCAATAAGAATTCCCCAGATAAGGCGCATTGTTTTCTGTGGAATATTCATCGCGGCGATAAGAGCAAAGAACGATGGGAATGCCATTAGGGTCCAATTCATCTCTACTGATGATTTAAAACTAGTTACAAGGAAGAATAATAGCACGGTACTTGTGAAGTAATAGAAAGGCTTCAAATTTTCTGTTTTACGGCCTTTATAAAAATAGAATACAAGTGGAGGAAGTAACATCAAAAATTGTCCAACTATATATTCAAGAGGCCAAATCCATTTCCAGTTTTCTGCTTTAAGGCCATGCTTTAACTGAAAGGTAAATGACTGAAAGTCGTTAGAGGCGTTCCAAGCGATTACGGGTAATGAAAAAACTAAACCCAAAATAAAAGTAAATCCGACATATTTCCACTTGATAGTGGACCACTTACTCTCTAGTGATAAATAAACAACGGCGCAAATTAAGAATAGTACGATATGGTATTTAGACAGAAAGCCTAGGCCCAAACTCATACCCAATAGAGCGTAGTCGGACCACTTTTCGTTTTGAGTAATGCGAATGAAAAACAGCAAGCTAAGTGGCCAAAAGAACATTAGTGGTAAATCGGGTGTCAGAATGACAGAGCCAATTCCCAAGTAGGGAACAAGTAAAATTAAAAACAGAAATCGGCAAAAAGCCTGTTCCGAAATTTTAAGCTGATTGAATATTTCTCGCCAGGTAAAAAGCGAGAAATGCAAAAATATTATACCTGGAAATCTAACAGCATGCCCGTAGGGCTCAAGAAAATGCCCCAATCTAAATAGCCAGGCGATCATCGGTGGATGATCGTAATAGCTAAGTTGAAGGTTATGAGACCAGATCCAGTAGTAAGCCTCATCTGGTAATAACGGCAGGAAGTAGCCGATTACTAATTTAACTAGTAATGATAGCCAAAAAATTTGAAAGAAAAAATTCACTAAAAGGAAACTCGTTTCGGTTTTCCTAAATCGCCCGGTACACCCAAGTCTTTGCCATTAACGATCAAGTTTACGGCTCCACCGTTGCTGATGTTTAATTTAACACCAGAAACAGTTTTAAAAGATTGTATTTGGCTCGGAGACATTTTGATTCGCTCAACTTTTCCAGATGCTTGAGTCATTTCGATTTCAACGGTTTCAAACGCCTCGATTACAAGTTCAATATTTTTTGGCTTCGGTGGAACGGGGGGAGTTGCCGGATTTGTTGTCACAGCTGGAGTAGGCGGTGTTGCCGGCTTAGGTGCGGGCAGAGTTGCTGCAGTTGGAGTCGGCGTAGTGGTCGCGGCGGTCGATGGTGCTGGCTGTACTACCGGCTTATTTGTGTTTGTTGCAACCGGAGGAGTTGTCACCGGTTTAACGGCGGGTGCGACTGCTGTAGTCGTCGTTGCCGGGGTTGGCACTGCGGCCATTGGCTTATTGGGAATACCAGGGTTTTGAGGCGGACTTGCCGTGTTCTGTCCAGCAGGATTCGTCGAAACCGCGTTCGGTGTTTGAGGCGGAGGGTTGTTTATCGGTTTTGGTGAGGTCGCTGTCGTTGGACCAACAGTGTTAGTCGTAGCTGCTTCTGTTGCCGGTAAACTTGGCTGAGGCGCTTTTACATCGGCAGGTAGAGTAGCGTCAGTATTTGTAGGTTTACCTTCATTAGCTGGCGCTAGCGTTACGGGAGGTGGTGGTTGAGGCAACTCAATTTTATTGTTCGTTTTCAAATTCTCTTCTGTTTTAGCAACATCGACTTCGGCTTCTTTTTGATATTTTTCAACAACTTTGCGTACGGCGATTAAGCTGATCAACAAAACGAATACAACGATACCGATACCAATATTTTTAAACTCAAATTTTTCTTTAGTAAAATTTTGACCGGTATTACGTTTTATTCCTAAGTCGTCTTTGTTTTCTGGATCTTCAACTTCTAAACTATTTCCGCGAATTTGCGGACCTGATGTTAGACTGATTTGATTTGGCTTTGTTGTTCCCATTTCTTCAGAGAAAATTCTTAGAACTTCATTGGGATCAACTTTTAGAAAAAGCGCATAGGATTGAACGAAACCGCGAAGAAATGTTTTTGCTGGAAGATTATCTTTATCGCCATCTTCGATTTGTTTAAGAATCTTGGGATTGATTTTTAGAGACAATCCAATTTCATGGATCGATAGTCCTTTGTCTTCACGTGCTTTTTTTAAAAAATCCCCAGTCTTCTTCATCGGATTTACCTTTTTATTATATTTAACATGCCCTTGGATTTGTCGGCGTACTTTCCATTAGGGTATAGCTTTATGACTTCTTCGAATCGAGTAATTGATTTCTGTTTCTCGCCTAATCGGTAATATGACAACGCGCTAAAATAGTGAGGTTCATCAATTAATAATTTTTGGCAGAATTCGATGGCTTTATCTAGTGCTGAAATGGATGAACTGTAGTCTTTCATTTCAAAAAGAGAACGACCGTAGTATGTGTGTGCGAAACAATTATCTGCCTGGTTTTCAATCGCCTTTAAAAAGTTATTTTTAGCTTGATCGTATTTTTTCTGATTGAAAAAGTTTAGTCCTAGATTGATGTAGGCGCGCTCTTGTCCTGTGTACGTTAAATCATTAAGAACTATTCTTAAATTTTTATCGGCATCCTGATAACGACCGACCTCGATATACGTACGAGCTAAATTATTGCGAGCATCCGTAAATTTTGGTTGCAGTTCTAACGCTTTTTCAAAATGTTTAATTGCTGTTTGATAACGCTCTTTCATGAAATACGTTAAGCCTAAACTGTTTTGAATCGACGAGTTTTCCGGATCATTGGTCTCGGCAACTAAAAACTCTTTAAGCGCTAATGAAAAGTTTTGATTTTCGTAAAGCGATTGCCCGTTAGCTTGATGAAGTAATGCCTTTTCTTGATTCGCGCGCATAGACACGCAACCACTCAAAAATAGAATCGTTAAAACTATAGAAATAGTGGACCTTAATAGCATCCATTTAAAGTTAGTGGGTTGTCGTAGAGGTGTCAATCTTCTCGATCGAGAATTCCGCAACAGTTTCAATATGTTCGGTCTGGGGAAACATATCCAGAGTTTGAACAGAATCTAGACGAAAAGAGAGCCCCCACTTCTGCGCGGTATCTTTAATTAAGCGCAGATCGCGAGCTAACGTTGTTGGCTCACAGCTGATGTAAATGATTTTGTTTCGTGGCTTGGAGCCAAGTACCATCATAGCTCTAGGGTCGCATCCTGTTCTGGGCGGATCTAGCACCACGGTGTCTTCCGATTTTATTGAAACAGTTTCCAAGTACTCCTCGACGCTAGACTGTACATAGCTGGCCTTCAATTTTTGCTGTTCGATTTCTTTTCGGCCCAGGTTAACTAGACCACTATTTAACTCGACACCAACCAGTTCGTTTTTCGGCAAAGATTTGCCCATAGCGATTAGAAAATTTCCATCGCCCGCGTATAGGTCATAAATTTTTGCCTTTGGCGCATAACCCACAACTTTTTCTGCAACCAGGTCTACTAGTAATTTATTAGCGAATCGATTTACTTGTGAAAACAGCACGGGTTGACCTTGCGAATTTAAATCGCGTTGATGTACCTGTAGATTTTTATCAATTAGGAGTTCGATTTTTTCATTTTTCATCAGATCAGGCGTCGTTTTAATATCCGCCAAAGCCTTATTCAGAGCTGGTTCTGCGATTTTGCAATCTTCAATTGGAATTAGGGTGTGCGAGTTTCTTTTTACAAACCCATATGCACTTTTGTTAATATGAATCTGGATTCTATTGCGGTAATTCCATTCTTTCGGAGACGCCACCGGCGGTAGAAATGCCGTTTCTGAAATAGTGCCGATCGCGCGCTGAAGGGTTTCTTTCACTAGTTGATCTTTGATTTCAACTTGCGTGCTGTACGCTAAATGTTGAAAGTGACAACCCCCGCATTCAGTAAAATGGGGGCAAGGCGCGGTTACTCGTAAATCGCTAGGTGTCAGTATCGCGACGATGTCGGCTTCGATAAAGTTCTTATTCACCTTAGTTGCTTTGACAGTTAGCACATCTTTGGGAGCGGAATAGGGAACAAAAACAACTTGGTCATTGATGCGCCCTAGACCTTTGCCTCTGTTTGCCATTTTTTCTATTGTCACTTGAAATTGATCGCCCACTTTAAACATAAAACCCGCCGATAAACCGCGATTATGCCATATACCAGATTTGAGGGCCAGAAATTCATTTCTGGGTTGTCCAAGTTACATATGTAAGTTATATGTAAATTATGATGAAAACAAATTGGGATTCCATCAAATCAAGACTGGCGATTCTGGCGGATGCCGCCAAATACGATGCGTCTTGCTCTAGTAGCGGTTCAGAAAGAAAACGCGACAAAAACGGAATGGGCAATGTCGAAGGCATGGGTATTTGCCATAGTTATGCGCCGGATGGTCGCTGCATCAGTTTGCTGAAGATTCTAATGACCAATTTCTGTATTTACGACTGCAAATACTGCGTGAATCGGGTCACAAGTGAAGTCAAACGCGCGCGTTTTACCCCTGAAGAAATCGTGAATCTAACCTTAGAATTTTATCGTCGTAATTACATTGAGGGGCTCTTTTTAAGTTCGGGAATTATTGGCAGTTCTGATTCCACGATGGAGATGTTAATCCGAGTCGCCAAAAGCTTGCGGCAGGATCACAAATTCAATGGGTATATTCATTTAAAAGTTGTAGCGGGTTCGTCGAAAGAATTAATTCTAGAGGCCGGTTTGTGGGCCGATCGGGTCAGCGCGAATGTTGAAATGCCTGTGCAAGAAGATTTGAATTTGCTTGCTCCTGCGAAAACTATTTCGGCGGCCACAAAATCCATGAATCAAATTTCTGAAAAAGTTCAGGAAACAAAAGAAGAGCTCGGAAAGAAAACAAGATTTGTTCCTAGATTTGCTCCAGCCGGGCAGACGACTCAAATGATTGTGGGTGCCACAAAAAGTACGGACGCTTTGATACTTAATGCATCTGAAAAAATGTATCAGCGGTATTCCTTAAAACGTGTTTATTATTCGGCGTACAGCCCAATTCCCGATGCAGATGTTTTATTGCCAAACGAACAACCATCGTTAGTACGTGAAAACCGCTTGTATCAAGCGGACTGGTTAGTTCGGTTTTATGATTTTAAAGCCGCAGAATTAACTACCGCCGAGGAATCTAATTTACCGTTAGATATTGATCCTAAAACATCTTGGGCGCTCAGAAATCGCAGTTTTTTTCCTGTCGATGTGAACACCGCGAGCCGCGAAGAATTACTAAGGGTTCCAGGTTTAGGTGTACGTAATGTCGATCGTATTATTCAAATGCGACCATACAGAAAAATTTCTTTATTAGATTTAACAAAGATAAGGGTATCGTTAGCAAAAACAAAGTACTTCGTAACGACGTCAGATCATAATCCGGACGCCTTTTTGATCGATGTTCAAAATTTAAAAGATCGGCTGAGACCCCCAGAAACTCAGCTCTCGCTCTTTGACGTGGCTGCGACGGCAAGGACGGGTGAAATTTGAACTCAATTGGCTACGATCTAAATGGTCACGATATGAAATTTGATCAGTGGCGAAGTCAGGCGCGACTCCTTCTGCAGCAAGGAGTCGCGCCGGCACATGCGCAATGGTCACAGGCAGCGAGTCTTTTTTCAGAGGTGGATTCAATATCAAAACCTTTGTCTAACCCAGTTGTGACGTCTGACTTTATTGAATTGGCGCAATTGGTTTCGTGTGTGCGCGATCCCGATCGTTGGTCGTTGTTATATCGATTGATTTATAGAATGAATCACGAAAATAGAAATCTACTTAAAGTGTCGGTCGATGAAGATGTTCGCAAAGCCGACGTGTGGGCAAAATCCGTGAGCCGCGATATTCACAAGATGCACGCATTTGTCCGATTTAAAAAGACCGAAGTTAACGGTCGCGAAACCTACGTGGCTTGGCACAAGCCCGAACATCAGTGTTTAGAACTGGCGGCTTCATTTTTTGTGAGACGTTTTGGTGATAAACCCTGGTCTATATTTACGCCGAATTTGTCGGCTCACTGGAATTTGAAAGAGTTGAGTTTTTCCAAAGGAATTCCACAAAATAAATTTGAACACTCGGACTCTTTCGACGAAGTATGGACGACGTATTACAAATCTATTTTTAATCCCGCCCGATTAAAAATCAAAATGATGAAAACAGAAATGCCTGTAAAATACTGGAGTAGCATGCCAGAATCGGCGGTGATTCAAGAATTAATACGCGAAACTCCAAAGATATTGCAAAATATGGCTGAAACGCCGCGGTTTTTGGCGAAGGTCCCTGAAACTAGTGACTGGCGCGTGTTACGTGATTCAGCAAAATCGTGTAAAGCGTGTCCACTGGCGGGACATGCGACACAAACAGTGTTTGGTGAAGGTGATCTTAACGCTGAATTGATGATTGTTGGAGAACAACCAGCAGACGAAGACGACAAGTCGGGTAGAACTTTTGTAGGGCCAGTGGGAAAAGTTTTATCAGAAGCTTTAGAGAATGCGGGAATTGGCAGAGACTCGATTTATATAACCAACGCCGTAAAGCATTTTAAATGGGAACCCCAGGGTAAAGAGCGCCTTAACAAAAAAGCCAATGGCCGCGAAATGCAAGCCTGCAAACCTTGGCTAGAGGCCGAGATTGCGCGAGTGAAACCGAAAGTGATTTTAGCTCTAGGCGCAACTGCTGGAACCGCGCTCTACGGCCGACTAGTGAACATTCAAAAAGAACGCGGAAAAATCCATACCGAAAGCCCATTTGCGCCGGCCATTTTAATTTCTTGGCATCCGGCGGCCGTACTTAGGTCAGCAAGCATTGAAGAAAAATCACAGCGGCTAGCCGAGCTTTCCGAAGATATAAAATTGGCTCTAAATAAGGTGCCAGGCCCGAAAAATTTTTCTAATCACACGTAGTCGTTTTTAGAGATTTTTCGGGCCTGGCACCAAAAAAAAGAGGCCTTGTGGGCCTCTTTCAAATTCTAATCTGTAATTTTAAAATTAAGAGTTAGCGAATTCGTGTTTGTCGAAGAAAATTGCTAGTTCGCGTTTTGCAGACTCAAGTGAATCGGAACCGTGAACTGCGTTTTCGCCGATGCTGTCACCGTGCTTAGCGCGGATCGTGCCTGGGTTAGCTTTTTTAGGATCAGTTGCGCCCATAAGATCACGATTTTTTAGAACTGCGCCTTCACCCTGTAAACACATTAGAACAACAGGACCTGACGTCATGAAGCTTACTAGTTCGCCGAAAAATGGACGCTCTTTGTGTTCAGCGTAGAATAATTCACATTTTTCTTTTGATAAAAGAGCTAGTTTCATCGCAGCGATGCGAAGACCGTTCTCTTCAAAGTGTTTTACGATATCACCGATAGCGTTTTTTTTAACTGCATTTGGTTTAATGATAGAAAATGTTCTTTCCATACCCATAAGTACTCCCTTTAGTGCTTGTCACTCTCTTAAAAAACAAGCTCTGTTTAATTAATTTGCCTATGCCCAAGGGTGTTTAACACCCTTGAGAGGTTTTTCAAGTTATTTTAACATTGATTTCAAAGTCACACCCATATCGGCCGGACTTCTAGAAATTTTGCAACCCGCATCTTCTAAAGCTGCGAATTTAGCTTCTGCTGTGCCTTTTCCGCCGCTAATGATCGCGCCAGCGTGGCCCATGCGTTTTCCCGGAGGCGCTGAAGCACCCGCGATGAACGCGGCTACTGGTTTTTTGAATTCTTTTTTGATGTAAGCCGCTGCTTCTTCTTCAGCGGATCCACCGATTTCACCGATCATGATTACGGCATCAGTGTCTTTATCGTCGTTGAATAATTTCAATACGTCGATGAAGTTAGTTCCATTAACTGGGTCACCACCGATACCAACACATGTTGATTGGCCTAAACCAAGTTGAGATAATTGGAATACTGATTCATAAGTCAATGTGCCTGAGCGTGAAAGAACGCCGATACGACCTGGTTTGTGTATGTGGCCAGGCATGATACCGATTTTACATTGTCCTGGAGTGATGACGCCTGGGCAGTTTGGACCGATCAAACGCGTGCGACGACCTTCCATAAATTTCTTTACGCGAACCATGTCTAAAACAGGGATACCCTCAGTGATACAGATAACTAAATCTAAATCGGCATCAACGGCTTCCATGATTGAATCAGCCGCGCCAGCCGGTGGAACGAAGATCATAGATACATTAGCACCGGTTTGTTTTTTAGCGTCTAAAACAGTGTTGAACACCGGAAGACCGATATGCGTAGATCCACCTTTTCCTGGAGTCACACCACCAACCATTTTAGTGCCGTAAGCTGCGCATTGCTCAGAGTGGAAAGTACCTTGAGCTCCCGTGAAGCCCTGACAAATAACTCGTGTGTCTTTGTTAATTAAAATTGCCATTGTATATTCCTTTCTTAGCCTTTAGCCGCTGCCACTGCTTTTTTAGCTGCGTCTGTTAAATCGTCGGCCGGAATGATGTTCAAGCCGCTTTCTTTTAATAACTTCTTACCTAATTCTACGTTTGTACCTTCTAGACGAACTACTAAAGGAACTTTTAAACCAACTTCTTTAGAGGCCGCTATCACGCCTTCAGCGATAACGTCACACTTCATGATACCACCAAAGATGTTAACAAGGATGGCTTTAACGTTTGGATCTTTAAGGATGATTTTGAAAGCCGCAGTTACTTTTTCTTTATTCGCGCCACCGCCAACGTCAAGGAAGTTAGCTGGCTGCCCGCCGTGCAATTGGATAATATCCAAAGTCGACATCGCTAAACCCGCACCGTTTACTAAGCAACCAACAGAACCGTTAAGCTTGATGAATGCAAGATCGTATTTAGACGCTTCGATTTCTGCGGGATCTTCTTCAGAAAGATCGCGTAATTCCATAACTTCTGGATGACGGTAAAGAGCGTTGGAATCGAAATTCATTTTCGCATCTAACGCGAGAACATCGCCTTCTTTAGTTACAACAAGTGGATTGATTTCTGCGCTTGAACAATCGGATTGAAGGAAAGCTTGGTATAGACCAACAAAGAATTTCGACGCTTTCGATACTACTTCCGGAGACATTCCAATTTCGAAAGCTAATTGACGAGCCTGGAAACCAGCAAGACCGATTGTTGGATCAATAGTCACCTTTTTGATTTTTTCTGGATGATGTTCTGCTACTTCTTCGATGTCTACGCCACCTTCAGACGATGCCATCATTGTCACGCGACCAGTAACACGGTCTACTAAGCAAGCAACGTAGTATTCTTTCAGAATGTTGCAACCTTGCTCGATGAAAACTTTTTGAACTAGTTTACCTTCCGGGCCAGTTTGATGAGTGACTAACGTCATTCCGATCATTTTTTTCGTGAATTCTTTAACTTCGTCTAAAGATTTTGCGACTTTTACGCCGCCACCTTTACCGCGACCGCCAGCATGAATTTGAGCTTTAACAACCCAAACCGTACCGCCAATTTCTTTAGCTGCTTGAACAGCTTCGTCGGCGTTAAAAGCTACTTTGCCTTTTAGCGTAGCTACGTTAAATTTTCTCAAGATTTCTTTCGCTTGATACTCGTGAATGTTCATTCGTGTTCACTCCTTCAGTTCATTTCGGGTCAAATTCACATTTGACATTTTCTCTTTTAGAATCGGTAATATATCTAACTTGAAAATAGGAATTCTTACAAGTCAGGTTGAGGCGAGTCATTGTGAATCCGTTGATAGAACTGCGAAACGTATCGGTCCGATTTGATGATCAGGACGTGTTAAAAAATGTAGCACTGGCTATTCAGCCAGGGGAAAGCTTTGGTCTTATGGGTCCTAGTGGCCAAGGAAAAACTTTGCTCTTGAAACTGATAGCCGGGTTGGTTGAACCAACCTCGGGCGAGGTTCTAATCGAAGGCAGAACGTGGAAAGAGCGTTCAGATGGCGATAAACTGGTTTTATTGAAAAAAATGGGAATGTTGTTTCAGAAAAATGCCCTTTTTGATTCCCTGACATGTTTGGAAAACATCAGTTTCGCCTTAAGAGAGAACACTAAAAACACAGAACAGGAAATAACAGAAATAGGGGAACATTACCTAAATGCCGTCGGTATCAGCCACGCGCGCAATTTGTACCCAGATGAAATTAGCGGGGGAATGCAAAAACGCCTAGGAATTGCCAGAGCCTTAGCACTAGATCCTAAAATCGTGCTGTATGATGATCCAACGGCGGGTTTGGATCCAATTACGTCTAAAAAGATTATTGAATTGATCGCCGACTTAAAAACTAAGAATAAATCAACGATCGTGGTGATTTCAAATGACATGAACCGTATTTACCAAATCGCTGATCAGATCGGGATGGTTTATCACACAAATTTGATTTTAACGGGTTCTGTGGAAGAGACTAAAAAATTCAACCACCCGGCGGTTCAACAGTTTATAAAAGGGGACATCAATGGTCCCCTGACGGCCAATCGATCACAAGATTTATAAATTTCTAGTCACCTTGTAGAGGCTCTTCGCGTGTTGGAGCCGGAATAGACGCCGGTTGTTTTACAGACGGAGACGGATTCGCTACCGGAGCCGTAGTAGCCGTCTCGCTTGCGCGGATTCGCTGAAGCGCACGATCGCGTTCATTATTGATAGAAATAATGAGTGCTTGTAGTTTTTCTTTTTCTTCAGAGGCCGCGGCTCCTCGAGTTGCCTCAACAGTTTTAACTTTAACCCTCAGCTCATCCGCTCGGTCTAAAATTTCCGCTTCTGTTTTTAAGTTAGCAAATTCCTGAGTGATCGAACTTGAATTTGCAGAAATTCGATTAACTACCACTTCGGATGCCGCAATCGTATCATCATCATATCCCGCGGTTTCTTTGCCAGAATCTGAGTATCTATTAGTTTGTGCGGCGGTCATTGGAGCACCCATATTTCCGCTGCGGTGGTAGACTCTTCCAGCGACTCCAGCTGGTGAAACAGGAGCGCTCCGTTCACGAAGAACGAATGTTGAAGGATTGGTATTTGGGGCCGCAATATAACGAGTGTTATATCGAGTCGCAGTTCCCGTTGCCGAGCTTTCTGTCACGCGAACAATGTCGTGCATGGCATGAGCTTGTTCATCGTTAATAATTCCTTTTCTATAGAGATTCTCGATTTCACCATGTCGGCGAATAGCATCCTGAGAAATGGCTCGATTGCTTTGATTTCTATATACAGATGATCTGGCCGTAGCCGATGGGTTCGATTGGGCCGCATTCGCGCGCGCCTTCTGCATGAAATCATTAATATCATCCATTTGCTTCTGAACGGCCTTACTTACTCGAGCCGTAGACGCGGCAATTGAACTCATGTCGACTTTAGGAAGCGCATCAAGGAAAGATGTAGTTGTATTAGTGAACGCAGTTGTCGCATTCGATGTGGAGGTGCCCACGACGGCTTGAGTACCTGCCGCGCTTGTCGAGGCGGAAGTTGGAATTGCGGTATCTATATTTTTCGCTGCGACTTCCGCGGCATCTGCGGCGGCCACTCCGGCACGAACTCCCGCACTAGTAGAGCCTCCCGCGCCGACAGACGATGCGACTGATGATGTTGAACTTGATTGACCATAGCGTCGGCGAAGGCGTGCTAGCGCATCATCCATATTGTCTAGAATTTCACGGGCCTGCGCCTGAGTTAAACGGCTTGGATGACTAGTATTCGAAAGCCGCTCAACTTGAGCGCGACGAGGTTTTGCGGCGTCTTCGATCATTTTCATTTTTTGAGCGGGAGTTTTTCCCGCCAATCTATCGGGTCTTAGGAATAAACTTTCTGGTGCGTCAACCGCACGAGTTCCGCGGGTTGCGTAAATCGCTTTGTAGTTTGAGTCCCTAAAAGCGCGAATATCTTTTTCAATTTTTTGTACTGATTTCGTAGTTAATTTTATTAAATTAGAATTGGAGGCAGACGTTGCGGCACTGGCTGCGCGTGAGCCGGTTTGAACGCCGACTGCAGTCGTCGCCGTCGTTGTGGCTTGAGTAACTGGTACCGCTGTTGCGGCATTGGGTCCCATTGGAGGCTCAACTCGATCAGCAAGATTCATTCTTCCGCCGCCTTCTTTTTCACGAAGTTTGCGAACTCGCGCGGCTACGGATTTACTAAAATCAGTTACTGGTCTAAGTGCGATAGCTAAATTTGAAGCCGCCTTTTTAGAAGCCGCCCGGGTTGCCGCCGAAGTCGCTGCAGAAGAGGCTTTTCCTGCGGCACCAGGCTTAAGATTCTGTAATATCGCAGTAGTTTTTGGACTGGAAGAAATTAAATTTTTCGCAATTCCGGCAATATCTTTAACTCCCGCTTTTAGTACGGAGCCTAAAAATCCGATACCTTTAGCGATGCCGCCACCAACCATGAAATCAACGGCAATACTAGACGCTAACTTACATGCTTGGTCGACTTTATATGGACCGGTAAAGCAGTTGTTCCAAGAACTTAACTGAGCGACTAGCTGATCCACCATCGCCGATACAAGGGCGCCTATTTTTTGAGCCACTTCGGCAAGAGACATGTTTCTGACAATTCGCCAAATTTCGGTAACTGATCCAAGCTCAAAAATCGCTTTCGCTGTCTTAAACCACTTCATGACTGCCTCGGCAATACCTCGAGCTGCACTCTTAATACACGTTGAGGCAAACTCCATCACACCATCGACTTTGTTGCTAGGCCGTGTGCGTTTGTAACACTCTTTTTGCAGTTCAGAGTCATTCATGTCGCCAAATTCAACCGTGTAGAACCCACGTAGGACGCGAAAAGCGGGTCCTTCAGCAGTGTCGCAACATTTGTCCATATTTGTTGTTTCAGCCATCGGTTCGATTGCTTGTTGAATATTTTTAAGTGTCTCCATGGCATCGCAAGATTTATTTCCGTTGCGTTCAACACAGTCGTTAGTAAGTTTAGCAATTCGTTTAGCCGAGCGATCAATAAGTGATTTACTACGATGAAATTTATCCCAAGTGTCGTCGTCACAATCAGCTGGTTTTACACTCGGAACTTCCCCATCATCACCTGCGCAGGTAGATTTAGCCAATCGGCCCACCCAATATTCAGTTGCGTCGTCGTGGGCTTTTTTATGAAGCATGCTTAAGCAGGTAAATCGTTTAGCATCAGGTGGTTCGCCACTAAGTAACTCATTTTCAAGCGCGCCCACGATTCGATCGAAATTGTAAGTTTTTCCGCCGGCCGATCTATTATCTAATGATCCCGCAACGATATAGCGTTTAACATCAATAGCATTGTCGCATTCCGCACGATTATATTCTTGGGAAAAACCAGATAATGCGGAAAAGAGTATGGTAAGCAAACTTATCAGTTTCACTTGATCTCCGATTTGAACGAAATATTCTTAAATTCAGCTTGTGCTTTTTTCACAAGAGCCTCATCAGACTTGGCTGTCCAGTCAAGAGTCATTAAAATAAATCCATAAGGTGTCATGTAGTATTTTTCGATGAAGTGCTTTTTTTGTGCGTCTTCGGTATAACTTCCCGTGATTTCGAAAATGATTTCTTTGTCTGATTTTCTAGTTAAAGTTTTGTCGGCTTTCCAATTGGAAACACCGGCGATTTTGTGTACCGACTTTTTTCCATCGACAAGTTCTTGAAATATTTTTTCCTTATCCATCGTCGAAAACTTTGGCCACAAGTCCTCGTTGCCGATTTGCACGGAGGCTAACTTTAGGCCTTCAGTTTCTTCGAGCGTGAAGACTTGCATATCGGGAACAGCGTCTTCACCGGTGTTTTGTGTCCAATTTAATTTTGAAGGAATTGCGTACGAAAGAATCGCTTTTTTGCCTTCACTTTGATCGGTCTCAGACCACAAAGTTAGGGACAAAAAGAACACTGCGAAAAATGTAAAAAATGTTTTCATATTCATAGTTTATATAGTTTTCGGCGTATTTAGAATATTATGAATTGTTACAAAAGAAATTAGGACGTCAGCCAAGGGCGTTTTCAGGACTATTTTCCACGGACAAAAGTGCGTATTTTCATTCCTTCAATACAATACTTTGAAGCTCACACGTTAATTTTTTATTCTATACGCTAGAGCATGATTCAGTATAAAAAATTGATTAAATCTTTTGGCACACGGACGATCTTAAAAGGCATCGATCTGCATATAAAAGCAGGTGAAATCGTATTCATTTTAGGAACTTCGGGAACTGGAAAATCAGTGCTTTTGAAAAATACAGTAGGCTTGATGAAGCCTGATTCTGGCGAAATCTGGATTGATGACGAAAACGTAACTGATTTCACTGAACAGCAGTTTTTACCTGTGAGAAAAAAATGTGGAATGGTATTTCAACATCCGGCCCTGTTCGACTCACTATCTATTTATGAAAACATAGCTTTCGGGCTCAGAAAACATTTCGTTCTGCCAGAAAATGAAATTAAAGAGCGAGTTGAGCAAGCTTTAAGTCTTGTTAATTTAGAAAATGTCCTAACAAAACGTCCAGGTGAAATTTCCTACGGCATGCAAAAGCGGGTTAGCCTGGCGAGAACGGTCGTTTTACGTCCCAAAGTTTTACTTTTCGACGAACCAACTACGGGCTTAGATCCCGTCACGACAAATTCAGTTAATTCTTTGATTCAAAACTTATCTCGAAAACTAAATACGACTTCGATGGTGGTAAGCCACGACATGCATTGCGCGCTGAAAATCGCTGATCGAATAGTAGTGTTAGATCAAGGCCAAATTGTCGATCAAGGAACACCACAAGAACTTCTGCAGTCGCAAGTTCCATTGGTTCGGGACTTTTTGTCAGAGGCGAGGGATTTATTATGAAGTCAGGGGCACTATTTTTAAATCGTCTTGGCGAAATCCTTTTGTTTTTAAGTGAAGTATTAAAGACGTTATGGAAACGTCCATGTAAATTGGAATTAGTTTTAGAACAAGTTTGGCACGTGACGATCCAAAGTTTTCCAACAACCGCAATGGCGGGATTTTTTGTCGGTGGCATTATGACCGTACAATTTGCAATGCTAGTGAGCGAATTTGGTGCCTCGGCATATCTTGGGGGACTAGCTACCAGCGCGACGATCCGCGAGATTGGTCCGATGTTAATTGCGTTCATGTTATCTGGAAAAGTTGGGGCCTTTACATCTGCTGAGTTAGGAACGATGAAGGTGACCGAACAAATTGATGCGATTCGATGCCTTGGCGCAGATCCTATTCAGGAAATAATTTTGCCAAGATTTTTGGGTATAATTATTTCTTCATTTTTCCTGTTGACGGGAGGCTTAATGCTGTCAGTAATTGGCGGCTCGACTCTGGGAATTTTATTCGCTGGTATTAATCCTCAAGAGTATGTTCGCCATATTCCGACTATTTTAGGTTTTCCTTCGCTCTTGAGCGGTTTAGTAAAATGCATGTCGTACGCATTAGTTTTGGCAACTATCTGCACATTTATGGGATATTTTACAACCGGTGGCGCAAAAGGCGTTGGGCGTTCAGTAGTAAGCACATCAGTATTAACGATGGTTACAATTGTGGTTTTCGATTGGGGAACTAGTTTCCTGGGACAACTTTTAATGGCTTGGTTTGCGGTGGGATAATGTCGACAAAAATAGTTTCAAACAATCCATTTTCAATTCTAGGGCATTTTTTAATTGTTTCTTACAAAGATATTAGGTCGTTTTCCCAATTAGTCGCGGCTACCCTGGTACAATTGTTTGCCCATTTACCTAGAAAAAAAGAAACATTTCAGCAGTTATACTTTGTCGCCAATGGAAGCCTGTGGACCATAGCCTTTTGCGTAACATTCGCATCCATTGTGACCATTTTGGAATCTTCGTTTCATATGAAAATCGTTATTCAGAACGATTCAATGGTGCCAGGTTTTGCCTCGGTTTTGATATTACGTGAATTGGGCTCTGTGGTGACAGCCTTATTACTAACGTCTCGAATTGGCGCCGGCATGGCTGCAGAAATCGGCTCAATGAAAGTGACCGAACAAATTGATGCATTAAAAATGTTAGGAATTAATCCCGTTCGTTTTTTAATCGTTCCACGCTTAATCGCTTCGACCATTGGCTGTGTAATATTAAGTATCATCGCAAATATGGTGTGTATTTTGGCCGCGATGATTGTTGCCGATCAATTCTTGGGATATTCGGTTGGCTTGTTCCTCACTGCCATGAGGCGCTTCGTAGATTTTCAAGATATTATTTTTGCTTCGATAAAAGCATTTTGTTTTGGACTGGTGATTCCATTGATGAGTTGTTACTTCGGGTTTAATTGTAAATCAGGAGCTGATGGAGTCGGTCGGGCAACCACCCAAAGTGTAGTCTTTGCTTCGGTTGCGATCATAGTTCTTGATTTTATACTGTCATATACGTTTTCATATTTTTACTAGGGGAATAAATGAAGATTGAAACAAAAGTAGGTTTGCTATCGGTTTTTGCACTCGTTTTGATTTTCTTATTTGCTTATCTGGTAGGTTTAGTTTCGCCGTTTAGCAATTCATACGATTTAAATGTAATGTATAACTTTGCCGGCGGCATTGAGCAAGGTTCACCCGTTCGAGTTATGGGGATCAAAGTTGGCAAAGTTAAAAGTATTACCTTTGTTCCAGAATTTAAGATGCCTAATTCTGGCGAAGAAGTAAAATTACAAGTGCAAATCTCTGTGGATAAAAAGGCGTGGAAGTCCGTACGCCAAGATTCAAAGTTTTTTATCAATTTAGCGGGTGTTATTGGTGAAAAATTCCTAGAAATTTCACCGGGGGGTTTAGATCAACCGGAATTCAGTCATGGCGATGTGGTTCGCGGTGAAGATCCACCAAGAATCGATCAATTAATTTCGCAAAGTTATGGATTAGCGGGAAAAATGATCGAGCTTGTGAACAAAAATGAAGGTTCAGTTGCTAGCATTATCTCGCAGATGGATAAGCTATTAAGCAATTTTAACAAAACACTCACCCTATTAGAAAAGACGTCTAAAAATAAAGAAATGGGCCGCCTATTAGACAACTTCGTGAAAATTAGTGATGATTTGTCTTACTTAACCGCGGGTCTACGTTCTAAAAAGGCAGAGGAAAGCTATGATTTGATTCATAAACTCTTGTTCCGTTTAGAACCGCTCGACGGGCCTCAAATCCGTAAGTTCCTGCAGCAAGAAGGAATTAAAGCTAAGATTCTCTGATCCGATTGTTCCTCTAGATAAGTTTATTCGCAAATTCAGTGCCAATGAGATCTTTTTCTGACTATATTTTTGTTGGAGGTTAGCTAAAACCTCTGTATTTTAGTCGGAAATTTCAGAAAAGGATCTTTATGAAGTCTTTGTTAACATCATTTGTACTTATTTTCGTGTCTGTATCGTTTGCGCAAGAGATTTCAACGGTCGAAATTTCGCCAAATCGATCATCGAAGACGCAAAATGAGACATCATCATCAGAATTTTCATCATCCAACAACAAAAGTTACTATCAATCCGTGTATAATTCTAATTGGGAGATGCGTGATCACCGAAAATTGGGTGCTGGAATCGGGTTGGCGGGAGTATTTGGACAAATCGGTGGAGTCGCAGACATAAATTTTGACGCACAAAACGCGGCGCAGGTCGGATTTGGTAACGGATATGGCTTTAGTACGTTTTTTGCGGGCTGGAAAACTAGTTTTGAGAGTCAGTTTTTATCTCCGTACATTACCGTAGGATATTCTCGTTGGTACAATTCGGACAATGTCGATCTTCGTGGTAACTCGTATATTTTGGATCAAGTTTTATCAAAAAATGAATTACGAAGTGGCAAAATCGGAGTCGATTTTCTTTTAGCGAATGTCGGAGTTCAGTACAATCAATTAGATTCAGAGTGGATCGGAAATTCGTTTTTCTTAGAATTTAATTTTCTTTACAGCACTAGCCGGGGAACCTTGCTACCAGCGGCTTCCATCGGTTCGATCTACTACTTCTAATTCAATGTTTTAGGCAAAAAAAAACCCGCAGTTAACTGCGGGTTTTCCAGATATTAGCCGGAGCTAACTATCTTTTTTTAGAAGCTTTCTTTTTAGTAGCTTTTTTCTTAGTAGCTTTTTTTGCAGCTTTCTTCTTTGCCATGTGCTCCTCCTGGAGATTATTAAAATGATGTAGTGTTAATTCACTACAAACTTAAAACTATACTTATAGTCTTCACAATGCGACAAAGTTCGTCAACAAAAAAAAATCACTTGCACAGAAATTGATACGATTTTTCTTCATGATGCTATCATTGGTTGTTTCATTTTCGATTTCGCTTCTCGGATTTTTAATTCTAAAGCATGAGATTCACGAATTCTTTTTTAATTTTGGTCTGAGTACATCCATTTTCAATTTCATCATGTATTTTTTTATATCAATTCTATTAACAGTGACTCATTTTGCATTCGAAAGTCCCGTTGTCCTGTGGTCTTTTTATTTTTTTATTATAGTTAGCTCGCGCATGTTGCCGCAAATGGCACGAACTTTATTTGAGAGCGAAATGCAGAAAGAAATTTTAGTTTTTTTAGACAAAATTATTTTGGGAGTATCTTCGGGTGCATCTCTAAGATCAGCCATGGATAAGGCTTTGGAGGATATGGTTGGATGGCGTCGTCGACAGTTCCGCGATTTAGTCCGCGCAATGAATTTAGGCCAGAATGTTTCCAAAATAATGTCGCCAACACTAAAAAATTTGGCCGAGGAGTTAACGTTTGTGCAAACCTCACAAGTAAAAATCCTCGAGCAACTTCAAAAACTGCGCCGAAATTTAAAATTACGACTAGATTTGAGACATAGGTCGAGACAAGTGGCACTAAATATGAATGTACAAGGTGGATTTTTGATTTTCGTTTTCATTGCGGTCAGTTTTTTTTCATATTCCAACTATGAGACGAAGTTATTTCTAAAATATCTTCTTCCCGCGACGATTTGGTTTAGTTTTGGTTGTCTGGGATTGTTTTATTTGCAAAGGAATCACAAATGGAAGATCTAGCGCCACCACTTGAACTCTTATTAGTCGTAAAAAGTAGTATTGAAAAAGGAAAATCAATCCAAGATGGAATAAAACGCTATCTTAGCACGCAAAGTGGCCACGTATTTGCTAATCAAATGTTTAGGAGCGCCGAACCTCGGTCGTTTGTGGCGATCACGCGACAATGGTTTCTATTAATCGAACGTCAGATGGCCACTCAAGAACTTGTGGCGGGTGTTAAATCGATTTATCGACGTCAGCTGCTTCAGTTGCTGGAAAAAGGAATACGTAAAGAGCCAATCTATAATCAGATTCTCATACTTGAACACGAGATTTATCAAGCGTGCGAACGCGAGATCCAAGAAAAGTTAATTAAACTTCCCTACTTAGTGATGATTCCAGTCCTTTTTTTCCAGTTTCCCGCACTCTTGACGGTAATTTTTGGACCGTTGGTCCAAAATTTTATTGAAAGTTTAAGATGAAGTAGGTGAAAATAGATCAAAAGGCGGGGTTTGTGGTGTTTAGTAAAGAAAAAAATCTTAGTTCATCGTTCACTCGTGCGACGCAGTCTAAATTGGAAACCTACCGTCTTTTAGTCGATGAATTAATCAAAGATGATCCGGACAAAGCGAAAGTCCGCGATTATTGTAAATTTCTGAAAATTCCTTACTCTTTGAATTCGGCGACACAGCTAGGAACTGTTTTTAATCGGTTGCAGTCCTTAAATCGCCAAGCTATTAATGACTGATGTCTAAGATTAAAAACTCTATTATCGAAACCATCGGCAATACGCCGATAATTAAACTTAACTCTATAACTAAAGATTCAATTCACGAATACTATGTGAAACTTGAATATTTCAATCCTGGTGGCAGTGTAAAAGATCGTATTGCTGTTGCTTTGATTGAAGGCGCCGAAAAACGTGGCGAACTGAAACCTGGCGGCACGATTGTCGAAGCGACATCTGGAAATACCGGATTAGGCTTGGCATTTGTGGCAGCGAGTAAAGGTTATAAATGCATTTTCATCATGCCAGATAAAATCAGCGAAGAAAAACGTGCGATTTTAGCCGCTTTTGGTGCAAAAGTATTGATTACTCCAACTGGAGTTGAGCCAACAGATCCAAGATATTACGTAAATGTCGCAAAAAAGATCGCGGACAATACGCCAAACTGCTTCTACGCGAATCAATACCACAATATCGATAATCGCGAACGTCATTATAGATCAACAGGCCCCGAGATTTGGGAACAAATGGATGGAAAAATTGATGTATTTGTTGGTGGCGCTGGAACGGGTGGCACTATTTCGGGTGTCGGACGATATTTAAAAGAAAAAAATCCAAATGTTAAGATCGTTTGTGCAGATCCCGTCGGAAGTATCCTTTACGACCTATTCTATCACAAAAAAGTAATCGATCCCCCAGCATCTTATAAAGTAGAAGGCGTCGGTGAAGACTTCTTACCAGAAAATGTTGAACTTAAGTATATGGATGATTTTGAAAAAGTAACAGACAAGGAATCGTTCCTGATGACTCGCGAATTAATTCAAAAAGAATCTTTGTGCGTTGGTCCATCAAGTGCGATGGCTCTTGTGGGTGCGATCAATTACGGCAAAAAAATCAAAGAAAAGAAACGTTTTTTGGTCATGCTTCCTGATAGTGGAAAAGCTTATTTGAGTAAGGCATTTAATAATAAGTGGATGATCGACAACGGTTTCCTAACCGCGGACGAAATAGGCAAAGTCTTCAATAAAATTGAAGACTTTCAAAATTATTACAAAGAAATTGGTATTTAATCAGGGATAGTGAGATGAAAAACACAGATACAAAAGTAAAATTCGCAACAAAAGCCATTCACGCGGGTCAACAGCCGGATCCAACAACCGGCGCCATCATGACTCCTGTGTACCTAACATCCACCTATGTCCAGGAATCTCCGGGTGTGCATAAGGGTTGGGAGTATTCACGTACTCACAATCCAACTCGTCGAGCGTATGAAAACTGTATGGCAGCGCTGGAAAATGGAACTAATGGGTTCGCTTTTGCGTCAGGTTGTGCGGCAACGACAACGATTTTAGCTTTATTAAAGAATTCTGATCATGTCATTGCAATGGACGATATGTACGGTGGAACATTTCGTTTATTCGATAAAGTTTTGCGTCCAATGGGTTTGCACTTTTCATACGTTGATTTAACCCAAGTAAAGAATTTCGAAGCAGCCATTACGCCCGCTACGAAAATGGTTTGGTTGGAAACACCCACGAATCCAACATTAAAACTAGCGGATATTGAAACTATTGCTAAAATCGCACACCAAAAAGGTATTTTAGTCGTTGTTGATAACACGTTCATGAGTCCGTATTTCCAAAGGCCTTTAGATTTGGGTGCAGATATCGTTGTTCATTCAGCAACTAAATATATCGGTGGTCATTCGGATATGGTCGGCGGTATCGCGGTCACAAATAAAGCTGAAATTGCAGAGCGTTTAGCCTTCCTAAGTAACTCGATGGGCACGATTCAAGGTCCATTTGATTCGTTCTTAGCGTTAAGAAGCTTGAAAACTCTACCACTTCGAATGAAGGCCCACGAAGCCAACGCCATTAAAGTGGCCGAGTTTTTATCAACACACTCAAAAGTAGAGAAAGTCATTTACCCAGGTTTGAAATCTCATCCTCAGCATGATTTGGCTAAGCGCCAGATGTTAGGTTTCGGAGGAATGATCACCTTTTTCATCAAAGGTGGCCTTCCAGCTGCTCGAAAATTTTTAGAAAGCGTAGAAATCTTCGCTTTAGCTGAAAGTTTAGGCGGAGTTGAGTCCCTAATCGAGCATCCGGCGATCATGACCCATGCAAGCGTTCCTGCAGATAAGCGAAAAGAGCTAGGAATCGATGATTCATTGATTCGTCTGTCCGTCGGGATCGAAGATATTGACGATTTGATCAAGGATTTGGAAAAAGCTTTTAACTCTTGACAAGATATTTACTGGAAGGTTACTTAACTGGCTTCGGACAATTAAAACCGAGGCCAGGTAGCTCAGTCGGTAGAGCAGAGGACTGAAAATCCTTGTGTCGGGGGTTCAATTCCCTCTCTGGCCACCATTTGTCAAGCGACTCGAACGGGCGATCGCATGAAAATGTAAAAAATCTTGAGCCCCTTTTAAATTCGATTTCAAAGCCTCTGAAGCTAAAACTTCAGGGGCTTTTTTGTTTTTAGGGTTCCTCTTTCCCGCATCATCAGAAAAAGACACAAAAAAAGAGGCGTTAGAGGAATTCTCCTCCAACGCCATTATGTAATGATTTTCACCAACCCGAAAATGGATCTCAAAACCATCAGTTAAAATTTCTATCTTATGCACAATTAATTTCATTATTTTCGAGCGAAGATCTAGATCAAGTTCTGCTTTTAAAATCAGATCTTTTAATCCCAACCTAAATAACTCAAGACTCTCAAAACTAATAACATTTCCTTTGTCATTTGATTTTGTCTGTAAATCCTTTTGATCTTTTAGAATTTTCTTCTGTTCTTCTTGCAACTCACCCAATTTATTACACAGAAGGGCTCATTCATCGGAAAAATAGACGAAAGTGATTGAAATGAGGTGACTCAAAATTATAGCCCACTTTCAAGCCACTGGCCCCAGAGATTACTCTTGATTAGATCTGGCCTAAGGTAATATTTAGCAATTTTTTTTAAAACCGATGAGCTTTTAGCGAGGTAACTATGCAAAAAATTATCCTTATCTTTATTCTTTTGACGTTAAAAGTTTCAGCAGATGAAAAAATAAAAAAATTTTGTGGGTTTGTAAATGATATTCCCTCTTCAAAACTTCTAGTTGATTCTTCCGCTGGTGAATGTTCTAAAAAAGACAAAGATCAGAATGATATGAATGATCCCAATATCAAAACAGCATTTGGAAAAAGTTTTTTAGAAAGTAGAGATTTTTTCACTGAAAAATGTAATAAACTAGATGATCTTAGTGAGATTCCCCACCTCATTATATTTAGCACTAACAAATGCACTTCAAAATGTGAAAAAAATAACGAAGGAACCTCTAACTCAGCAATTTGTTCAAATATTTGCGAAGCCAAATGGAGTAAAGTTTCTCTTTATCTTGTGGCTGCATTAAAAAGAAACAAAATTAGAATCAGTTTTCAAGAGAAAGAGCCAGAACCAACATCAAAAAAAATTATAAATATATTTAAAAAAGGTGAACAAAACAAATAAACTCCTACTTAGATTTTAATTCATGTATCAAATCTGTAAAGCTTATGAAATTGAACTTTACTTTCACTACTTTCCTCGAATCATATTCTGATGAATCTTCAAAGAAAACTTCTTTGAATTCCTTTTAATATACCTAAGCCGATCTCTAATAGCAGTTTTACAAACCCCAAAATGATCGGCCAGTCTTTCAATTTTCCACTCCTCAATCCAACGTAATTTTGCCAGCTCCGTTAAATTAAGGCTTTCTTTTTCCCATGAGGTCTTGTAACTTATTGAAATCGTGGGTCCCTCAAGTTCTTGTAGCTTGGCGCAGCCTCCACCATCTTTCCCTCAAAATACTACCGCAGAATCAAATTAAGCGATTTTTTGTTTTCTCCCATCCAGAATGAGAGAAATTAAAATCGAGCCTGTTATTAGTCCGGCGATAATACCTAATGACCAAACAATCGGAAACTTTCCTCCAAAGAGATCATTTAACCACACCATTTTTAGGCCCACAAAAATAAGAACCGAAGCCAATCCATATTTTATAAATGCAAACCTGTCCATAACTCCTGCTAACATAAAATACATCGACCTTAAGCCCAAGATCGCGAAAATATTGGATGTAAAGACAATCAAAGGCTCTTTAGTTAAGGCGAATATGGCGGGTACTGAATCTACTGCGAAAATAATGTCACTTAATTCTAGAAAAACTAAAGCCAAAAACAAAGGGGTAGCATATCTTACTCCATTTTTAACTATAAAGAAGTTTTGACCTTCAATATGGGGATGAACTTTAAAAACCCTTTTGAGCTGTTTCACAATGAAGTTATTCTCTAGATTCTGTGGCTTTGTACCAGCGAAGAACATTTTAATTCCCGTTAGAATTAATAGACCACCGAAAAATATAACTATTAATCAGGCCGCAGCATAG
>DDVI01000101.1 GCA_002345205.1 Bdellovibrionaceae bacterium UBA2316 | reverse complement strand
GCTCGCTTTCTTACATTGTCTAAACAATAGGTCTATGTGCTTAAATTTAACCCCACCTTTTTGATGCGCTTTAACTGCCTCCTTACCTAAGTATTCGGTGGCTTCAAAGAGGGTATCCGTTGCCCCCAAAGCAAGTGAAAACCAAATTATAAATTTTATGAGTTTAATCGCACCTGCCATATTTTTCTACCTTCGTTTTTAAATAAAAATGAGTGTGTGAGCGGCTTTAAGGCTGGTAGCAAAGCGATGAAATTTGGAGGCGTTTCTTGATATTTCAGAGCCGATTAGCAAAAACGAATTCTCGTGATTTTAAGTACTTAGAACATTTTCGTTTTTTTGGTTTTCTGGATTTCTTCGAAAGAAGAATGGAGGTGGTGTCCGGTTATACTTGATTACGCGCAGTTACGTTCGTCTTTCCTCCTAGTTTCCACCAATTTTTACGCTATTGACATTTTGTGCCTTATAGGGCACAATTTAAACGTGAAGATTAAAGAACGTCTTGTCGAATACTTTAGAACTCCGGGTGGAAAATTACCAGCTCAAGAATGGCTACACTCTATCAAAGACAAAATGACACAAGCCATTCTTTATAAGCGTATCCGGCAAGCAGGCCTTGGCAACTTTGGAGATCATAAATCTGTCGGTGACGGGGTTCAAGAACTTCGAATCAACTACGGTCCTGGTTTTCGTATTTATTATGGAATCCACGAAGATGAGGTCATCTTGCTTTTAATCGGTGGATCAAAGAAAACCCAAACGGCCGATATTGAAAAAGCGAAAACTTATTGGATTATTTTTAAGGAGAATCAAAATGGCTAAAGGAACAAGTTTTAATGAAGATCTCACTGCAAAGCTTCGCGATCCCGAATTTGCTTCACACTATCTAATGGCTGCAATCGTTGACAACGATCTCGATTTTCTTCCGATCGCTTTAGGCGATATCGCAAAGGCTCATGGCATGTCGAAACTAGCTGAAACTTCTGGAATTAATCGCCGAACTCTTTATAAAGTCTTTGATAAAGATGCAAATCCTAGCTTTGAGCTTGTCACACAGATCATGGATCATTTAGGACTCTCACTGGAAGTAAAGCCTAAGAACAAATCCAAGAAGAAAAAGGCGAGTTAAAATTCTATGTACCAAAAATTAATATTTATTTTTATCATTTACGTTCTGTCAGTTACAAGCCACGCCGAAAGCATAAGCAAAAATGACCTTCTGAAGATTCAATCTACACTGAACGAATTCAAAACAAAAAATATAGATATGCAGCTTCCCGATTTAAAAATAATGAAACAAGCTGTAGATGATGGTCTGAAGTCAGTACAATCAGTTTTAACTAAAATTTATGGCTCTAAGAGCGAAATCAAGCAAGCCCTTAAGGATTATTCAAATTCCCAATCTGCAACTCAAAAAAATAAAGCGGCTTCATTATTAGCCGTAAATTTTTTGAGATTTTCAAATCCTAATTTGGAAAAATTAGGTGACGGCCTTGCGAAAAAATCTGATTTCACTCAAGACGAAGTTCAAACAATGGGGCACGCCTTTACGGCGGTTATGGCACTTTCAGAAGTAATGAAAGATTACGCAAACCATATACCTCCAAAGCAGATAAAGTATATTTCTCAAGATAACCCTAAACCTAATGTTCCAAGGCTTTTATTGTGGCCCCTCGGAACGGATAAATCTTGTACCAAAGAAATGGTCGAACAGATTCGTGAAAGTATCGGCCATGAAAATTTTAAACGCCTGGGTTCTTCAATGATGCTGACAGGCGCAGCTTACGAAGGACTTTATGAGCCGATTTATATTAAGCGAACTTTAGAAATTCTTAAGAAAGATGCCACAGAAGTAGCTCAACGAATTTTAGCCTACTTAACTTCAAACCTTACTCCTGAAAACGCTGAACAGTCCTATTCAGGTTTTATGAAATATATAACCCAAGGCGAAGAGGAATTTGTTAGAGTTTTCGGATCTCAAGTCACAAAACAAGATGCCCGAATATTTTTCCAAGGCTATGCGCGAAAGTACCCTTTCTGCTTAGGAATTATAAATTCGGATTACTCTCGAATCAGAAAAAATCTCAATTAGTATGCGGGGTGCGTTTCCTGGCGCCACTTTCCACCACGGTTCAATTCCGTGTTTCAAAAAACAAAATGCCACCAGCAGTGCCACCTAAAAGCCACCAAAGGGTATTATTTTCTATTATAAAAAGTTATGTTTAAACGAACGAACTTAAATAAGTAATTGAAATCCCTAGTTAATGTTTTTCGATGCTTAGATGTGTTTTTGAGACTTTCCTTACAGGAAATTTGGAGGTGGGTGATGGAATTTTACTCCACCTCGGATTGCAAAAAAGCTCATTAAGAAAGACCTTCCATGCCTAAAAATGAAGGGGTTTGGACAATAATTTAGTATGAAAGTGAGGTGCAAGTAAAATTTAAACTCCAACTCTTTCTTTTTGGATCGTTATAAGACACAGTCAGTGCACCCTGTTTTGTATTCGTATTTACACTAACTAAAATATTTTCCCAGTCGAAAGTTCCTATCCTTTTTTGACCAGAAAATCTCAAATAGCCAGATTTCGTTTCCGGAAAATTGGAATCGAAAATACGCATATTGCGTTGGTCTGCCAAACCGGTCATAGTGTCCATCTCATATAATCTAATAAATCCAGGAAATTTTCCTTCAATTTTTACGACCCTTTTGTCTCTTGGGCTACCGGTTTGGCATTCTAAATCAGCTTTTGCAAAAACAGAAAAGAATGTAACAAAAATCAACAATATGCTTCCGAAATATTTTTTCATGAATTCTCCTTAAATAATTTTTTACTTGGTGCACAGGATACGTCGATTTCTTATTTATAAAACTGCAGTCTTTTATGCAGGAAATATTTTCAATACGCGCGCGCCGGCGACATCTTGGAGATATTGCAGCCACTAATACCCCAAAAACAAATCATTTATTGGCATAGGCGACAATTTAGAGGTGAGCTTTCTAAAGCCTTAAATGAGCTCGAGGTCTTTAAGTGACCCAACCCCCTTAACATAGTCCAGGTCCTAAGGTAGGATTTGGATAAAGAAGGGGTTCTTTATGGCTAGGAAGAAATATACAACAGAACAGATTATTCAACATCTTCGAACGATAGAAATTGAGGCTGGCAAAGTGATGACAATAGAAGATGCTGTGCGCAAGCATGATATCCCAATTCAATCTTATTATCGCTGGAAAAAAGAATATGCCGGCATGGATTTATCACAGGCTAAAAAATTAAAAGAACTCGAAATTGAAAATCAGCGATTAAAAAAATTAGTTGCAGATCTGTCGATTGATAATCAAATTTTAAAAGAAGTATCCAAGGGAAACTTCTAAGCCCTGCACGCAGACGTGAAGCTATCATGCATGTCACAAAAGTGCTTTCTGTGAACGAACGCAGGGCTTGTCGCGTGATCGAACAATCAAGATCAACACAAAGGTATAAAATTATTCAAAATGATTTTGACGATTTTATTCGAAAAAGAACGATTGAGATAGCTCGTGAATTTGGTCGCTACGGTTATGAACGCGTAACCGAAATGATCAGGGACGAAGGCTATTTGGTGAATAAAAAACGAATTGAGCTAATTTGGCGCCAAGAAGGATTAAAAGTTCCAGCAAAGCAACCAAAGCGCGCAAGGCTTTGGTTAAACGATGGATCCACAATACGTCACCGGCCGGAATATAGAAAGCAAAGAATAATTCTGGTCATAAAATCTATCAAAAAGCACTTTTTTTGTTTCAAAGAGAATTAGAAGATTTAGTATGTAGTGGCGCTGAGGACAAACTAGTAATCTGTGATGGAAGCGCTTTAGATGTGTTACGCTATTGGCCTGGCACTGCTGAATCATTTTACGACGAAGTTCACACAACTCTAAAAGATGAACTTATGCGATACGATTGGGTCCTGCAAATTTTCTCCTCCTTTGGAGAGATTGATCTACAGGCTAAGAAAAATATTTGGTATCAGCATACTCGTTATCTATCTATATCGAAAGATAACGAATTCAATTTATGCGCCCAAAAGGCTTCTAAAATTTTATCTCAAATATTAAACGATGTCCCTTACCATAAAATTCTAGAATCTAGCGCAGAAACCTATTGCAACTATCAATCAAAGCAAAATATTTTATAAAATTTCTTCGGAATTGTAATCTCTATGCCACTCACTTTGTATCGCGTTTTCATGCGATCAAGTGTATTGACCTGACCCGCTTAACACGCGACGATTCTGCTCTGCCCACGATGGATATACCTACGTCTTGCGCTTCTTCTTGCGTCGTGGTTGCATCAAGCTCTCTTCGTATGCGATCAATTCCTGAAAGTTCATGCCCTCTTTTTTTGGCGGAGGTGCTTCGATTACGGCTTTATATTCATTTTTGCTGACGTTGAATACCGTGATGTCTTTCTTGATTAGTTTTTCGATTTCTTCTAGTAGTGGTTTTTCTTCTTTGCTGCAAAATGAAATCGCTAGGCCTTTGTTCATTCCTCGACCTGTTCGGCCAATGCGGTGGACATAGTTTTCTGGTTTTTCCGGAAGGTCGTAGTTAATTACGTGAGTCACGTCGTTGATATCAATACCGCGGGCGCTGATATCTGTTGCGATCAAGATTCGGCTCTCATTCGCGCGGAACTGTTTCATTACATCACTGCGTTCCTGTTGTTCTTTATCGCCATGCATAGTTAGCGCGCTGATGTTGAGTTTCGCTATGGCATTAGCTACCCGTTCTGCACGCACCTTTGTACGTACGAAAATTACAAATTTTCCATCTGGGTTTTGATTTAAATACTCCGCTAGGAAAAAACGCTTATCGTCAGTTTCAACGAACATAACGTAATGGGTTACATTTTTTGAAATGGGGTCTTCAGGGGCAATCTGAATACGAATCGCACTTGAATTCACTTGCGAGTAAGCAAGTTTTTTAATTTCAGGATTGATCGTCGCTGAAAAGAACAACGTTTGATGCCGTTGAACCAGTTTACGCTTAATAATTTTAACTTCATCGATGAAACCTAAATCCAGCATTCGGTCGGCTTCATCCAGTACCAATGTCGTCACGTAACGCAATTCCAGATGACCGTGATGGATCAAATCGTACATGCGTCCTGGTGTTGCAATCACGATATCTAGGCCGCCTTGCAGTTTTTCAATTTGACGATCGTGTTCAACGCCGCCGAATACGGCGAAGGCTTTTACTTTGGTATGCTTGCATAGCATATTAAATACTTCACCGATCTGTTGGGCTAGTTCGCGGGTCGGCACCATCACCAAACATTTAACACCGTTTGAGCGCTTACTGGTTTTTTGTTCATGGATCGTATTTATTATTGGAATCGCAAATGCCGCCGTTTTACCCGTACCCGTCTGGGCGATGGCTAGTACGTCTTCACCCTTCAAAATTGATGGAATCGCTTTAAATTGAATATCAGTGGTACGAAAAAATCCATTGTCGTTTAGATTACGCAAAAGATCTTCAGATAGGAAAAACTTATCAAATTTCAAGAGGGCCTCACATTTTTAAACTTTTAGGCAAGCCAGGTATATACCACAGAATTCCACTGGCCATTAGCTTATTTTTGTCGAAAGCGAGCCTGGAATATCTTACAATTTGGACATGGACCCACAAAATAAGACCGTTTCTGCTAAAGTCACCTACCCAAGAATCCATTTCCCAGGGACGATTCATTTGATAACCTCAGATCAGGAACTTGCGGCCATATCCCCTATCCTAAAATCAGCAGAACATTTAGGGTTCGACACGGAAACCCGGGCCAGCTTTAAAGTCGGTGAAGTTTATAAAGTAGCCCTTTTACAATTAGCCACTGAAACGGACGCCTTTCTGATTCGCCTCCATGGGATAAAACACTTTGAATCTATCACTGGAATTTTCGAAAACCCAAAGACGGTAAAAGTCGGCGTTGCTATCCGAGATGATTTAAAACAACTTCAAAAATTATTTAAATTTACGCCCGAAAACTTTATTGAACTGCAAACCGTAGCCAAAGAAAAAGGTGTTAAAAACATGGGCCTTCGCGGAATGACGGAAGAACTTCTGCAAGCGAACCTATCAAAAAAGGCAAAAATTTCTAATTGGGAAGTCAAAATGCTTTCCCCTGATCAAATCATGTACGCCGCCACAGATGCTTGGATTGGTCTTAAGCTCTACCAGAAACTTGTGGACTAGTCGGAATATGGCCCTATTTATAAATAATATTCTATACATGATAAAGACCCTTCTCCAACGGCAACCACATTTTGACGTATACACGGACGGAGCTAGCAAGGATGGCGTGGGCAGCTGGGCCTATGTTATTTCTAAACGGGGAATAAGCCTCAGTGAAAAGGCGGGACGCGTTCGCCGCGCCAGTAGCAACACCATGGAATTTCAAGCCGCAATCGAAGCCTTAACATCGCTTCCCGCGAATTCAAATGTCACTTTATTTACGGACTCAAAAATTTTGGTGGATGCGATGGCTTTAGGAAAAAGCCATCACTCGTTTCAAGTTCAAATAAATGAATTATTGCTACTGACGGCTCAGCACACCATCAAATGGAAATGGATCAAAGCCCATAACGGCAACACCTTTAACGAGCGCTGCGATGAGCTTTGTACGCGGATGCGCGATTTAAAGACCACTTACGTTCTAAATGGCATTGCGCCTAGGTAGTCTTTCTTACCGATGTCTAAACCATTGTGTCTTAAGATTTCATATGCCACCGATATATGGAAATATAAATTAGGGACCGTGTGTTGAATTAAATACTCATGGCCTAACAGGTATTTGTTTTCCCAACGCGGCGTCGTGATTTTACGCTCGTGAGCTCCAGCAAAATCTTTTTCAGTGACAGTCGCAAGAAACGCAATCGTTTCCGCGATACGAGTGCGTAACTGAGCCACCGTAGTTTCTTTATCATCGTGAACCGGAGCGTCTTTGCCTGTGAGTTTCGCGACACCGATCTTGGCCGTATCCGTTGCTATTTGAATTTGTCGTAAAAGATTAAACTGATCCGGCGCAAGTCGTGAGTTTAAAAGTACATCAAATTCAATTTTTTTAGCTTCGGCAAACGCAGTGGCTTTTACCAAAATCGCGTCTAAGTTTTTAAGCATTTTTGTAAACTGGGGAACCGTAATTTCATAGATCATAAATGTCTCCTGTGATTTAATGATTAACTTATACTACAGTGGAGCTCGAATGGGTACAGTAATGCACGTACATAATCACAAAGTACTTTATCGGCGCATCTAGCTAAACTTCATCCAGGGCTTCTTCCAGGGCATAGGCGGCCTGATCCAAAATATCATATTCATCGTTTTCTTCCAAAATTGCAATAATGGCTTCGACAAACTCGAAGTTCATTTTGGGTTCGGGTTTTAACACTTGGTTTTCTGAATCGCGTAACGTATTTGCATATCCCCAAGTCAGTTTGTTTTTTTTCCATTCAACGAACGTTTTTCTGAACGTGACTTGGATCTGCTGAATTTCGTGTTTTAGTACACTAACAAAAACTTCAAAGCCGCTTTCTTTGCCCTTGAATAGGTATTCATCATGTGGGCCTGCCGTTTTCTTTTTGGTCATTTTTACAGAGCGTAGGCTTTGACCTAGTATCGTCATTTCTTTTTCAGACAAGTCCCAGTTTTCTTTTTTCATCTAGTCAATTTAATGCACCCGCCGTGAAAGATCAAAAATTTTTACGGTTTAGTTTGTTGATCATAAAATTTATGGTAAATAACTAATCTATGACCACTGAAACTAGTCCGTTCAAACAACTCACCTACGAATTTCAAGGTCAGACCGTCACTAAAGACTGGGTAACAGAGAATAATTTTTCGGCTCCGAAAAAATTGATCGTGATTGATGACACATTTTCTGCCGATCGCTATACCAGTTTAGCCAGCCAAGGAACTTCGTTCGTTTGGATGGGCGATTTTCAAAATGCTAAAAATCTTTTGCAGGCCGTTCAACGTCGGATCAAAAAACATTCAGCGGCCAGTCAGGCTACTGATCCGCAAACCATGTCTAAAGAATTTTATCGATATCGCCAGTATCAAGCCCACAAAGCCCAGATGTTATCCCGACTGATGATTTGTGTGGAAGACGATTTATCGATCAAGCTGCCTCGAGCTCCCGATTTTAGTCAGGCCATTTCCGAAGCTGTCCAATTGCCAGCTGGTGGTTTTTTAATTAGTCTTCGCGAACTTCAGGGTTTTATCGGCGCCCATGAATGGCGAAAAAAAGGGGTTGCCGTTGCAGCGTTGGGTGGCCATAAAATTCACGCCTATTACGGAGTTTTTTCACCCGTGCGTGGTGAGTACTTGGATCTGGTGGCCACCGCGCCTCTACCAAACCCAACTTTCATCGCTTTTGATATAGGAACCGGCACCGGGGTAATATCCGCGATTCTAGCTCAACGTGGAATTTCTAAAATAATCGCTACCGATTTAGATGATCGCGCTATTCAATGCGCGACTAGCAATATTAAAAATCTTGGACTTGAAAAACTAGTCGCTATCCAGAAAACTAATTTATTTCCCCAAGGCAAAGCGGATTTGATCGTTTGTAATCCGCCCTGGTTGCCTGCAAAGCCTACCTCCGCAATCGAACGCGCCGTTTACGACGAAGACAGCGGCATGGTAAAAGCCTTTTTAAATGGAATCACAGCCCACCTCAATGAACACGGCGAGGCTTGGTTAATCATTTCCGATTTAGCTGAACATCTGGGGTTGCGTGGTGCTGACGATTTAAAAAACTGGATCACCCAGGCAAAACTCGACGTCATCGAATGTATGAAAATTCAACCGCGACATTCTAAAGCCAACGATGAAGACGACACATTGCACGCCGCCCGTTCCAAAGAACTCACGATGTTGTGGCGACTGAAACAAATGCAGGCTGGCGTCAAGACTCTTCCAAATGTTTCGATTTGAAATCTGATCGAACTCATCCTAACCTTATTTCATGAGTGATTCGATTCAAGTAACCGAGATTACTATTCCGCTTCCAGAAGGAACTATTTTTGCCAAGAAATGGTCTTCACCCGACCATACGACCACAGACCCTATTGTTCTTTTGCATGATTCACTTGGTTGCGTAGACACTTGGCGCGAATTTCCTAAAGCTCTGAGTTTGCGTACCCACCGGAACGTGATTGCGTATGATCGACTTGGGTTTGGCCGATCGTCAGCACGAACAGCCATGCCTTCGAAACGATTTATAACGGAAGAGGCCGAAGTTTATTTACCATTAGTTCTAAAAGCTCTTTCGATTAAAAAATTTTCCTTATTTGGCCATAGCGTAGGTGGTTCGATAGCGATTGTTGCAGCGGCTCGAATGCCCGACACCTGTATAAAAGTTATCACCGAATCTGCGCAGGCTTTTGTTGAAGATCGTACGCGTGATGGTATCAATTCTGCCAAAGAGAACTTCAGACACCCTGATGTATTTGCTAAACTTCAAAAATACCACGGAGCCAATGCTAAGTGGGTTTTAGATTCATGGACAGAGGTTTGGCTGTCAAAAGACTTTGCCAACTGGAGTCTGGAAAAGGACCTTCCGAATGTTAAATGTCCACTGCTTGTCATTCACGGGGACAAAGACGAATTCGGCAGCAAAGCGTTTCCTCAAAAAATTTCAGCACTTGCGGGTGGCCAAAGTCAGATGAAAATTCTGTCAAACTGCGGTCATATTCCTCATCGCGATGCCGCCGCACGTGTTTTGGATTTGGCGGCAGACTTCTATAGTGGACTTCTATAGTGACCGTATTTCTTTGGAATGATTTATTGGCTCGTCATCGCTGGGTTTTATTAGTCTTTAGCGATCGTTCGATTTAAGTATGTACGATCGTTTTAAATTCACCGACTGAAAAACGTTTCATATCAAACGGCATTTCACCTTTGAATTGTTCAGGTTGCATACGTTTATCCGCATGAACTTTTTTGTTAACTTGATTGCGATGAGCTCTTGATTTGTACACGATAAACGCAAATACCACGGTTTCGTCTTTTTTTAATTTGCACAATTTTTCAAAAGAAAGCCCACCCCAAGGTTGATCCAATTTAGATGCAACACACTCATAATAATCAAGCGCCCCATGTTCCATCCAGACTTTACGACCTATTGTCGCCATCTTTTTGTAGGCCTTGAGTTTACCCTTTTTAACTGGAATTACGAAACCATCTACATATTTGCCCATTTGGACTGCCTCCGTGATTAAAATTTATTTTATTGGATACAACGAATTTCATGTAGTCAACAACGAGCGTATCTGCACTACATGGGTGCCCCGAATATCCTCGAGTTGGGTAACGTTAAACTTAGCGTTGCAAAGTTTAATCACCTCGGCCAATTGATCTTGATTATGTTCCAGTTGATTGCGAATTAAAATAAATGCCGAACCGTCTAAAGATAATTTGCGAGACACAAACTCAATCAGCGACGGCAAGTCTGAATCCACAAAAAAACGCGATCTGAGTTTTAGATCGGTAGTTGGCAATTTGCCCTGCTGTTTTGAAAAATACGGAGGATTACACACCATGAGATCGTATTCGTTCGCTAGGTTAGAATTCGATATGTCCGCATAATTGCCATTTATAAATTGCACCGTCGTAGTCACTGGCCCAAGCCTAGATACATTTTCTTGAAAGTGATTTTGATAGGCCGATTGCACGTCTAAAAAATCGAAACTTTTTGGTGCTTGGATCCCTGCCGCCCGCATATGAAATAGTAAATCTAGACCAATGATGCCACAGCCAGAGCAAATGTCGATGGCGGTATTCGGGCTCATTTTTTTTTCTTGGAGGTATTCAAACACCCTTCGAGCTAAAAAAACAGAATCATGAGAAAATCTATACTCCTCAGGCTGCGAATAATTGAATGTAGGGAACAAATTAATTGAGCTCAATGGCACCAACGTAATTCAAAATTATTGAATAAACAATAGTCATGTCCCAAAAACAACTGTCATACATCGTTTAACACAAACGTGAATGTTTCAATTCGAAACAAAGAGTTTTTCATCGGTATCTCAAATTAATAAAGAGGGCTAAAAAATTTCATTAATCCAAGTACTAAGAGTATGCTGATATTGGGTGGGATATGAAAATACATAAGCAATTGCTTTTACGAATATGTGCAACACTATGGTCATTTCTATTCATCGCAGTTTTTTTCCAAAACTGCGGACAACCAGGTGAAATTGCGTTACAAAGTAAACTTCAAGAAGACCCTGTTGATGCGCTAGACAACAACAATAACAGCCCGACTCCTGACCCTGTCACACTTATCTCGAACCCATCACTTGTTATCAATGACGGTCAACCGTTCACTAAATCTGAAAATGTAATGTTAAAATCTGGCACTATTGGTGCGGAAGAAATGATTATTTCAAACCAATCAGATTGCAGCTCTACACAGGGCTGGATTCCATTTTCGCAACAAACTGCATGGGTTTTGTCGGCAAAAAATTCAGACGTGGCCGTTTATGCTAAATTCAGAAAAAAAGGCGCACCAGAATCCATTTGTGTGCAAGCCAGTATCGTTCATGATGATATCGCACCTGTGATTTCATTGGTTCAACCGGCGCCAAAATTTACGACTCTACAAAATGTACAAGTTGGTTTTAATGCCAGTGACGACAATGGTAGCGGTGTGAGTAAAGTCTATTGCAAACCCTCTACGGGCGTAGAAACTTCATGTGTTAAAACTATTAGCTTCGCTAATTTAGCTGAAGGTAGCCATTCAGTTTCCATTCGCGCCGTTGATAGAGCCGGAAATGAATCACTGCCAGCAGTTGACTCTTTCGTTGTGGATCGAACGGCTCCCATTATTACAATAAATGGCCCGGCGGGAACTGTATCCCAACCAAATCCTAAGTATTCGATGTCGATTGTGGAAGCTAACGGCCTTAGAAATCTAGGTTGTCGACTTTCACCCTTAGAAACGAATTACAAAGACTGCTCGTCGTTAGTCCTTGAATATCAAAACCTCCCTTCTGGCATTTACAAATTTGAAGTGGCGGCTATTGATATGGCCGGAAACTCAGCTTCGGCTAATTTGTCGTATGAAAATGATATCAGCGTTCCGTCGGTAACGATTACAAAAGGACCAATAGCTTTGGGTAACGTTAAAAATGCATCGTTTGAATTTGCGGGCATTAGCGGAACAAAAGCGATCACTAAATTTATGTGTTCACTTAATGGTGCCGCTGCCGTTTCTTGCGCTTCACCGTTTTCCTACACGGGTCTAGCGGACAAAGAACATACGTTTTCTGTCGTAGGTATAAATGCAGCTAACGTCACTTCAGCTGCACAAGTTTATAAATTTATCGTTGACACGACTCCGCCAGTCTTAAGCATAATTTCGTCCCCTACTGGCCGAGTTAAAGATACAAATGCGACGATAGTATTGAATGCAACAGATGCAAACGGTATCAAACAAATTCAATGTAGTTTAAATGGTGTCACGTCTGATTGTTCTAGTAAAACTGTAACCTATACAAATCTGCCAGATCAAAATGCGACCTACGTATTTTCAGCAGTGGCAATGGATGGAGCCGGTAATTTATCTGCAGCGGCTTCCGCTACATGGATTGTCGACAATTCACCCGATTCAAAAATTCTGGCTAGTATGAAACAGAATCCTGTGGCTCTAGATACGAAAGGTACATTAAATATATCACTGACTCAGGTTTATAAACCCATGTATAGTTGTGTGAAAAAATCTGATTCAAGTGACGTCGCCAGCGGAAAACTTATCACAATCGACAGTTCGATCAATTTTGTAGTAAGCGAAGATATTCGTTGTACGATATCTGGCCTAGACAAATACGATAAACCTATCAGTGCTATCGTAAACGCAGATGTTGATTGCGGTAATAAAATTAAAGACAATGGAAAATGCGTAGACTTTAAATGTTTGTCGGTTGTGACCCTTGCCTATACCAAAACACTATCGATACCTGCACGTAACAGCCAGGGTATTTGTTACGCTATGAAAATTTTCGATTCCATTGAAAATGGAAATTCAAATTTAACGACGACTATCGATAATGATGTCATTTCACGACGCCATGGTGAAGGCAGTGGTTACACTCGTAATCCGTATTCAATGGATAGCGATTTATTAAACTTCGCTTTAGCTGGGCCTCGCGTGGTGAAACTTTCTGGTGGCGCAAACGCAAACAGCCCGATAAAGATCGATAACTTTGCCTTAATTGGTTTGTACCCCAAAGCCGTGTCACCGCTGCCGTCGCACTACAGTGCCCACGGTACGGCCGATTCCACAGTGGATGCTGAAGCCATGACTATTCAATATAAAAATAGTCCCGTGGTTTTAAAACCTTTTGGAACATCGGGCACGGCCACAGTTGAGCCCTTGGATATCGTGCGCGCGGCAGACACTAATTTAAACTATATGCTCGACATCCGCGCCCTAGATTGTGGTGGTTCAAGAGAACTTTCAAAGGTCTACGTATTATTCCAATAATTTATTCGATAAAGTAACGAGCCGGAGTCGTTTTTTCTTCATTAATTTCGGCTTTGTTATCTTTGCAGTCAGCTGTACAAGGAACTTGAGGCTGGATATAATCACTTAGGTCGCTAAATATACTACGTCCGCTACATTTTTTGGTTTGAGAATAATTTAGCCAACCCTTGCTCTCTAAAAACAAACACACCTTATCGAATGTATACATGATAAAGATAATGAATGCGGCAGCTAAAATATAATCCATGGGCACCTCTATTTTTTAAAACGTGAGTCTCTAGGAAGACCTGTCAAGCGGCACCCCTAAAAAATTACTTCATGGCCGCGCTATTATCTGTAATCCATTTTATAAGGGGCGGGACAAAGGTAAAAATCATGTCCTTTGTGCAATAGTATTCTTCTTTGCCATTATCCATTACCCGATTATCCTTACTCATTCGTGAGGTAATACCTCAGGCCCACCGGAATCCCCAGAGCAGGCTCCTCCGCCCACGATGCTCATTAAAAACTCTCGTTGGCCATACTGGGCATTTAAAACTATCTGGGATTTTTGGCGAAGAATCCCTACGCCGTCTTTGCTCATAAATGAATCCTTAATGATATTTCGACCATAGCCAGCTTGAATTAATGTCATTCCATTTTTTATAACTGACGGATCATCTAACAGTTCTGCTATTTCATAGTTGGCCGGCGCCGCCGTTTTTAGTTTCAATACGGCGATATCATCCTGATCGAACGCACGCTCAAATGGCTGTTTTGCCCAGGGACGCAACTGTTTGATCACCGGAATGACTGGACCTTTCTTCCGTTTATCTGTTTTAAAGTGAGCTTCTAACTGAGCCCACCCTGGAGCCCCCAAACAGTGTCCCGCCGTTAAAATAATATCTCGTTGAATCAAAACGCCGCTGCACGTGAAGGAAGGCCGTGCTATCTTTCCGATCAATAAGACGGTGCTTTTGGCTACAGGATCCGTTTCTTTAACTAAATCACCATTAACGATCATGACTTTATATTTTGGGTTCCATTCAAAAGAAAAAGCGATCATCGAGCACATTATGCCAAGTAGAAAAATTTTAAGCATCACTCACCTCTGTAAAAATAAGGTTAGCGAATATTGAATACGTGTAAATCAATTTACGACTTGTTCTTTACGTGCGTCAGAACAAGTTAGCTACGGTGTAATATCCATATTCATTTTTTTGAATAGAACTGACCAGAATATTGATCGAGACCGCCATCCTAAAAAATCTTGGCGCGGAATACTTGTCATCCAGTGGCCAGAATTATTTTGGGTGTATAACAGGATGGGCTGATCGCCCGTTTGATTTTGGCGAAGTTTATCAAAAAATCTATAGGAATGAATTGGATTCACTCGGGAATCGCGACGACCTGTAATTACCACCGTCATCGGATATTTTTGTTTAACTGCTCTGAGTTCTGGCGAAATTGTTCTCGCATTTTCTTGCGCGATGGGATCGCTGATTAAATCCGCATATTCTAATTTCTGTAGTGGAGTTGATATAGGATCTAAATCTGGCTTATCATGAAACGCATTCGGTCCATATTGAGGAAAGGCTAAACCAAATAGATCAGGCCGCTGCGTGATCGCGGCAGCCACCAGCAATCCGCCGTGGGATGCGCCAGAGATCGCTAAAAAATCAGGTATCGTGAAACCATTGGCAATGGCCCATTCCGCGGCACCAATAAAATCATCAATTACATTTTGTTTTTTCAATCCGCGCCCTTGTTCGTGCCATTTTTCACCAAAGAAATAACTTCCACGCAGTGCGGGCGCCAAATGAACACCGCCCGATTTTATAAATTCAAATGTCATTCGCTCGTATGCCGGATGGAAATAGTTATTCAATGCGAAACCGCCATAGCCTTCCATCAACGTAGGTGCTTTGCCACTCAGCTCGGCGCCTTCTTTGAATGTGATACGAATCGGAATCATCGTACCGTCTTTACTGCGATAGGACTCATAGCGGGTTATGAAACGCTCGCCATTTACGATCATCATATCTTGGCCAGGATTACGAGCGGCTTTGATAGTATTAGCGTCTTCGGCTATCCATTCTTTTTTACGTAAATCAAATGTCCAATTCATACGGCGTGTAACGGGCGATTGTAAAACCATAGTAACCGTTTGTGTAACGGCATCGTACTTGGCACCAGAAATCGCACAACAGTCGGGCGCTTTAACTTCAGCCAACAGCTTTCCATTATGATCTATAAAATTAACCCAGCGATCGGCACCTAAATAACGATCGTACTGAACGTACTCTTTACCGACTATAACTTTGTCTATGACGGTCGTGCCTTCTTTAACGATGGTTTTAGGCAATGCCATTCCGGGCTGCAAGTCCACTTTGACAAGTTCCATGAAACCCGCCGTTCCATTGGTTTTGATCCAAACAGAATTTGATTCTTCTTTCGAGGGCAAAATGTCTACAATTTCCATATCGGGAAGTCGAAATTTTTGGCCGCTGATCGTGCTTACCAGAACCAATCCGTCTTGAGGCGTGACATTGTAATACCATTGCTGATCATTGCTTGAACGCATGCGTCCCAGTTTAGAAGGTTCAACCTTTACACCATTTGGCACGATTGTACCCATAAATACAGGAATACCGACTTCATGAGTTCTAAATGTGAATTGGGTCGGCGAAATCCACACGACGTCGTTAGATCCGGCATTTTCGATTTCTTGAATAAGTTTTTTTATTTTTTAAATCAATGATCGCTAGTGTGTGGCCATCGATACTGCCTTCGGAGGAAACTTTAACGATCAAGTAATCACGAAGTGGGCTTAATTGGATTCCAACTGGCAATACTGTGTTGTCATTCAAATATTTTGTAATTGTTGGTGCATAAACGTCCCGTTTTTCAGAATCCTTTAAACGCAATTCTTGCAGTTTAAGCGACGACAATAGAACCTGAGTTTCTTTAGTAACCTTATCTGTCATGATGACTTCAACGGGAGTATGAGCCGCTAAACCTTAATCGACAATTTGAATAGTGAATGTCTCCGTTTCTAGAGGTGATACTAAATCGCGGGGATCTTTGTTTGTGGTTAACAAAATGTCTTCGATGGCTTTTTCTTGTTTCGAGTTCCTAACATAGCTTCTAACCTTGGCCGATTGCGAGGATAGCCAAGCACGATTAAACAAATAGAACTGCTGACACGAATTTGCGGACTTGGCTTGAACAGGTAATTGAAATCCCGCCACGACCAGAAAAAACAGCACAGACTTATTCATACAAAGCCTCTTTGACTATAGAACATTTCTATTAGTCTAGCGAATTCCAAGGTAAATTGCCTCTGAAGAGAAGGCGACAGCTCACTAACAATTTTCGGCCCCACCGCAGTTTCGTCCGGTTTAATTTCATTTGGCTTGGGATATCAGAGTTTTCTTACTGTTGACGTATCAAATTGGGACAACTAGGATGGACTGTGCAAACAAAGGAAGTTCTATGAAATTACTAATTATTCTTTCATTTTTTGGTTTAACAGCAATGGCAGATACCTACGAATACACTATCGAAGGCATGAGCTGCTCGGGTTGCAAAAACATGATCAAGTCCGCTGTCTGTGGTTTACCAGGTATCAAAACGTGCAACGTTGAAATCGGCTCAATGAAACTTGTGGCTGAAGATGGTAAAACTCTTGACCAAGCTGCGATCACTAAAGCTCTTGATGATTTAAATAAAAAGAACAAAGAAGACTACAAAATCGCTAAAGCAACTAAAGTTGATGAAGCTAAAACTAGCGATATGACGACGACTAAAAAGGCAGATAAAAAATAATGTCCTCGAATCTATTTTGGATCGATCTAGAAATGACCGGCCTCAACGTTGAAACGGAAGTTATCATCGAAGCGGCCGCAATTATCACAGATTCTAATTTCAAAGAATTGGCCACGTACGAAACGGTCGTTAAACAACCGCAAATCTATTTGGACAGAATGGACGACTGGAACAAAAAACACCACGGTGAATCAGGATTATCTGGAAAAGTTCCATCAGGTAAAGACCCCTCGGATGTACAATCTGACTTGATCCAGTTAGTAACTGAATTTTTCCCAGACAAAAAAGATAAACCGATCCTTGCGGGAAACTCCATCGGTCAAGATCGCCTATTCATCAACAAAGACTTTCCCGACTTCGCTCAACTATTACATTACCGAATGCTAGATGTGACCTCATGGAAAATCGCCTTCAACGCCAGAAACATCGAATTCAAAAAACAAAACAAACACCGCGCCCTAGACGACATCCGAGAAAGCATCAACGAACTCAAATTCTACATGAGCCATTTGAAGCTCTAGCCAAAAGGTGCCAGGTCCTGTTTGTCGTTTATTTTTTTCGGATACAAAATCGGCACACGGCACCACCTTTTGCAATGCAGCTTTCTAATTTTACATTCATTCCGTTTGTAGCATTTTCAATGAATTTGACATCAAATCGGCATAATGTCGGGTGTTTTTGAGCTACTGAATGATATACACAATTTGTGGCTTCGATAATTGCTCCTTTACGGAGATCACTTTGCTTTAAGCTGGATCGATAACCGAGTTCGTTTAGCGCTTCGGTAATTAGCTTTAATAATTCTGCTGTGGTTTTTGCGTTAATGAATTTAGACCTCATCGATTTAGCAACCTTCTCTGCTAAACTGTCCATCATATCAACAACAGTATCCGGCCCAGTCGACTCGGCTAAATATTCAAGAACCACGTTCGATAACCACGAGTACTGCTTAGGAAACACATCCATTCCACTTTGCGACAATAAATAGCGGCGCTTAGGACGACCTACTGATCCACTGGAATCTAAGTATGATAAATAGCCCAGATGTTCTATTTTCAGAATATGTTCCTTCGCCGCGGTCTTTGTGACCCTCAGATACTCTGCTAGCTCGTCCACCGTAGCGCCGTCCTTATGTTCTAACAAGTAATCAAGTATCTTTTGTTGGTTCTTATGTAATCCACTCATAGTCACATTCCATTTAAACAATTTAAACAGTATTTACTGTTTTTATTATGTATTAGAATATAAATGAAAACAAGACATTCCACCTAGGAGGAAATATGGAAGTCACGCTCAATAATAAAATCCGCTCTCAATCAGCTACTTTGGATAAGCCAATAATCGCAGGTATTTTAACTGGACAGGCCGCAGGACTTATCATGGCCGTCGTTGTAATGTTAGTATTTGCCGTCTTCTTAGGAAAAAGCCCTCTCTATCCAGTTCAAGTTATTGGGTCGATGGTTTTTGGCGAAAGTGCACTTCCTAATTTCCAACTTGGCGCTTTGATCGCCGGCTTGATTCTACACCAAGCAGGCCCATCACTTTTATGGGGCTTTGTGTTTGGCTTTTTGGCAAAAAAGTTTGCGATTCAAACGACAAATCAATCATTAAAGCTAGGACTTGCACTAGGAATCATCTCAATGATTGGACCATATGTATTAATACCGTTTCTTATGAACACTCTCCACGGAGTAGATATCTGGAATCGAGAAGTCCCACTGTTCTGGGATTCGGCCGCTCACATCGTATTCGGCTTCTCATTCTCGCTCTACCCGTATATCGCAAAGAAACTAAATTAAGACTAGACGATATCAAAAAAAAAGGTGCCAGGTCCTGTTTGTCGTTAGCGTAAGCTAAACGACAAACAGGACCTGGCACCTTTTGGCTATGGCACCTTTTGGCTAAATTTAGTAGCGGTAGTGTTCTGGCTTGAATGGGCCTTCTGTGTTCATGCCCAAGTATTTTGATTGCTTAGTTGAAAGTTTAGTTAGCTTCACACCTAGTTTGTCTAAATGTAATGCGGCTACTTTTTCGTCTAAGTGTTTTGGCAGGCGATATACGCCGATTTCTTGGTACTTATCACGGTTAGTGAAAAGTTCAATTTGAGCCAACACTTGGTTCGTGAATGAGTTACTCATTACGAAGCTTGGGTGACCGGTAGCGCAGCCTAGGTTCACTAAGCGACCTTTTGCCAATACGATAATTTGACGACCATTTTTTAAAGTATGGATGTCAACTTGCGGTTTGATTTCACGAATTTTTGAATTTTTATTCAACCATGGCATATCGATTTCAATATCGAAGTGACCGATATTGCACACGATCGCGTTGTTTTTCATTTTGTTGAAATGCTTTTCAGTGATGATATCGCAGCAGCCGGTTGCTGTTACGAAAATATCAGCTGCCGCGCAGGCTTCATCCATAGTTGTAACTTCAAAACCTTCCATCGCTGCTTGCAGAGCACAAATTGGATCGATTTCAGTTACAAGTACACGGGCGCCGAAACCACGAAGTGAATTCGCAGAACCTTTACCAACGTCGCCGTAACCAGCAACCACTACTGTTTTACCAGCAACCATAGTGTCTGTCGCGCGTTTGATACCATCCGACAATGATTCACGGCAACCGTACAAGTTATCGAATTTAGATTTAGTCACTGAATCGTTGACGTTGATTGCCGGGATTTTTAGTAAACCTTTAGCCAACATTTTTTCTAAATTATGAACACCTGTTGTTGTTTCCTCAGAAACACCGATGATTTTTTTAAGTTCTTTTGCAAAACGAGGCTCGTGCATCATGTTTGTTAAATCGCCACCATCATCAAGGATCATGTTGTAGCCTTCTGATCCCCAGCCTGTGATAGTTTGTTCAATACACCAGCTGTATTCCGCTTCTGTTTCACCTTTCCATGCAAACACAGGAACACCCGCTGCTGCCATTGCAACCGCTGCGTGATCTTGAGTTGAGAAGATGTTGCACGATGACCAGCGAACTTTAGCACCTAATGCGATCAAAGTTTCGATCAATACGGCCGTTTGGATTGTCATATGCAATGAACCCGTAACACGCGCACCTTTCAGTGGTTGTTGTTTACCGAATTCTTTTCTAAGCGCCATCAAACCTGGCATTTCTGTTTCAGCGATTTTGATTTCTTCGCGACCCCATAGAGCCATTTTTTCAAATACCTCTGGGTTCTCCATCGCTTCACGACAAACTTTGTAATCCACAGAGTGAGTCTGTTTATCGTATGAACCTTTGATAGTCGGTTTCATTTTTGTTTTAGTGTTAGTACGTCCCGCAGCTTGAGTAGATGCCATGTATTTTCTCCTAGGTTCCTAAGGAACCGTTAAAATTTCATAACCTGTATCTGTAAGCAAAATTGTATGTTCAAATTGTGCCGACAGTTTTTTATCTTTAGTTTTGTAATAATGATGTTGAGAACCTTTAATAGGAAACTCAACTATTTGGTCCGTTCCTAAATTCACCATTGGTTCAACAGTGAAACAATGAAATGGAACTAATTTTTCGCCTTTACCTTTTTTACCAAACGAAGGAATAAAAGGCTCCGTGTGAAATACGCGACCGATCCCATGCCCACCGATTTCCTTAACCGTTGAACACCCATTTCGAGTTGCGAATTTATTAATTTCAAATCCAATGTCACCGGTGTAACCATTCGGTGTGATAGCTTCGATGCCCACATCCATTGCACGTTTAGCAATATCTACGATCTTTTTTGCGTCTTCTGAAACATTTCCAATTAAAAATGTTTTCGACGTATCCCCAAAAAAGCCGTCTAGCTTGTGAGTAATATCGACGTTAACGATATCGCCATCTTGTAAAACGTAATCATCGGGGACTCCGTGACAGATTACATCGTTAACGCTCGTACAGCAGGATGCCGGGTAACCACGATAACCTAATGTGGCCGGTTCACATCCTAATGTCTTTGTGTGATCATAAATAATTTTATCGATTTCAATTAAGGACACACCCGCTTTTACATAAGGAGCGATATACTCGCGTGTTTGCGCGGCAAGTTTACAAACAAGTCTCATTTTCTTCTGTTCGTCTAAAGAAAGCGGCTTTACAGACATGGAGGTTCCTTAATGATTTTGGCTACCAGGCGACACTAACAAACCCCCTCTGGAATGTAAAGCCAGATGATAGAATACAAACTATCGGTGCTCGGACCTGACTGCCAGTGACTTCGCTTCGATGGGCATTGCTGAACACTTTACAATTAGGCTGCGCTCAAGATGCCCATAAGAAATCAGTTCTGATTGAAACGCGATGTCAATGCAGCTCACCGATATCTTCCTGAACCTTTTTCAAAAAAAAAGCCCGGGGTTCGCCCGGGCTTATTTCTAAACAATTATTAGATACTAATAATTACTTAAGGTGTTTCGCTAGGATGCCACCGATTTCTAACATACCAACTGAAGCTTTACCGAAAAGAGTTTTCAATTTGTCATCAGCGTTGATTTTGCGACGGTTAGTTGCATCTTGTAAGTTGTATTTTTTGATATAGTCCCAAACTTTTTTAAGAGCTTGTGAACGAGGAAGTGGAGCGCCACCAACAACTGCCGCTAATGCATCAGAAGGAGTTAGCTTTTGTAATAAAGCTGGATTTGGTTTTCTTTTAGCTTTAGCTGGCTTAGCTGCTTTTTTAGTAGCTTTAGCTTTAGGAGCAGCTTTCATTTTAGTAGCTTTTTTAGGAGCTGCTTTTTTAGTAGCTTTAGCTGCTTTTTTTGTAGTCTTTTTTGCCATGTCATTTCCCTTTCGTTAATGAGTTGTTTTATGACTGATGGACCTAGTGTTCACGATAACTAGAGGTTTGTCCAAAAAAAAATGCACGACCTTTGATTTTTTTTTAATGTGTACTGCATTTTCTCTATGAAACCGAAGGGAAAATGACCAAAAATCGGCTCTCCCTGTGGTTTCTGGGCTATTTCTTATCGTTTTCTTACCGATAAAAGAGTATGTCGACAGGGTCATTCGCCGAAATCCTTAGAGAAAAAATAGAAAAATCGAACAAAAATACCGGCAATTCCTCTGTGAAAGATGCATTTTCCTCTATAAATACACCCCCAAAAGATAATCTAGAGTTCAATCAACTACGTCAGCGCCTGTTTGAACAGAACCCAAATTCATTTACAGTATCGAAGACAAAAATGAGCGAAACACCGTATCGGCGCTTTCAAACTTCCCAGAAATACACCGCAAGCGATACCAATGGTTGGGCAAAAAAGGTACAGTCGAAGGAAAATTCTACCGCAACCCCTGCGAAGCCCCCTACTCGACCAAAGGGAGTACCTCATAAGCTAAATGAAAAACAAACACGAGCCATGAGCTACTTCATCAACGAAAAGGTATTTTTACTTGAAGATTTCACGGCGGACGAACTTAAAAAGGCGTATAGAAAACTAGCATTAGTTAAACACCCCGACACACATTCTGGATCGGCACAGGCCTTTTTAGAACTGAAACAGTCCTATGAGTGCTTAGCGACGGTATTGAAGAAACAATAGAGAGCGCACGACACGCGCTCTCTATGTCTTTAGAAATAAACTTAAGTTAAAATGTCACGGAAACGAATTCGTTTTGGCGCTTGATCGCCGAAACGTTTTTTACGATCTTCTTCGTATTCGGTAAAGTTACCTGCGAAGAATTCGACTTTGGAATCGCCCTCAAATGCCATGATATGCGTACAAATTCGGTCTAAGAACCAACGATCATGGGAAATTACGACCGCAGACCCACCGAACTCTAACAACGCTTCCTCAAGGGCACGCATAGTATTTACGTCCAAGTCATTCGTTGGCTCATCCAATAGCAATAGGTTGGCACCCTGTTTTAGGATTTTCGCCATGTTTACGCGATTTCGCTCACCACCGGATAAGGCTCCGACCTTCTTCTCTTGATCACCACCTGAAAAGTTAAACCATGATAAGTACTGGCGAGCATTCACTTCACGTATACCGAGCTTAATCGTATCGCTACCTTCTGAAATTTCTTGGAATACAGATTTATTAGGGTCCAACGTTTCACGGGTCTGATCCACGTAAGCCATTTTAACAGTCTCTCCAACTTTGAAAGAACCACTGTCCACTTGCTCCTTACCTACGATCATTTTGAACAATGTCGATTTACCTACACCGTTCGGCCCAATGACCCCCACAATTGCACCTTTAGGAATGGTAAAGTTCACATGATCAAATAGTAATTTTTTTCCATATCCTTTCACGATATCTTTAGCCTCAATTACGATGTCTCCCAAGCGAGGTCCTGGCGGGATATAGATTTGCATTTCCGCAATTTTCTCTGGTGACGCTTCTTTCAGTAAGCTTTCGTATGCAGATACACGAGCTTTAGATTTCGACTGACGGGCTTTTGGATTCATGCGAACCCATTCTAATTCGCGTTCGAGCGTCTTGTTACGACGAGTATTTTCTTTTTGTTCTTGAGACAAGCGTTTGTCTTTTTGTTCTAACCACGACGTGTAGTTTCCTTTGAACGGAATACCTTCACCGCGATCAAGTTCCAGAATCCAACCCGCAACATTATCCAAGAAATATCGATCATGCGTAACTGCGATCACCGTTCCCGGGAACTTGTGTAAATACTGTTCAAGCCAGGCCACACTTTCTGCATCCAAGTGATTCGTAGGCTCATCAAGTAGCAAAATATCTGGTTCACTTAATAACAAACGGCATAAAGCCACACGGCGTTTTTCACCACCAGAGAGGGGCTTTACGATCGCTTCACCATCTGGACAACGTAAGGCATCCATTGCGTATTCAATTTTCTGATCAACTTCCCAGCCACCTAATGCTTCAATTTTTTCTTGGAGCGCACCCTGCTTTTCAATCAGGTCATTCATCACATCGGGATCTAATTCTGGGTCATTAAATTTTTCCGAGATCGCGTTGTATTCTTTCATCAATTTAGGCAATTCACCCATGCCAGAGAAAATATTTTCTTTTACGGTCGCGTTCTCATCAAGTTCTGGTTCTTGCTTCAAATAACCGACTCGCATTTGTTTCGCGGGGAAGGCTTCACCTAAAAATTCTTTATCTTCACCCGCCATAATTCTGAGCAAAGATGATTTTCCTGAACCGTTCAAACCAAGAACGCCAATTTTGGCGCCATAGAAATAGGACAAGTATATATTTTTAAGCACATAGCGATTAGGGGGATATACTTTTGAAACCCCTTTCATAGTGTAAATAATTTCTTGGGACATGCGACTTCCTTTATAAAGAATAGTCCTTCAAAGTAGTTCTTTTTCAAGGGGTTATCAAATTTTTTTTCAAATATTTTCTTGTCAAAAAAACTTTTATTTGGTGCACTGTCGTCCTTACTCCTAAGATTTGAATTGAAGAACTGGAACAGATGACGATTAAAGACAAAAACACTCAAAATCCAAAGCCTAAAGGGCGTAAATCGGCCGACAAACCCGCGCCGGCAGCCCCTCCCGTGAAGGACCAGAGGTTTAAAGAACGCTGGTTAGAATTGAACAGCGACGTCCATTCGGCACTTTGTTACTGGAATGACCTAACTCAAAAATATGACGGCAAAATGAGCCGTGACCAAGAACAACTGCAAGAAATTAAATCACTTCTTAAAGATTTACAGAAAAAACTTACAGTTTTCGGAGACTAATTACTGTTTCTTTTTAGGTAATAAATGGGGACTATTCAGGCGAATCTCATTGGCGATTTCCAGTCGTCTTTGCCCAAGTTCAAGGGTCCTAGAGATAACATTGCTTAGCTCAACGGGTAGGAACGGCTTACCAATAAAATCAACAGCCCCCAATTTTATTGCTTTTAATATCATCAAATCGTCACTATATCCGGTAAGAAAAATAAACGGCGTTAAAATGTTTAATTTGAGTGCATTTTCAAGAAGCTCTATTCCTCCCAAATTTGGCATTCGAATATCACTAATTACCAAATGATACTCATTCTGTTTAAGCCGCTCCAGAGCAACCATTCCGTCCTCGGCCTCATCGCTTTGAACATTAAGATCGCTAATCAAATCGATCAAAAGGGTTCGCATAAATGGCTCATCATCTACAACTAATACACGTTTATTATCCATCAATTCCTCTAGAGCCCTACTAGGCAACCTTTTGATTTTTACGAAGAGACTTCATGTCTTCAGTATTTAAGACTTTCTGTAAGTCCAAGATCAAAGTTATGTGGTCTTTCTCACGAGCGACGCCAACGATATATTCAACTTTTAGACCGCTATCATGATCGGGAGGTGGGCTAATGACCCCTTCTGGATAAACAACCACTGAGTCGACAGAATCAACGACTACACCCAAGGAAAGCCCACTGATATCTAAAATAACTATGGCGCCTTCTTGATTCACTTCTGAACTAACGATCTTGAGTTTGCTTCGCAAATCGATAACAGATACAATTTGGCCCCTTAGATTCATAATTCCCTTAAAGTACGCGGGAGCTTGAGGTATGGCCGTGATGTTAGTTTGGGCAATCACCTCTTTAACTTGCAATAGAGGAATCCCAAATTTCTCTTTACCAAGCATAAAACACAAATATCTGCTGTCATCAGAATGATTGTTATTTTGTTTTATCGAGCCATTCATTGTACACTTCCTATTTCCTACTAAATTTAGCCTTCAGACTTTTTGTCGTTTACAACCTGCAGAAGTCCTATCATTCTTTTTTGTCCACCAATTGAATTCTCTGCATTTTCTTTAGTGAAGATGGTTTCATATAACTGGTATCGCCTTTTTTCTAACTCGAATGCTCTATCAATCGTCTGTAATAATTCGCTAATCTCGAAGGGCTTTTCGATAACGTCACTTGCCCCCAAGCGGACGGCTGACAACAAAAAGTCTTTTGTTGCGTTTCCAGTAATAAAAATAATCGGATCAATTCGGCCTATCGACCTCACAAATTTCACAAAGTCTTGCCCGCGTAATTCTGGCATTTGTACATCGGTCAATATCATTGAAAATGATCTTTCAGTTACAAGCTCTTTTGCCTTACTTGGCAAAGAACAAAAAACAACCTCTTGATATACCGGGTTCAATATATCTAAAATCACTTCACCAATTTCAGGTTCATCGTCTAAAACTAAAATGCTCTTTTGACGTTTCATTTTTGGATCCTTTCATGATTGCCTTTTGAAGTATTACCGCGAGACCGCTTTAACAAATCGGGTGGCTCTATAATCAATGCCGGTTTTCCATCTCCTAATATTGTGCTTCCACTAATTCCCGGAATTCCTTGGAGTTCAGGTCCAAGTTGTTTTACGACTACTTGTGACTGACCAATGATATCGTCAACCATAAAGGCAAATGGGGTTGTACCCACCCGCACTACGATTGCGATCATTGACTCAATTGGATTTGAGTTTTTAATCGAGAAAAAATCTCCTAATCTAAATAATGGTAAATTTTCTTCCCTTAAAATTAAAATATCACCTAAAGATGAATTTCTAATATTATCTTTGTCAGGCTTTACCGTTTCATAGACTTGATTTACTGGAACAACGAATTTTTGATTCGAATACATCAGTATCATGGCATCGACAATAGCCAGCGTTAACGGCAAAATAATTCGGAACGTAGATCCAAATCCCAGTTTTGACTCGATTTGAACCTCGCCTCCTAGTTGCAAAATGTTCGTCTTAACAACGTCCATCCCCACACCGCGACCTGAAACGTCGGTTACTTGTTCTTTGGTAGAAAAACCAGGTGCAAAAATTAGGTTAAACGCTTCAGTCTCTGTCAGGCGTGTATCCGCCGTAATGATTTTTTTCTCAATGGCTTTTTTCTTTAATTTTTCAGCATCTAAGCCGCCGCCATCATCAACGACTTCGATTACTAATTTGCCACTTTGGTGAAATGATCTTAGAATTACCGATCCCTTTAAAGGCTTTTTTCTTTCTTTGCGAAGGGCCTCTATTTCAATTCCATGATCCACTGAATTTCGAATTAAATGCACTAATGGATCGCTGATTTTCTCGAGGATTGTTTTATCAATTTCAGTGTCTTCTCCCATCAGCTGAATACCGACTTCTTTCCCTAATGCCAGTGACGTATCCCTAACGATCCTCTGCATTTTCTGAAAAACTGGTTTTATCGGAACCATTCTTAAACTCATTGACGTTTCTTGTATTTCTTTACTCACTTTGTTTAACTGTTGAACAAGTTTCTTTAGACCAAGCGAATTTGACATTAACGCCTGTTCCTTCAATCCACTTTGTAGAATGACCATCTCGCCAACATAATTTATCAAATTTTCTACTTTTTGCAGGGAAACGCGTAACGTATCATCAGTGGGCGCTGAGGGCGCTGATTTTTTTTCTTGAACTGGAACACTAGATTGTGAGTCAGGAAGAATAGCTGGCTGATGAGCTAACTCGACACTGTGATCAATATCCGGAACAAGTTCCTTTTCTAATTCCAATTCCAAAGACGCTTTGCCTGGCTTTTCTTCATTATCCTTATTTTCCTCTGGCACCTTTTCAACGACTGATTCCTGTGGTTCGTTTTGGGCCTCAGAATAAAATTTCATTTCCTCAACCAAGGGAGAAGGCTGGACAGATGCATTTATATCGTCGGATAGAAAATCTAACGTTTTTACTATGTGGTCGTTACCTTGCAAAAGGATACTTACGACTTTACCAGTCACTTTCAATTCTTTGTTTTTAATTCTTAAAATAAAAGATTCGAATTCGTGGGTGAAGTCACCTAATTCACTAAATCCAACTGCTTTGGAAGAACCTTTTAAATTATGCGCAAGACGAAATATCTTGTTAATGGTGTCTTCATCTTCAGGATTGGTTTCTAGGTCTAAAAAACATTGTTCAACGTCTGCCGTCGCCTGTTTTGCTTCGACCAAAAAACCTATTTTTAACTCTCTCTCAAAATCGTCCAAGCAAACATCCTTTTTAAGCTGCAGCGTCTTTGGTTAAATGTAGCGGAAATTTGATTTCAAAACATGTGTTTTTGAAGTTTCTATTTATTTGAATCGAGGCATTATGATTTTCTAGGATTCCCTTGCTTATCGAAAGACCCAGACCAGTCCCTTCCCCAACAACTTTTGTCGTGAAAAACGGTTGGAATATTTTTTCCTCAATATCCGGAGCTATTCCTTTTCCCGAATCCATTACTCTTAAAAATATGGCTCCGTTTTCACAACCTGAAGTGATACTTATCCATTTTTGTTCTAAATTTTTGGTTCTTCCGACTTTCTTG